>CALFVD010000075.1 GCA_937928005.1 uncultured Neomegalonema sp. | reverse complement strand
AGATGATGGCGGGGGTAAATGCCGACCCCACGGCGATGGCGCGCGTTATGTCGCGCACCCCGCTGGGCCGCGTGGGCGAGGCGCGCGAAATCGGCGATGTCGTTGCATTCCTTGCCTCTGAGAAGGCCAGTTACATCACGGGTGAGACGATTTACGTCGATGGTGGGCGGCTAGGCATGAACTACACCTGTTGAAACAAGCGGAAAACCGGGGTATCTTCAGCGATATGAATACGATGGTTTCTTCCGATGCTGCGCGACAGGGCGAGAATTGCGCGACATGGCTCGCCCGCGCGGGCCTACGCCCAACCCGTCAGCGATGCGCGCTGGCGGCTTTGCTTATTGGCGGTGGAAACCGTCATCTAACGGCGGAGGCGCTGCACGGCGAGGCGCAGGGCGCGGCGATGGGCGTGTCGCTGGCGACCGTCTACAACACGCTGAAAGCCTTCACCGCCGCAGGTTTATTGCGTGAGATCGCCATCGAGCCGGGGCGCGTCTATTACGATACCCGCATTGATGACCATCCCCATTTCTACCACGAAAGCGACGGTACAATTGCCGACGCCCCTGTTGGTTCGGTCGCTTTCGCCTCCTTGCCCGAAGCGCCCGAAGGCATGGAAATCGCCTCTGTCGATGTGGTGGTGCGCCTGCGGGCCAAGTGATTCCAACAATCGAAACCGACCGCCTGATCCTGCGCGCCCCGTGTGAGGGGGATGCGTCTGCTTATGCCGCATTCTACGCCGATGCAGAGGCATCCGCGTTCTATGGCGGGCCGCTGCTTGAACACGATGCTTGGGGGATGATGGCGCGGGATATCGGCCATTGGTCCCTGCGCGGCTATGGTATTTGGATAATGGAGCGGCGCGATACTGGCGCTGTCGTTGGCGGTTGTGGCCTGATGTGGCCGACCGGCTGGCCCCGGCCTGAACTGACATGGTGGATCCTGCCCGATGCCCGCCGTATGGGCTTTGCGAAGGAGGCGTCGCGTGGGGCCATTGCTTTCGGCTATGATCGGCTGGGTTGGGATATCGTCCAGACGCATATGAAAGACGACAATCTCGCCGCCCGCGCGCTGACCCAGTCGCTAGGCGGTACGGTGATTGCGCGCGAGCCATTCCCCGATGGGCTTGACCGGGATATCTTCACCCTGCCGCGTCTCTAGTGGATTGTTTCTAACGAAACGAACCCACTAGATTTTGGTTTGGTGGATCAACTTATCTCGACATTTGAGTAGCTTACATCAAACGTCTGTTTTTCAGAACCGGGACTCAAATGTCTCGGTCGATCCACTAAAGCGAATTGCGATAAACCTGAGCCATGTTTCGCGCCAAGACCTGCACGAAACATGGCTCTTGGTGATTCAGGATAATCGCAATTCGCTTTAGATCATCCCATCCCCCTGCATCTTCGCAATCTCTTCCTCGCCATAGCCTAGCGCCGTCAGGATCGCATCCGTATGCTCGCCAGCCGTGGGGGGTGGTGCGGCGATGGTGCTGGGGGTACGGCTGAGGGCCATGGGCTGAGCGATAACCTGCGTTGCGCCGCGTTCGGTGCTGATCATCGGTGCGGCCATGCCTAGGTGCTGAACCTGCGGATTGGCGAAGGTCGCGCCGATATCGTTGATCTCCCCCGCCGGAACCCCGGCTTCGGTTAGGGCATCCACCCAATGCGCGGTGGTCCCGCCAGCCGTAATCGCGCCGATCTCCGCATTCAGCGCATCGCGATTGGCCGAGCGTCCATCGGCATCCGCATAGCGCGGATCATCGATCCAATCTTCGCGTTCCATTACCCTCGCCAGCCTTTGCCAGATTACCTCCCCCGCAACGGCGATGTTCATGTGGCCGTCGCTGGTGGCAAAAACACCCGTCGGGATGACGGTAGGATGGTTGTTTCCCGCCTGCCCTGCGACCTCGCCATCTATCAAGAAGCGCGCCCCCTGAAAATCGAGCATGAAGACCTGCGCCTGCAAGAGCGAGGTTTGTACCCATTGCCCGCGCCCGGATACTTCTCGCTCCAGTAGCGCGACCAGCACGCCTTGTGCGGCGAAAATGCCGGAACACAGATCCGCGATGGGGATGCCAACGCGCATCGGCCCTTTCCCCGGCTCGCCTGTGATCGACATTAACCCGCCCATGCCTTGAGCTATCTGGTCGAAGCCGGGGCGCGCGGCTAGCGGGCCGTCCTGTCCAAACCCGCTGATTGAGGCATAGACGAGGCCGGGATTGCTGATGCTGAGCGTCCCGTAATCAATGCCGAGGCGCGTTTTCACGTCGGGGCGGAAATTTTCGACCACGACATCGGCCTTATCTGCCAGTTTGCGGAATACCGCCATGCCTTCGGGCGATTTCAGGTTCAGTGTCAGGCTGCGTTTGTTGCGGTGGATGTTCTGGAAATCCGCCCCCCCGCGTGGACCGCCCATCTCGGCGGTATCCTCTGGCGTTTCAATCTTGATGACATCGGCCCCCCAATCGGCCAGTTGCCGCACGCAGGTCGGGCCAGAACGCACGCGCGTCAGGTCCAGCACGGTAAAGCGTGACAGGGCTGCGCTGGCGGGGGTTGTGCGTTCCCCTATGCAGCCCCGGCCTTGTGCAGGGGTCTCAATAATCGGCGCATCATCCGTCAAAACCCCGGATCGTGCGGCACTTGCCGGGGAATGTGTTTGGCTAAGCTCTCGCAATGCCTTCACCAATCCCGTTGTCGATGGATGCTGCGCCTCCGCCTCACCATCCAAGACCGGTATCAATCCGGCGGCCAGTTCCTTGCCGAGTTCAACGCCCCATTGGTCAAAGCTGTTCACGTCCCAGATTACGCCCTGCACGAAGACCTTATGCTCGAACAAAGCGATCAAACGGCCCAGTGAAAATGGATCGAGTCGCCCATGGATAATGGTGGTCGAAGGGCGGTTTCCCGGAAAAGTGCGATGCGGGGCCAGCCGGTCGATTTCTTCTGGTTTTGCCCCCGCCATTGCCGCGCGCACTTCATCTTCGCTGCGTCCGAAGGCCAACGCCTCGGATTGGGCGAGGCAATTGGCGAGGAGGGCGGTGTGGTGAGGGTTGCCATCCGCAGGATCGTGAGCCTCACGCGGATTGGCGGCGACGATGAAATCGACCGGAACGATATCGGTGCCCTGATGCAGCAGTTGAAAGAAGGAATGCTGCGCGTTTGTGCCTGACTCGCCCCAGATCAACGGGCCGGTCGCGCCGGTGACCGCATGGCCTGCACGGGTTGTGCGCTTACCATTCGATTCCATATCGAGTTGCTGTACATAAGCCGCGAACCGTTCCAGCCGTTGATCATAGGGGATCAACGCGACGGAGGGCCAGCCCATCCCATTACGCCGCCAAATGCCGATCAGCGCCAGCAACACGGGTAGGTTTTCGGCTAATGGTGCCTCGCGAAAATGGCGATCCATTGTCGCCGCGCCGTCTAGGAACCGGCGGAAATCTGTGGCCCCGATGCCAATGGCAACGGGCAATCCGATAGCCGACCAGACCGAATAACGGCCCCCCACCCAATCCCAAAACCCGAAGACGCGGCTCGGTTCGATCCCGAATTCACCCGCAGCTTCGATATTGGTTGAGACAGCGGCCATATGCGCTCCGGCCCGCTCGCCGACCGCCCTCTCCAACCACGCACGGGCGGAGCGGGCATTGGCCATCGTCTCCTGCGTGGTAAAGGTTTTCGACGCCACGATCACCAATGTGCGCGCAGGGTCTAGCCCTTTCGTTACATCAGTCAAATGCGCCCCGTCGACATTCGACACGAAATGCAGGCGCGGGCCGTCGCGGTCGGGTTCTAGCGCGCGGGCGACCATTGCCGGGCCAAGGTCCGAGCCGCCGATGCCGATATTGATGATATCCGTGAACGCCCCCCCTTCCGCCGCATAGCGCCCCGCGCGCACGTCTTCGGCGAAGGCAAGCATCCGGGTCAGCGTGCCCGTAACATCGTCCCCGGCGGGGGCATCGGCCCCCCCGCGAAGGGCCATATGTAGCACGGCGCGCCCTTCGGTCAGGTTCCACGCCTTGCCCGAAAACAGCGCCTCGCGTGCATCCCCAAGCCCCGCCATGCAGGCCAAGGACACTAGGGCGTCAAGCACCCTCCCGTCGATCCGCTCCTTTGAGCAATCGAGCAACAGATCGTCCAGCCGCCATGAGAACCGGGCGAAGCGATCCGGGTCATCCGCCCACAGCGCATGAAGGGTAGTCCCTTTCAACCGGGTTGCCTCGCCCTCCAGCCGCTTCCACGCATCAGTCATGTTCGCCTTGCCCTCCTTCGGCTTGTCCCGCAGCAATCTATCGTACCCTACCTTGAGGTCTAGCATCCCTCTTCCGGGCCGTCGCGGGATGCGCTATAGAATAGGACTATGAAGATTGAACTTGACCTACCGGAGAACCCCACACCGCATCAGATCATGGCTGCGGTGGCCGCCGCCGATCCGGTGGAACACCGCCGCTGGGAAGTGATTGGGGATACGCTGGTGACGCAGCCCTCGCCGATCAACGCGCATGGCGTTCTCCAGAATCGCTTGGGCGGTAGGATCGACGCTTCCTACAGTCAGGGGTATGCTGATCCAGATGAAGGATGGATCATCGTCTCGGTGCCCGACCTCAAGGATATCACGGGGTCGGACGGAGTCCGGCGCCCCAAGATTCCCGACCTCGGCGGATGGCGGGCGGCGCGCTACCGGGTAAATGATGCGGGCTACTGCCCCATTGCGCCCGATTGGGTCTGCGAGGTGCTTTCCCCGGCTACCGCCGAGCGGGACCGGGGGCCGAAGGCGCGGGACTATGCCATTCTTGGGATCGGGTGGTACTGGCTGGTCGATCTCGACCGGGCGGAACTGGAGGTGCGGCGGTTGGATGGGGAGGGCTATGCGGTCCATGCCCGCCACGACCTGCGCACGGGATTCGCCGCCGATCCATTTCAGCAGGCCCGTTTCGAGAGCAACGATTTCGCCTTCGTCCTCGATGGGGCGTGACTGTCATTCGATATCGTGTTCTTCACGCCAAAGAAGGCGCAGCGCATGGCCTTCGCCCCGGAATGTACGCCCGTTCGGTTTGCAGTCCACAATCCTATCAATGCGAAAATGCCGAAAGTCCTCGCGTAGCTCGCACCATGCCGCGATGACCTGTGATCCGATGTAATAGACGAGGGCGAGCGGCAGGATATCGCGCTGCGTTTTTGCGCCCTTCTTGTCGCCATAGGTCAGGGTTAAGCCCGCCTCTTCCCGGATTGCCCGGCGTAGGATTTCGGGGTCTATGGTCGCGTCTGGCACATCATGCCATTGCGACGTGACCATGATCGGGTCGTCTGGATCATAGGGACCGCCGGTTGGCAAAACCGCGACGATCTTGGCGAAAGCTGCCTCCGCCGCATCGTTCAGCCCCGCATCCGGCGTGCGGCGTAGCATCGACAGGCCGGTGGCGATGGCGTCGAGTTCCTCGGCGCTGAACATCAGGGGTGGCAGATCGTAGCCGGGGCGCAGGATATAGCCGACACCCGCCTCGCCCTCGACCGGCACGCGCTGGGCCTGTAGCGCAGCGATATCACGATAGACGGTGCGGGGCGTCACCTCCAGCCGCTCGCCCAGCATTGCCGCCGTCAGGGGCCGCTTGGCCCCGCGCAGCATCTGGATAATCTCGAACATGCGGTCGCTGCGGCTCATGGCGTCTCCCGAAGGCTGCTGACAGGATGCTGTCAGCAGGCAACCAGTATCAACCCCTGAACGTCGAATAGGGGGAAACCGATATGGACATGAAGGAAACGCCCAAATGATCAAGTACATCTATCCCAATGGCGACCATTGCTACCGCGCCCTTCACACGGCCCATGCCGTCTATCACGACGAGGATGGCAAGCTAATCGCCCGCGCCCAGACGCCGGATGGTACGGGGCTTTATGAGTTCGAGATCACGGCTTTCGAGTTGCTTGGACCGGGGCGATACACATGAGCGCATTGGCAGACTACCGCAGCGATAGCGGGTCGTTCGTGCCAGTCTGGACGCTGGAAATTCAGACGCGGGAGAGCGATACCGACCGCATCCTCGATGCCGTCATGGCGGTGAATCCGCTGGCCTATGGGCGGTATCAGCGCAATGCCAGCGTCTCGGCGGTGGGCATTGAGACGGCGCAACCGATGGCCGGATCGACCACCACCACCCATGTCGAGGGTTTTGCGCCGGGTACGACGGATACCTATCCGATGGTCGAGCTAAAAATCTCCATCGAGCGGGATACGGCAATGCTGAACCGGGTGATGAGCGCGATCCTGCATGTGCATCACTATGAGGAGCCGGTGATTTACCTGCGCGAGGATTGGGCCAGTCGCGCGGCCTATGACCCCAACCGCGACAACCCGCACCGTTGGTGGAACGATGGGAAGGGGTTGGGGTGATTATTCGTCTATTTGCTAAGAAAGTGCCGGTATAGGATCGGGTGTCTCGATGCTGCTGATTTTTTTTAGCAATACTTTAGCTTTTTCGAGCCGTCCACGTTCAGCCTTCTCAGGCTTGCGCCGTGCGGTTTCCCCCCAGGGGTCTTCTGCAAAGCCATCGCGAGACAAAAGGACAGCCGTGGCAGCAAGTTCTAGCTCGATTGATGACGCCTCTCGCATAATAGAGAGCATCGTCTCTTTCGCTGGTGTTACCTCAAAACCTAAGTTTTCGCTGGACGTAAATACTGAGTATCGATGCCCCGACTGCGAGGCTTCTTTTTTCTCTTCTAAAGTTCCCATCAAGATGCTCATCTGAACTGCAGACGTAAGGTCCTCGCTGTATGGGCCATAATGCTTGTAGTCGAACCGAAAGCCGGAACCATATCCGGCGACCTCAAGCATATAGAAAATCTTCTGCAAACGAGTCCGGCCTACGATCCGCCCCCCCGCAGTACCGATTGTCTCGGAAACGATGTTCCTGTTTTGCCCAGTCATCTTGCGATCTCCCTGTCTATCGCCGCCTTGATTATTGATTCAGCGTCGTTGTCATCTCGGTTGAAATATGCGCGTCCGACGTGAAAAACGCGCAAATTTCGTACCACATCCGACGTTTCCGTTATGTCGCGTAAATCGCCGTTTCGTTGTCTAATGAGGATCGGTTCCTTCGTGCTTTTGTAGGGTACTCTCTTCGCATTATCACACAGGATACGAGGTGGTTGTGCATCACTAGCAATGCCATACTTGCTAAGCTCCAAATGGATCGCTTGGGTCTTATGATAGGCCTCGCGACCGACGCCATCTGTCATCCCTGCACAGGAAAGCTGCGCATATACATCCCCATATATATCACGGCATCTATAGAGTTTACGGTCGCGAATTCGCTTAGCGAACTGAGATATCGTCGGGTCAGGCGCTTCTGCCATAAGCGAAAGTGACCCAAGGATGACCGTATCATCAAGATTCAAAAACAAATCAAGATCAGTAGGATTATTGAAAAATCGGAGCAGTTGGTGTTTCTTATCAAGACCAATTTCTTCGGTGCGATCATCACGATTCAGCTCGAAAATACGAGACAGCAAGGCGGAGAATAGCTTCTCCACTCCACGTGTAGCCTTATGGTTGTAGATCGTTTGATGAAGCTGAAACAATCCAAGGACGTAGCCATCAGCCGCCTGCGCCGCTTTGGGACCAAGAACGAGCGTGGGTTGGGCTTGTAACTCTTCACCGTCGATTACTGGTGTGTATTCGCCTACCTCGAGATTCCCAATCAACCATTCAAAGTCGATTGCCGCATGTTGCGATCCGGTCATGAGGCGATCTCTGCGCATATAGTCGAGCCGATCTGCATCGAACTGACTGGATACGACGGCATTGTGAATGGTCTTTTCTCCGTCATCACGAAGCATGTCGGCAACCAAACCGGGCAGGTCATGACCTCCCTCTTTTAGAATTTCTCCAATTTCAGTCTCTTGTATAATTCTTTGGCTAAGCACCTCATGATCATTCCAATTTTCGACGCAATCTTTCATTGCGCTTTCGAAAGCATGACTGAACGGGCCATGCCCAACATCATGCAGCAGAGCGGCGTATGACGTTGCACGATCCTTACGCTCGTCCCGTCTACGAACTTCTTGTCCTTGGCTCACGACGCCTATCAGATCTTGAGCTGTGTGTAGGACACCAAGACTGTGTGCGAACCGGGTATGCGTTGCGCCGGGGAATACCATCTCCGAAAACGCGAGTTGTTTGATGCGGCGCAACCTTTGGAAAGGTCGGGTTTGCATCAGTTGCCAGAGATGCTCACCATGATCGCCGGTGAAAACGGTCATATTATGTAATGGATCACGGATACGTTGTGTTGTCGGCATACGTAAATGTAACCCATGCTTGATTCACTTAATGTTCTGTATAAGCTGAGATAGCCGAACATTCCAAGCAAAATGCTATCTCTAATGGATCATTATGCGCCGATAATTCGCAAGGATACCTTTCAAGATGTTCTCACCCCCCCAACGCATCCATCATCGCCTCGGCACCGAAGAATTCGTCGATCAGGCGCTCTTCTGCCGATCCGGCGACGCGCTCGCGGCCCATCTCTAGCATCAAGGGGGCCGATAGGGGGGAGAGGCGGGTGAGGCGGATGAGGTCTACGCGGCCCCGGATGCGGGCGATCATCTCTTCGATGCGGTCGAAATCGACCATGCCGCGCATCGCTTCGCGCCGGGTGATATCCAGCATCAAATGGTTGGGGTCGTATTTGACCAAGGTATCGTAGAGGACGTCCGAGCTGACCGTTGCTTGTCGCCCGCTCTTTTGCATCCCCGGAAAGCGGCGTTCGATCAGGCCCGCGATCACGGCTGAATTGCGAAACGTGCGCTTCATCAGCGTGGATTCGCCCAGCCACCGCTCCAGCCCATCGCGTAGCCCGCTCGCGTCGAGCAAGCCCTCCACATCCTCCACCGGGTCCAGCCCCCATGTCATCAGCGCGTAATCGTTGGCAACAAAGCCCAAAGGGGCCAGCCCCGCCTCCTCCATTCTTTTTGTCAGGATCAATCCCAATGTCTGGTGTGCGTTGCGGCCCGCGAAACTCCAGAAGACCGTGTGTTCCTTGCCGTCGCGGGGGAAGCCCTCGACCAGCATCCGGTCGCGGGTCGGTAGCTGCGACACCGATGCCTGAAGGCGTAGCCATTCGGCGGTGTGGCCCGGCAGGTCGTCCCATCGTTCCGGGTCGCCCATGATGGCGATGACACGGGTTGCGAGGGCGGTAGTCATCGACATTTTTGACCCTGCGAAGACGGGTACGCGCGGCTCACCACGGGGGTCGCGGGAGACTTGGAGCGTCATCTCGCGCACGCCCTGATACCGCACGATCTCGCCGCCAATCATAAAGCTGTCGCCGGGGCGCAGGGTGGCGGCGAAGGCTTCCTCGACCTCGCCCAGCTTGAAGCCGTTGAGGCTACGCCCCGTTTTCAGCCGCACGTTCAGCGTCTCGGCCTCGACAATGGTGCCGACATTCATCTTGAGGCGGCGGGCGGAGCGGGGGTCGCGTAACTGCCATTTTCCATCGCGCTCCATCAGACGTTTCCAGCGATCATAGGCCCGCAGGGCATAGCCGCCCGTGGCGCAGAAATCGAGGCAGCGGTCGAAATCTTCGCGGGTGAGGTCGCGATAGGGTCCGGCCAGCCGGATTTCCTCAAAGAACGCATCTGCCTCGAACGGCCCGGAGCAGGCCATGAGCAGGATATGCTGGCACAATACGTCTAGGCCGCCGGGCGCGGGCGGTTCGCCGTCGATCTCACCCGCCAGTACCGCCTCAACGGCGGCCCGACATTCGATCAGATCGAAACGGTTAGCGGGCACCAGTAACGCGCGGCTTGGCGTGTCAAAACGGTGGTTCGCCCGTCCAATCCGCTGCACCAGCCGCGCGACGCCTTTGGGCGCACCGACCTGAATGACCAGATCGACCGCGCCCCAGTCGATGCCTAGATCAAGGGAGGAAGTGGAGACAACGGCGCGCAATTCCCCCGCACCCATCGCCGCCTCGACCTTCTGGCGGGTTTCCTTGGCGAGTGAACCATGGTGCAGACCGATGGACAGATCGTCTTCGTTGACGGCCCAGAGCGCCTGAAAGAATAATTCTGCCTGTGCGCGGGTATTGATGAAGATAATCGCCGTCTTCGCGTCTTTCACCGCTTCCAGAACCGCCGATGCGGCATAGCGCCCGCCCATCCCGGACCATGGCGGCGGTCCTGCCTCCTCCAAGATGCGGATATCGGGTTTTGGCCCCGGTTGTGCCCTTACGATCCGCGTGCCGGTCGGATCAAGCCATGCGCCCAAGGCATCCGCATCACTGACCGTGGCCGACAGGCCCGTGCGGCGGTGGTCGGGGGCGAGGCGACGCAGGCGAGCCATGCAGAGCGCAAGCTGATCACCGCGCTTGGTGCCCGCCAGCGCATGGGCCTCGTCCACGATAACCGCGCGCAATCCACCGAACATCTGATCGGCATAGGGGTCGGTCAGCAGCAGGGCGAGGCTTTCGGGGGTGGTCAGAAGCAGATGAGGCGGGTTCTTCTTCTGCTTGAGCCGCGCGCTTTGCTTGGTGTCGCCCGTACGGTCCTCGACGCGGATGGGCAGGGCCATTTCCTCGATGGGGGACTCCAAGTTGCGCCGGATATCGGCGGCAAGCGCCTTGAGCGGGCTGATATAGAGGGTGTGCAGGCCGTCATGTTTTCCGTCTGCGAGGCCGATGAGCGAGGGTAGGAATCCAGCCAGCGTTTTGCCGCCCCCCGTTGGCGCAATGAGAAGCTGTGATGCGCCTGCTTGCGCGCCATCCAACAGGTCGAGTTGATAGGGATGCGGCACCCAGCCCTTATCCTCGAACCATCTGGCGAAAGGGTTGGGCAGGGTCGTGGGTTGCTTCGATTTCCCCATATCCTCGATCTGCCTGCGTTTTGTGCCACCCTTGGGGTACGTGTTATCTGCGCCGGATGTGATACTTGTCCACTCCAGCATTCGCAGGGCAGGGAAAGACGTGACAGACATATTCGATCCGCTCGACGCCTATATCGCCCCGGCCCGTGCACGGGGCGCATGGTGGCGGGTATTGCTGGGCATCATGCTCGTCGCCGTGTTCTGGTTCGGATTGGCGATCCTTCTTCTGACCGCGCTGGGCGAGGGGTGGTTGGAACCGGTAGGGTTGGACCGGTCGGTCGCCGCGATGTTCGGGCAGGAGGGGCGGGTAATGCCGCCCGAAGGTGTGTTCATCTTTTTGATGACATTCCTTGGCGCATGGGTTGGGCTGTGGGTCGTGCTGCGCCTGTTGCACCGGCGTCCCTTTGGCACGCTCTACCATCCGTCGCGCAGGCCGCAGGGGCGCAATGTGCTGGCGGGGGTGTTACTGGCGCTGGGCTTTCATGTGATCAGCATCGCCACCTATAGCGTTGTTCTCGGCCCGCCGCAGCGGACGGAACTTGCGCTTGGATTATGGCTGATTTGGCTGGTGCCGATCATCTTGGGTGTCGTAATTCAGGCGACGTCGGAGGAATTGATGTTCCGGGGCTATCTTCTTCAGCAATGCGCCGTTTGGTCGCGTAATCCGCTGGTCTGGGCGGTTTTTCCAACCCTGCTATTCACGGCGTTGCATTACGATGAAAGCATGGATCCGGCGATGATGTGGCGGATTCTGGTGCATATCGGTGTGTTCGGATTGATTATGGCGGCGATGGTCTGGCGCACGGGGGGACTGGGCGCGGCCATCGGGTTGCATGTCACCAACAATATCCTCGCCTTCTGCGTCTTTGGTATCGAGGGGGCGGCGTTCGGCTTTGAACTTTGGGTGTTTGGGCCGGATACGCTGACGCAGATGTTTGCGTTCGATCTGGCGATGGGCATCGCGATGCTGGGGATCGTCCTGTTCCTGTTTCCGAGGGGGAAGACCGCATGAAGCGCAAGGCTCTGTTCAGCGTGCTGGCGCTGGCGCTCGTGGCGGCGGGATGTGCATGGACGCCCGACCTATCGCGTGAGACGCTGGAGGCGCGCTATCTGGCTACACCTGCCGATATGCGTAAGATTGCGGGCACGCGCCTGCATGTGCGTGATACGGGGCCGAGGGATGCGCGGGCGGTGATTATGATCCACGGGGTCGCGTCCAGCCTGCATACATGGCAGCCATGGGCGACGGCGCTGGAAGATGAGTTCCGGGTGATCCGCTTCGACCTGCCCGGATCGGGCCTGTCGCCACCTGATCCGACGGGAGAATATACCGATGCCCGCACGGTGCTGATCCTCAATGCGCTGATGGATGATCTGGGCGTGGCGCGGGCGGCGATCATCGGCAATTCGCTGGGCGGGCGCATCGCATGGACCTATGCCGCCGCGCATCCGGGCAGAGTGGATCGTCTCGTGCTGGTCGCGCCGGATGGGTTTGCCAGCCCACCCTTTGAGTATGGCAAGGCGACGGAGATTTCGCCGGTCTTCAATGTGGTCGAATACGTGCTACCGCGCTTTTTCCTGCGATCCAGCCTTGAGGGAGCTTATGCAGACCCGGCGCGGCTGGATGATACGACGCTGGGCCGTTACCACGACCTGCTGCGCGCACCGGGGGTGCGCGGGGCGCTGCTGGAGCGGTTCCGTCAGACGCGGCTGGTCGACCCGAAACCATTGCTATCGGGGATGGAGATGCCTGTGCTGCTGCTTTGGGGCGAGGAGGATGGGTTCATTCCAATCAGTAATGCCTCAGATTACCTCGCCGCCCTACCCAATGCACGGCTCGTACGCTTGCCGGATATCGGGCATGTCCCGATGGAGGAGGCACCCGGAGTGTCGCTTGGTCCAGTGAGGGCGTTTTTGGGGGAGTAAGGGGTGGTGAAAGTACGGCGTTATACCGCTATGACTTGCAGCCCCGGCGCTTTGGCCGAAGCTACGGAACAGTCATTTGGCCCAGCAGTATCAAATCCGCCATCCGGCGATCAGCGCATCGAGCACACTTGTCACCCGCCCTTGCACCCGTGCAGGGTCTAGCTGGGCGAGGGCCATGGGCATCCAGAAGGCCCGGCTTGCGTCAAGCAGGGTCTCGGCCATCGTATCCGGGTCATCGATCCGCCATACACCCGCATCAACCCCCTCGCGCAACAAGCGCGCAAAGGTGCCGACCTTCCATGTGATATGGTTGTGTAGGATACCGCTGTCGCTGGCACAGATCATGTCGGCCAACTCCACCATGCGGGGGTTTTCGCGCAGAGCTGCGAGCAAATCGCCGATCCCTTCGGCGAACATCGCGCGTAGGCGTGCCTCTGGCCCGGTCGCCGCTGCGATGGCCGCCGCCTGCACCTGCTCGGCATGGGCGAGGTAGCAGCGCACAACCTCCTCACCGATGCCCTGTTTGTTACGGTAATGGCGGTAGAGGTTGCCCGGCGACATGCCAACCCGCTCGGCAATTTCGCCAATATTGGTCTTGGTGTAACCGAACGTGCCGAACAGGATCGCTGCATGCTGGACAATCTCCGCCTGCGAGGGCGACAGACCCTCTCGCACGACGAAGTGATGTACCTCGCCCGCCACTACCAAAATGCCGATAGGGTCAGGCGCAGCGAATGGTCGTCGCGCAGGTCATCCAGAAACGAGGCATCGTCGGTGTTCAGGAAGGTTTGCCCAACGATAGAGAGCTTGAAACTATCACCCAGCCGCCGCTCGCCTTCAAGGCGTAGCGCGGTTTCGGCGGTTTCGGTGTCGATGGCCGCCGTGAGCAGGGCGGAAGTATCCTGCGCATCATTGAGGGCAAGGCGTGCGCCGATAACCGCATCGTTCTGGAAAGGCGTTAGCGCCTCGTCGCCCCGGCTGTCATAGGCATATTCGGCGATCAGGCCGAGGTCGAAATTGGTGCCGCCGATGCCATAGAGCGTATGCTCGACTCCGGCGATGGCGGCAACGTAATCCTCTTCCTCAAAGGCGAGGTTGCGCTGGTCAAAGCGGCCTATGGCTTCGGCTTTCCATAAGGTCGCGCCGGAGGTGTATTGCCCGTCAAAGCCTACTTGCGTAATGCGGCCATAGACGGGGCGTAGGCTCGTGGGGACGATTTGCCCGCCGATAAGGGTTGCGCTGCTCACCTCAAAGGCCGGGTCGCGGCTGAGGCCGTGATAGGCATGGAAACCAACATCGAAATCGCCGTAGAATCCGGCGAGGCGCGCGGCAAAACTGGGCGTCCATTCCTCTGCGCCTGTCTCATAGCGGGCATCATCGCCATCGACCAGCAAGCCGGAACGAAACCGCGATTCCTCGCCCAGAAATGTGCGTTCGCGGAAATAAGGGAAGTAGAAGACGCTGGCCTGTCCGCTGAAATCACCGAATTCCAAAATGCGGCGTATGGCGACCATGGGCTGGCCAAGCTTATCCTCGCCATCGGTGCCCTCGACCGCATCGACCTGATTGACGATATCGACAATCTGATCAATCTCGGTCTTGCCCCAGAAGACGATATCGTTGCCGATGGTCACGTCGGTATTGCCGAAGCGCAGGTCGAGTTTGGCTTCGCGCAGGTCGAAATGGGTGCGTTCTTCATCCGCCGTGTCAATCCGAAGGAAAGGACGGATTGAGGCGGTGATATCAGCGCCGCCGAGTACCTCAACGTCATTCCATTCGAGGGTGCCGGTCGGCTCAAAGGCGAAGGAGAGGCTATTATGGTCCTGACCCGCGAACAGGGGGCCTTCGGGAAACAGGATCGTCTCGACCGATACCTCGCCCCGCAATTCGGCAAAATCGGCACCGAGCAGTTCTTCGGCGGCGGTGGGGGTGGCGAGGAGGGTTAGGGTTAGAATTGCCGCAAGGGCAGTGTGACCCCTCCCCCCATTTCGGGGGGAGGCTGGGAGGGGGATCTTTCCACTAGTCACCGTATCGCAGGCGGAGTGACCCCCCCACCCTAGACCTCCCCCGCTAGGATGGAGGGGACATATCGCGTGATACCGTGTCATCATTCTATCGCTCCATCATTGGCGATTCCGAAGACTGTTTCATGCATGACCCGCCCCGGTAGGAACGTCAGTGCGCCCGTCACCAAACCTGCGAGGACGAACAGGATCACCATGCCTTGTGCGTGGCCTCTGATATTTCCGCGCCGCACATCGCGCACGCTGAAGAACAAACTGGCCAAAGTGATAGGGATCAGCAGGTGAATCGGGCTGAAATATCCCCACGTCTTGAGATCGGAGATAAATAGCGCGGATACTGCGGCGTAGGTCATCCCGGCCACAAACAACCAGCCGACGATCCGATGTCGCCGCGTCCCCTTAGTGCCGAGTACCTGCCATGTCCCAAGCGCCACAGCGGTTAACGCAAATAGCGCGTGGCTGGGGATGGGGGTATCGGCGTCAAAGAGAGCGGCGGCGTTCATCTGTCACCGCGACAGGCGGGGTAGGCGTTGGGCGTTGAAATCACCCTCGCTCATGCCGGTGCCAAAGTTATAGTTCGATTGCATCAACGTGGTGGATTTGCCCGTTTGGACGTTCTGCATATCAAGGCGGGATGGGCGCCAGTATTTGCCCACATATTGCTGATAGCCCGTCGCCGTCAGCGTCTTTTCCAGATCGCCGCGCCGATTGTAGAACTCTGTCTTATGCTGATTATAGTTTGTCGTATCGACCCAAGATACCCGCTTGGAATAGCCGGAACGCGCGTTTTTCGGATAGCCCTCGACCACATGACAGGTCAGGCCCGTGCCGCCGGGGCAGGCTTCATCGCGCAGCCATTTATAGGTGTTGTCCTCGACTTCCTGAGAGCCAAGATCCTCAAAGGAGAATTCTGAACCGACGAATTTGCCGGTACGGTTCGACGAGGAGATGCGTTTCACCCGCTTGACGGCGGGCAGGTAGAGCCATTGGTCGTCATCGGCAGGTTCGATCTTCGCTTGGGTCAATGTGGCGGTGCCAGAGATATCGCGGGGGGCAGAGAAGACAATCACGGACCAGTCGCCTTCCCCGGCGGTGGCGGGGCGTTCGAGGTTCATGCCGCGCCAGACACGGCGTGTCTCGTTGCCGCGCGAGTCCCGTAGGATCATTTCGCCATCATTGGTGAAATCGCCCCAGCCCAAATCGCGGCGCTCGGCCTCCTGCACGATGGATAGACCTTTGGCTTCCGCTGATTGCGCGGAGGCGGGGGACGGCGCGGCCAGCATTCCAAGGCCGAGAAGGGCTGCGATTGCGGCGGGGGCGGTCTTGAGGGAGGCGGTCATCGTGTCTCTCCTGTCGATGGTGATGAGTAGCGCGGGCAGCAGCAGGAAGTCGGCCACCAGCGCGAGTGAAATCGTCAATGCGGTCAGCTTGGCCATATCGCCATTCACCGCAAAGCCAGAGGTGGAAAGGATTGCAAAACCCGCGACCAGCGCAAAAGTGGTGACGAACAGGGCCATGCCGACTTTCGAGAAGGAATGGCGCACGGCATCTTCGGGGGTCATGCCGAGGCGCTTGCCTTCTTTGTATTTCGAGAGGAAATGCACGGTGTCATCCACCACAATCCCCAACGTCATGGCAATGACCACGGCAATCGCAAGAGTGACCGCCCCAACTGAATAACCCCAGATGCCAAAAGCCATCGCGGCGGGGATGAGGTTCGGGATCAGGCTGATCAGCCCCAGCTTCACATCGCGTAGGATCAGCAAGATCAAAAAGCTAATCGCAACTAGCGCCAGCACAGTCCCGCTAAGCATCGCCCTCACATCGCGATAGGCGATGAGGTTGAACACCTGACTCATGCCAGTGGGCGCAATGGCGATATCGGGGGCGTTATCCGCCAGCCAAGCTTGTGCCTTGGCATCCAGCGCCAGCATGTCACTTGTCGTAGCTTCGGCCATTGAGGCCGAAATGCGCATGGCGGAGCGGTCGACATTGATCTGGTCGGTCAGATCCATGCCATAGCCGAGGGACAATTCGTAAAGGAATAGGAACTGCGCCGCCGCCATCTCATTTTCGGGCAGCTTCATCATGGCCGGATCGTCGGCATGCATGTTCATGTTCAACCGCTGAATTACGTCAGTCATCGAGCGGACATGGGTAATCTCTGGCTGATCTCGCAGCCATTCGGTGAAGTCTTTGACGGAGGCGAGATAAGCCGGATCGTTGATGCCGTCGCTACGCCCGGCGGGCAATGCGTATTCCATGATGTTCATGCCGCCGAGATTGCGCTCGAAATAGTCTGAATCACGGCGGAATTCGTATCGTTCATCAAAATAGCGGACGAAATCGTCCTCCAAAGCCAGCTTTGGAATGCCAGAGGCGAAAAGGATGACAATGGCACTCATGCCGATCAGCAGGGGCTTGCGCCAACCAATCACGAATTCGGCGATGGGAAGCATAATGCGATCAGTCGCGGCCAGCGCAGTGCGCCGCTTCATCGGCAGGATGGCGATCAGAGCGGGTAGGAAGGTGAGGGTCAGGAACAGCGCGCCGAGGATACCCACGGCGACGATATTACCGAGCTGGCGAAACGGCGGCGAAATCGAGAAGTTCAGCGCCAGAAAGCCGATGGCGGTGGTGATACAGGCAACGGCAATCTCGCCGCCATGCTCATCCAGCGCCACCCGCGCCCATTCCCGCCGGTCGGGCGTCTCCACCATCGTCTGTCGCACGCTGGCCAGCATATGCACCACACTCGCCACCGCCAGAGTCATAATGATGAGGGGGGCCAGCACCGTAACCGAATTGAGCGGCACCCCAGACCAGCCAAGCGCCCCAAGCCCGATCACCGCCGACATGGCGATCACCAAGACGGTCATCAACATCCCCAGTAACGAACGGAAGGCGATAAGGATGATCAGCAGAATCGCCCCGAACATCAGTGGCGTCAGTGACCCGGCGTCATCTTGCCCGGATTCAGCGAACTGATTGTTAATCATCACCGAGCCGGTCAGGCGCAATTCGATATCGGGATGTGCGGCGCGGAACTCGGCGGCCAATGCCTGCGTCTCCTCAACGATCATCGGCACTTCGGTTTCGGGGTTTTTGCCGGGCAGGCGGAACATCACCTGCATCGCACCAAACCGGGCATCCGGGTCGATCAAGGAATGGACGAGTTCGGGGCGTGTCAGGGCAATCTCGCGTGCTTCTGCCGCGTCTTCCGCTGTAATATTGGCCGGATCAGGCACCAAATCGCGGACGATCATCTCGTCGCCGGTGGCGTAGGTATGCTGAAAATTCGTCAGCGAATCGACGCGGCGAACATGGGGTAGGAGCCATGCTTTTTCGGTCAGATCACCGATGGCCGACAAGATTTCAGGCTCGAACAGCCCGCCTTCTTTCGCATTCATCACGAGGATCAGGTTGTCGTCCTTGGCAAATTCCGCCTCGAAAGCGTCAAGCGCCACCCGGTCAGGGTTTTCCTCGGCGAAGAACACACGGGCATCGGGGTTAAAGCCCAGCTTGCCTAGCCCCATCCCCATCCCCACCGTCAAGGCAAGGCCCAACACCACCCAGAGCCAACGGGTGCGCACAATGAATGCCGCCCATCCGGTTTTTTTTGTTTGGTCGATTCGCTCGTCCATCGGTTCACTCCCACCCATAGGCTTCAGGGGCAGAACCTAGACTGATTAACGGTGCTGTAAATGAAAAATAAAGAAATTATTCATTTTTCTCATCTGAAGTTGCAGAGCGAAATATTTCGTTTGCGCCGTAGGGGGCGTTGAGAAGGGCGAGGCCAGAGCCGGTCATGCCGGTGGCCCGGCCCTTATGGGCGGGAAAGGTGGTTTCGTCGATGATCACCCCCGGCATGGCGGCGCGCAGCCGCTCGACCATCGGCCCGTGACGCCCCGCCGCGAGGATAGGATACCAGATCAGGATTGCGGCTTCGGGCCATTTGCGGGCCAGATCGAGCGCGAAAGCGGCGGTCTCGCCATATTCCTCCTTACGCTCATAGCTGGGGTCGATGAGGGCGAGGCCGCGCCGGGGTTTGGGGGGAGACAAGGCCAGCAACCCCTCGCGCCCGTCGCGCTTATGGACCTCGATTTCTTGGCCCATGGCGGCTTTGAGGGCGGCGTGTTCGGCGGGGTGCAATTCCATCAGCACGATGCGGTCGGTGGGGCGTAACAACGCCTTCGCCACGGAGGGTGAGCCGGGGTAGGCATCCGCACCATGGGCCGCGCGCACCGTATCAAGCACCTGCCGGAAGGGGCCATCGGGCGTCGTGGTCCCAATCCCTGCCTTCCACTCCCCGGTCTTCGTTGCCTGCTCGCCTGACAGGTCATACAGCCCCCGCCCCGCATGGCTTTCCATATAGGTAACGGGCCGCGCCTTGCGAGTCAGCAGGGCAATCAGGCCCGCAAGCACGATGTGCTTATGCAGGTCGGCGGGTCCACCCGCATGATATCCGTGTTGATAGGAAAGCATGGGGGGTGAACCTAGTTGCGATGCGTATCTAGAACAATTTCCGGGTCGCTAAAGCGAATTGCGATTATTCTGAATCACCAAGCGCCATATTTTGCGCGGCTCTTGGCGTAAAATATGGCTCAGGTTTATCGCAAATGGCTGTAGTGGATCCACCAAACCAAAATCTAGTGGGTTCGTTTCGTCAGAAATAACCCACTAGGTGAACTCACCCCGCTTGAAACCGCTCTAACCAAGGCTGATTGCTGCCGCACTTTCCGGCAGTTCCTCATCGAAGCATCGCTGGTAAAATTCCGCAACCGTCGCCCGTTCCATCTCATCGCATTTGTTCAGGAATGTCAGCCGGAAGGCAAAGGCCACATCCCCGGCGAAGATTGCCGTATTTTGCGCCCATGTAATCACGGTACGCGGTGACATTACCGTCGAAATCTCGCCGTTCATAAAGCCCTGCCGCGTCAGATTCGCCACCTGCACCATGTGCTCCAGCATCTTGCGATCCGCTTCGGGGCATTTTGCCCCCACGATATCCGCCTCCGCTGATTGGCTCAGATAGTTGAGCGTCACAACCAGCGACCAGCGATCCATCTGCCCTTGGTTGATCTGTTGTGTGCCGTGATACAAGCCCGTCGTATCGCCTAAGCCCACCGTATTCGCGGTCGCGAATAGCCGAAAACCGGGATTGGGCCGGATCACTTCGTTTTGGTCCAGCAATGTCAGCTTGCCATCGACCTCCAGCACGCGCTGGATAACAAACATCACATCCGGGCGGCCCGCATCGTATTCATCGAAGACCAGCGCAACCGGATTGCGCAGCGCCCATGGCAGTACGCCTTCGCGGAAATCCGTGACCTGCTTGCCATCCTTGATGACAATAGCATCCTTACCGATCAGGTCGATACGGCTGATATGGCTATCGAGATTGACGCGGGTACAGGGCCAGTTCAGCCGTGCGGCAACCTGTTCGATATGCGTTGATTTCCCTGTGCCGTGATATCCCTGCACCATGACCCGGCGATTATGGGAAAACCCGGCGAGAATCGCGCGGGTTGTCTCTGGGTCAAATCGATAGCTCTCGTCCAGATCGGGGGTGTAGGGATTATGCTTGGAAAACGCCGGAACCTTCATATCCGTATCGATGCCAAAGACATCGCGCACAGAAACGGTTGAGTCCGGCGCGTCCGGCATTGCCTCGAAATCCAGCATGGAAGTTCCTCGATATTTGGGGTCTGTGCGAAGGTATTCGCTGTTTGCCGGGAAACTGGCGTGGAAAACACCGTTCGGCAACCTCAAATCCTCATCCGCGCGCAAATGATGCGGGCAAACATAAAAAAACGCCCTCCGAGGAGGGCGCTGAAGTCTGAAACAAGTGAGGCAGAACGGGGGGTTAAAAGCCGAAGCGATAACCACCCGTGTAGGTCGTTGGATAGTAATAGGATGACCCATATCCATAGTAAGGCGCGGTCGAGATCACCCGTGCGCTTGCCGGGCGAATGTAACTCGTGCCGAAGGTCGAGCCATAGCTGGAATATGGATACGAGTAGCTGTAGCTTGGATAGCTATACGTTGATGGATAGCTATAGCTGGTCGGATACGTATAGCTTGGCGTCGAGTAGTAAGTTGACCGATAGCTCGCCGGGCGAATGCCATAGCCACCACCGGAATACCCGCTACCATAATATCCGGTCCCATAGGACGAATATGAATCGAGGCTACCGATATTGATATACTGCGCGGGTGCGCCGTAACCATAACCGCCATAGCCGGACCCATAGTAGGGTGAACCATAATAGTAAGATTGAGCCGACGCGGCGGTTGCGAACAGCGAACCGGCGGCCAGTACGGACAGAACAAGTTTTTTCACAGCTATAACTCCCTAGTTAACTGTATTTAAATCCGTACAACCAAAGGGAGTGATTCGCTAGCATCTAATCGATATCAGTTAACGATTTGAGGAGTATAGTGTGGTTACTTTGTATCACATTAAAACATTGCGATTAACTCCTTAACAGTTTGGCCATCCGTGTTGGCACTTGTTTCATTTCGACACCTGTAAAAACGTGCAGCGTATTCATATCTTCGTCGATCACCGCATGGTCGCTGACCCAACCGCCGAGCGACAGATACCCGCGCAGCAGTGGTGGCATCCGCATCATGCCGCGTTTAGGGTCTGGTTGACGGCCAAGTACCGAGGCAAAGCGAAAAATCTTCGGCGCTTTGGGCCGGGGCAGCCACCGGCGCGGGGCCAGATGCCGCGCGCGCAATAGGGCCAGCGCATCCGCATGGGCTTCCGCATCGCTACCCTCAAAGCTGGAGCAGCCAAACAGCAGCTCAATCCTATGCGCGTCCACGTATCGCGTCATCGCCTGCCATGCGACCCGTAGCACATGGGGGCTGCGATGGTCAGGATGTACGCAGAACCGGCCCATCTCAACCATCCGTGCCGGAAAAGCCGATAGCGCGGCGAGGTCGTAATACTGCGCTGAATATGACCGCGCGACCTCATGGCCACCCGCCAGCATCATCATCCGAAAGCAGCAGACCAACTCACCGGTCTTTTCCAATTCGATCAGGATATGCGCGCAATCGGCGTCATACGCATCCGAGTCAAGGCCATCGCTGCGCGGTGCCGCGCCCGTATCGCGGATAAACGAGTGATAGCGTAATCGCTGCGCCGCCCGCACGTCTTCCCTTGTATCGGCGAGCCGCACCCGATAGGCACCCCGGCTAAAAAGTGACATCGCTCGTCCCCCTGCGCTTCTTTGGCCATCATCTACATGCGAACTATATAGGATCGATGATGTTGAATGCTCCATCGGGGCAGCAATATGAATAATGAGAGGCATAGCATGGTCGAGAAGATCAAAAAATCCGATGCCGAATGGCGCGAACAGCTTTCCGACGAGGCATATCGCGTGGCCCGTAAGCATGGCACCGAGCGTCCGCATACCCATGATAATTTCCCGAAAACGGCTGGAAAGTTCCACTGTGTCTGCTGTGATGCGCCCCTGTTTGATGCGAGTACGAAATTCGACAGCGGCACGGGTTGGCCGAGTTTTTATCAACCCATAAGCGATACGGCGGTGGATGAAAAATCCGACCGTAGTCTTTTCATGCGCCGCACCGAAATCCTCTGCGCCCGCTGCGATGCCCATCTCGGGCATGTCTTCCCCGACGGGCCGCAACCCACGGGTTTGCGTTACTGCATGAACGGCGTCGCCATGACCTTTAATTCCGAGGATTAACGCCCATCCATCATACCCCGCAAATGCGGGGTATCTCCCTCTCAGCCCTCCCATCGTTTCCGTTACACCTCGCTAAAAACAAATCACGAACATACAGCGTGATGAAAGACAAATAGTCAACCGTGCGGTGCTAAGAACGCCTCACCCCACCGGAATCATCTCCTCCAGCGTCTCTATCCTATCCGCCTCATGGGCGGGCTTGTCCCAGCGTATACGCTTGATCCGTGGGAACCGCATGGCGATGCCTGATTTATGCCGCGCCGACCGCTGCACCGCGTCGAAATTCACCTCCAGTACCAGCGCAAATTTCACTGCCCGCACCGGGCCATAGCGGTCGGTCGTATTGTCCCGCACCCATTTATCCAGCCGCTTCAATTCCTCATCGGTGAACCCAGAATACGCCTTGCCCACGGGGGTCAATTCCCCTTCCCGCCACGCGCCAAACGTATAATCGCTGTAGAAACTCGACCGTTTTCCATGCCCTCGCTGGGCATACATCATCACGCAATCGGCGGTCAGTGGGTCACGTTTCCACTTCCACCACGGCCCCGTGGGACGCCCCCCCACATAGGGCGCATCGAGCCGCTTGAGCATCAGCCCCTCCTGCCCGATATCGCGGGAGGTGGACCGCACATCGTATAACTCCTGCCATGTCTTGAAGGGGATAACCGGCGACAGATCAATCCCCCGCTCGACCGGCTGGCGCGAAAACCAAGCATCCAGCGCCGCCCGCCGCGCGCCGAAGGGCAAGGCACGCACGTCCTCCGCGCCGTCATGCAGTAGATCATAGAGCCGGATATGCCCCGGCGAGTCCCGCATGATCTTCGCCCCCGGCGATTTCCGCCCCAACCGCTTCTGCAAATCCGCAAAATTTGCGACCTCGCCCTCCCGCACGACCAGCAATTCACCGTCCACCACCCCCTCGAAATCCATAGCCGCGACCACATCGGGAAAGCTGCCTGAAATCTCCTCGCCCATGCGGGTATAGAGCCGCCGCTCGCCCCCCAGCGACACGGCCTGCACCCGGATGCCGTCCCACTTCCACTCGGCGGAATGTTCGGCGGGGTTGAGTTTCTCGCCCAATCGCTCGACCGTAATGGCATCACTCTCGTCGCTCTCATGCAGGCGTTCACGGCGCTCATCGACTGAATAAAGACCGTTATCCAGCGGATGGGCCAGCATCATGGGTCGAAACGCATGAGTCAGATCCACCTGCGGCGCGGCCTGCGAGCCATCGAGCCATTGCATCAGCGACACATAGGGCGGCTCCAGCCCGTGCCACATTTCCTCCACCCGGTCGAGCGTGCCTTCCTCGCCATGCATTGCGGCCAGCGCGGTCTTGGCCAGCCGCTCCGACACCCCGACCCGCAAGCCCCCCGTGGCCAGCTTCAGCAGCGCCAACCGCTCCGACGGGGCCAGCCGGTCCATCCACCCGGCCAGATGCGCCATCGCCTGCGGGCGGGTGGCCGTGGCCAGCGTCTCGACCACGCTCGACAAGCGCAGTGGCGTGGTCTCCACCGGCTCCTCCGGGCTGGGCCAGATCAACGCCACCGCCTCGGCCAGATCGCCCACATAATCATAGGACATCCGAAACAAGACCGGGTCCACCCGCTCCTCGGCCATAGTGCGTAAGGTCGAGCCGGTAACATTGCGTAGCTCCAACGACCCCGCGATACAGGCCAGCGCCCAGCCCCGGTCGGGATCGGGCTGCGAGCGAAAATAATCCGTCAGCAGCGTCAGCTTCGCATTGCGTGACGGCGTCATCACGAGCGATTCGAGCAGGCGGGCAAAGGCTTTCATGCCCGAAAGATAGGCTGGATGCGGCCAAAGCCACTACAGCAAATTGCCTTTAATCAGTATGCGGACGAAAAGGACGCAAAACCGCCCTCACGCACGACCCTGTTCGAGCATCGCCAGACAGCGTATCGCCAGATCATGGCAATCGGCCAGCACGCCATGCGCCTCACCGGGTCTGCGTTCCCGATACCCCGGCGGACGCCCCGCGCGGAACGGATGCACCCGCCGCCAGCGACCAGTCGCCCGCGCCCGCGCATTGCGCTGTTGCCACCGTACCAGCCGCCGCGCTTGGGCGGGCAGGTTGGCCAGCGCCTTCTCCAGCGCATCAAGACGCCGCCGTAACGCGGCAGCATCAAGCAGATCGTCGTCAGAAGGTTCGGGCACCCCGCCGCGTGGTACATCTTCACCAAGGAACGAGACGCGCGGTTCCCGCCCACGCGGGCAATGCGGCGATGCGGGATCGACCGCGCGCATCCGGTCGACCAGCACAAAAGCCATCCCACGCGCCGCGCCGCCACCCTTGCCACCCGGACCACCGCCCCCGCGCGCAGGCGGTAAATCGAGGTCACGGGCCAGAACAAAGATCAACCGCCGAACTGCCGATTCCATCGGCACCAACCGCGCCAAAATCTTGCGCCAGACGACCCGCTTGACCATAGGCCCGGACCCAAGCAGGCCGAGCAACCCCACGAGAAGCCGCAACAGCTTCCCCCGGTTCGCCTCTGCCATCCCGTCCCAATCCCAATCCCAGTCCCGCACGTCGTCTCCGCTAAATTGAACATAACATGAACAATGAATTGGATTTTCTGCGGAATGTCAAGCGTGCGGTGCGTGATTTGGCGGATTGCAAATCGTTATAAAAGAGGCGCTGCCCGTCGTAACTCCTACCAACGCGCCGGGGTTCAAGGGTGCATAACCCCTATATCTTTCTGGATGATGGGGAGCCATTGCGGCGGCGGTCGCGGCCCCAGACCTTGCCATCAATCAGCGCCACCCATTTCGCGAATAGGGCATCCAGATCGGCCTCGGTTTTGGCAAAAGCCTCCGCCATGGTCCGGCCGTTAGCCATCTGTTCGGCGATATCCACAATGCGCGGGGCTTCTATGCATACGCGCAAGGCCGCGCGCTCGCCAATGGCGACCGGCTGACCGATATTCACGATCCGCCGCATAGCTGCGCTTTCGGGCGTATCAATTCGGGTGCATAGGGCACGGTGCAGATCTTGCGCTTGCGCCATGCTTAGGGGCGCGCAATTGGTGCCCAGCGGCACCAGTGAGACAATGGAGTGGGTGCGTCTGGTATCGTCGGTCGCCGAGAAGAGCGGGCGGACGAGGCGGATATCGTCCACCCGGCGGCAGATTTCGGCATCGAACTGCGCGATAATCGCGGCGGAGGTTTCGGCGTCTAGGGCTTGTAGAGCTTCATATTCGGTCAATGCCGCCACCCAGCGTAAGGCGGCCCCCAAATTATGACGCCGGGGATCGTCCAACACGGTTGGGCGTAGGGAAGACGGCCAATCATGGGCGGCGGTATAGTCGCGAAAACCCTGTGGCAAGGTCGGTGCAGCCGCGAATTGTTCGGCAAGGGCAGGGGGGAGCAGCAAAGCCCCTGAAAGTGGCGGGCCGCCCGCAAATTGTGATCCAGTCACGATGACGGCGAAGCCACGGTCTAAATCTGCGCGTATTTGATCTGGCGCACAGCGTAGCTGACAGGAATCGACCACCGTATGCACCCGCCCCGGCGCGCTGCGCATGAGGCGCGATGCCGTTTCGCGGGTACAGGTTTGCAAGCCGGTCGGGTCGGTATCGAGGACGTGGAGCAATACATTCCGCCCTGCTGCTAATGCCTCATTCGTGTGGGCCGCAATCTCCGCATCGACGCTATCACGGTCGCGAACGACACCATCGGGCAGGCGCAGGTCGACCGCTTCGACCATAAGGTCGGTATCTTCCCACCCGGCGAGGCGCTCGCCCTGCGTGACATCGCCGCCAAGACACGGACGTTTGCGGAAATGATGCCCCGTGCAGGCGAGAGTCACCCCGCTGCCCAATTCTTTCGGCGCGATGATGATGGTTGTGAGCGGCCTGTCGCCACACCGCTCAGCGATACCAAGCATCAGCAATTCAGCATCCATACCCGAAGCGGCGAGGATAGCCGCACTCCCCTCGATCCCGAACAGAGCGTTGAGCCGACTGCGCACGCTAACACAGAGCGCGGTGATCCCGGTATCAAGCCATTGCCCGCCCTGTCCGAGCGTGCCGCTAATCGCGTTTACGGCGGCGTATCCACGCGGCGTAATTGCCGAGGCGGTGGATGAAGACAGCCAGATATCGTCCGCATCGGGCTGGGGGGGCGTACCGTATGCGTTGCGGCCATTCCGCACGATCTCCACCCGATCATCGCCGCCGGATACCAATTGGTCGATGAGGCTGTAGAGTGTATCGCAAGATGTTTCGTCTTGGTTTTCTACGTTGGATTGTATGGTTGCGATCATGGCATCGACCCTTGAAGTTCATTGGGGCGATTCTGCCGCGAAATCCTTTATAGAATGCGCATGACGTTAGTCTGCGGATTTCATCGCAATTTATGGTGAATTTGCGGTGTTCGATTCAATAGGCTCGCACCCCGCTTTAACTGAAAAGCAAGCGCCTTAGGGTTTAGTCGCACAGTGCAAATTTTTCACTGAAGGAGCCGTTCCCATGCAAGATACTAAGGACAGCGCCGCGACCGCGCGTCCCGCCCCGGCAAAACGTGCCGAGTCATCGGCCCCGCGCGCCGAGCAAGGTAAGGACGCAACGCTGACGCAAATTCGCGATCTGATCTACGGCGAGTCGAGGCGTGAACTAGACGAGCATCTGAATCACCTGATCGACCGCCAGCGGGAGTTCGAGGAACTGACCCGTCGCGAGATGCGTAAGATTGCCGATGATGTTCGTATCGCAGAACGCCGGGCCGATGAATCCCGCCGCGCCATGCTCAAAGACCTGTCTGAAACCGTTGATGCGATGGCGAAAAGCATTGCAAAACTCGCTGAATAACAGTCGCCTCGCGGAGGAGCGGGCCGACGAAGGTTTCACCGCTGAAGAGCATCTGCATACATTGCGCAGCTTGCTCCTCTCCGACGAGCATCAGGATGTTACGGGCCTGACGCACAGGATCGAGGCGCTGGAACGCTCATCGGGTGGCCCTGTTCATGTGGCCAAACCCGCACCCGCCATCGTGGATGACGAGCAGATGGTTGCGGCGCTTCAGCCCCATTTCTGGCGGCTAATGCGTGGTGGCATCGGGCATGCACTCAATAGGCTGGGGCGCAGGACGAACCGCACGGTCGATGCGCTCCTGTCATGGCGCTTGGCTAAACTGCGCCTGAAAGCGATCATAACCGGGCAATCGCTTGGTGAATTGGTTAGTTCAGAATTACTACAGACCGAGATTCGCCGTATCTATCTTGTCGTCCGTGATACGGGTACATTGCTCTATCACTGGTCAAACGAGGATTTCGTTGAGCAGCCGTCGTCAGAGACGACCGACGAAATTCTCACCACGATTCATGTGCTGACCGAATTTGCGCCTGAGCGACAGGATATGCCCCTGCGCAGGATGGTTCTGAGCGAGTCTCAGGTCGTCATTCAAGCATCGGCGCGCCATGTCGTCGCCATCGAAATCGCGCCGGGCACCATGACCGATAGCCGCCGCGAAATTATCAGTTTTGCCTGTCGCACCATGTTTGAGGCCGCTGAAACGCATCGCGCTAGTGACGAAGAATCCTTCGAGCGCGAGACGATGACGGCTTTTGCGACATCATTGGTCAGCCGCCAGCAAGAGAAGAAGAATCGCCGCGCGAATCCCGCCTATGTTCTAGGCTTGCTATTGTTGCTCGGTGGGGTGAGTTGGTACAGTTGGCGTACGTGGCATCATATGCAGATCACCCAATCCGCCGCGTCTATTGAACAGGCGATTCGGCGCAACTTTCGCACTGGCGATGTGGTGGTCGATGTGGTGCCGGACCGGGCGGCCCGCCGGATCACGGTGATTGGCATGGGCTTTGGCCCCGGTAATGCGAAGCAGATTGAGCGGCGAGCGCAAAACCTTGCCAAGCCCTATAACCTCGATTTCAATCTCGTCGTCCGCGATCTTGATGCGGCGCGGTTGGAGCGTGTTGCGCTGTCTGCCACCTTGTCTGACGCACAGCTTGCGCTCGCCGAGGCCCGCGCACAAATGCACCAGATGGCGGCCACAGGCGGTACGCCGACTATAGGGATGGCCGACCCGGTAGATGCCTTGCGCGATTGGACTCGTGACAACGCGATTTTCTTTGGTGACGGGACCACCCTTCGCGATCCGGCATTTGCGGCGCGACAAATCGACCGGTTGGCGACATTGATGGCCGCTGCTCCCGACAGCCGCCTGCGTGTCGAAGGGTTTACGAATGGCGATAACCGTCACCCTAGCAACAGCCAGATGGCGCGCGCCCGCGCGATTACGGTGATCGACGCTTTGCTTTTGCGCGGCATCACGGCGGATCGTCTGATTGGCCTTGGCGGAAAGCGCAGCGATACCAGCATTAGCGATATTACCGGCCCAACGTCGCCCAATAACCGTGTCGAGTTTTCGCTAGCCTTCACCGGCGAGTAGGTGGGGGGCTTGTAACGGCCCGCCATCGCCCTTAATCGAAGGGTATGAGCGACAGCCCGACAGATGCCTTCAAGCAGGCCTTATCCGAGACCGCCCGCACCATTGCGGGCGAGCCGGAACTCGAAGTTTCCTACACTGCCGATCCGTCTGGCGTGGTTGGGCGGCGAATGCGCCTGCCCCAAATATCGCGCCGGATGCCTGCACGCGAGGTTGCGCTGGCACGGGGGCAGGCCGATGCGCTTTCCCTGCGCCTGCGCAATCACGATGCGGGCACGCATATGCACCGGATGCCGCAGGGCGACGAAGCGCGCGAGGTTTATGAGGCGCTGGAGACGGCGCGGTGTGAAATGGTCGGCGCGCGGGCGATGCCGGGGGTAGCCAGAAACCTGAATGCCGTCTTGGCCGAGCGATCCGAGCGCGCGAATTGGGGGACGATGAAGGCCGAGGATGCGCCGCTATCGGTCGCCTGTGCGCTGGCTTTATGCGATGCGACGACCGATTTGCCCCTGCCCTCCGCCGCACAGAAATTGCTCGATTTATTCGAGGAAAAATTCGACGATAAGGCAAACGAGACGGTAGCGAGCTTGATTGATGCCCTGAGCGATCAGGAAGAATTTGCCCGCCGCGCATGGCAGTTGATCGACGATATGGGCCTCGGGGAAGAGCTTGGCCCATCCCCTGACGAGATGGAGCAGGACGACACGCCCGACGATGAGGCCGAGCAGGAAAACGATCCTGAAACCTCTGACGATGGCGAAACATCCGAGAGTCAGGAGCCGGATGACAGCCCGCCAGAGCCATCCGAAGATGACGAATCCTCCGACCAATCCAGCACCGATACCACCGCCGTCGCCGCCGAACAGGACAGCGATGAGGAGAACGAGGGCGAAGAACAGATGCGCAAGGAGGGCGACCCACCCCCCTATGTGCCGCCCGCCATCCCCGACAGCGATGCAAGCCCGGATTACCGCATCTTCAACAAGGAAAACGACGAGGAAATCAAGGCTGAGGATCTCTGTGAGCCAGAGGAACTCAACCGCCTGCGCGCGTTCCTCGATCAACAGGTTGCGCCCCTGAAGGGGGCCGTGGGCCGCCTCGCCAACCGCTTGCAACGGCGCTTGCTGGCACAGCAGAACCGCTCATGGGAATTTGACCGCGAGGAAGGAATGCTCGATGCCGGGCGTCTGGCGCGGGTCATTGCCAACCCGACCACGCCGCTTTCCTTCAAGGTCGAAAAGGATACCGAGTTCCGCGACACGGTTGTAACGATTCTGCTCGATAATTCCGGCTCGATGCGCGGAAGGCCCATCACCATTGCCGCCGTTTCGGCGGATGTTCTGGCGCGCACGTTGGAGCGATGCCGGGTGAAGACCGAAATTCTGGGTTTCACTACCAAGGCATGGAAAGGCGGGACCGCGCGGCAGGAATGGATCAACGCCGGACGCCCCCCTAAGCCGGGCCGCCTGAACGATCTACGCCATATCATCTACAAGGGAGCTGATGCGCCGTGGCGGCGGGTGCGGGCCAATCTGGGCCTGATGCTGCGCGAAGGATTGCTCAAGGAAAACATCGACGGCGAGGCGCTGGAATGGGCCTATAAACGCCTGTTGGCGCGGCCTGAACAACGCCGCATCCTAATGGTGATCTCGGATGGTGCGCCCGTGGATGATTCCACGCTATCGGCCAATCCATCGCATTATCTGGAAAAGCACCTGCGTGATGTGATCCACATGGTCGAAAGCCAAAAGCGCGTGCAGCTCGTCGCCATCGGCATCGGCCATGATGTAACGCGCTACTACCGCCGCGCCGTGACCATCACCGATGCGGAGCAGTTGGGCGGGGCGATCACCGACCAGCTTGCGGATTTGTTCGATACAAAGGATGAAACGCCAAAAGGGCGCCGCAGGGCGGCGGCTTAAAGCGAATTGCGATTATCCTGAATCATCAAGCGCCGTATTTTGCGCGGCTCTTGGCGCACGGCAATCGCGTGAAAGAACTTTCGCTGCCCCGCACTTGGATGGCCCCGCGCAGCGGCGGGGCCTCCTTGTGGAGGGGGTCTACCCCAAAAGACAGGAGGTCCCGCATCTGCAAAGCGTCATTTCATGCCGCATTGCGTTCGGGACAGCATGATTTCTTCTTCAAGCGATTGCCGTGGCTCTTGGCGCGAAACATGGCTCAGGTTTATCGCAAATGGCTATAGAGCGATACGCGCGACCAAATTGGGTCATAGAGTACGCATTTCCTGACCCTATAGCTCAACCTGATCGTGTTTCGCTGTAACCGATCTTCTGCCCCGTCAGCCGCTCGTAGACCGGCAAGTAACGTCCGGCCACCGCCGACCAGCTTCGGGTCGTGCGCACGAAATCCAGCGCAGGGGCGATAAGGGCGGCGTTCGCTGCCGCGTTTTCCGGGTCAAGGGCGGCGAGAGCGGCACGGGACAGCGCCGCCGGATCATCGGCGGTGAACAGGCGGCCCGTCACGCCATTTTCCACCAACTCCTTGTGCCCCCCCACATCCGAGGCGATGAAGGGCCGCGTCATTGACATGGCTTCTAGCGGTTTGAGCGGTGTTACCAAATCGGTCAACCGCATCCGTAGGCGAGGATAAACCAAGAGATCGACGACCGAATAATAGCGGCGTACTTCCTCTGGCCCCACGCGCCCGGTGAAGATTGCGGCATCGCCCAAGCTGACGGCTTTGGCCCGCAATGCCTCGTCCTCCGGCCCACCGCCGACCAGTAACAGCCGCGCATTCGGCCATTGCTCGCGAATGGCGGGGAAGGCGTCTATCAACAGATGCAGCCCTTCATAATGATAGAACGAGCCGAGAAAACCCAGCACTGGTCCCTCGCCAAGACCCAGCGAAGCCGCCAGCGCATCGTCGCGCTCGGTGATGGGGGGTAGGCGATCCGGCTCGATGGCATTGGGGGCCAGATCGACATGAGTTCCGGCCACACCGCGTCCCAACAGATCATCGCGCAGACCGTTGCAAATGGTAAAAACATGCCCCGCACGCTTGACCGCCCGCGTCTCCATCGCGCGGGTCAGGCGATAGCGGAGCGAGCCTTCGGTGGTGGTGCCACGATCCACGGCGGCATCCTCCCAGAACGCCCGGATTTCGTATACCATCGGTAAGCCCGTCTCGCGCGCGACGCGCTGGGCCGGAAAGGCATTCAGCACTGGCGAATGGGCATGGATCAGGGCGGGGCGCAGATCATCGACCGCCTCGGCGATCCGTGCGGCGGTGGCTTTCATCTCGGCGCGAAAGCCCAGACCCGGTAGGCTACGCGCGGGTTCGGGCGTGCGATGGAAGGCAAAACCGGCGACTTCCTCGACCGCTGAGAGTGGCGGCCCCGCTTCGGCCCCATGGCGCGGAGAGGTCACAGCGACCGGATCAAGGCCCAGCGCCCGCTGTGCCCGCAAGATGCCGAGCGTGCGTGAGACATAGCCGCTTTGCAGCGGCGCGGAATGATCGAGAATATGAAGGACGCGCATGGGCTTCTCCCGGCGGAGTGATATCGGCCCCTGATATGGCGTATCGGCGTCAAGATCGGCTTAATCGTACCCGCAGGCATGGCGAAGTTGCGCATATCGCTGTAAAAATTCATTGCGCGCATCAAGCGGGGGCAATGGATTGAGCGTGATCTCGACCTTGCGGCGAAAGCGGGGGCGTTTGAAATATTTGGCCGCCTCTGATTCGGAGAATCCGGCAAGCTGCGTCGCCTCAAACCATGCGGCGGCCAGATCGGCGCGCTTAATCGCCTTTTCCGTCGTGACCGGCACTGTTTCGGGCAAGCCCGCCCGCTGGTGAATCGCCCCCATCAACCGGGTCTCCAACGCTTTGTAATTGCCACCCACCACCGCTTTGAACGGGCTGATGAGGTCGCCAATCACAAATTCTGGCCCGTCATGCAGCAACGCCGCCAGCCGCCAACGCGGGGCCATGTCTGGGTCGGCCAGTCCGACAATCCGCTCAACCAACACCGAATGTTGCGCCACTGAAAACGCCCAATCCCCGGCGGTCTGCCCATTCCAGCGGGGCACGCGGCTTAGGCCATGGGCCACATCCTCAATCTCCACATCCAGCGGCGAAGGATCAAGCAGGTCGAGCCGCCGCCCGCTCAACATTCTTTGCCACGCGCGCGGTGCGGGGTTAGGGTCGCCCATTCTTGTCCTCGCCTCACTTTTCGTTCATAGTGCCATTATCGGACAGCGCCCCAATTTCGCCGTTCCATTATGTGATCATCTGCTCTTGCCACCGGGGAACAGGCATTGGGGATCAATATCGGTGCCGCGTTTTGCCGTTGTACAGATGTCGTGTCATAGCGCAGATTTGGGTTTGTCCGCCATGGTGCGGCGACCTCAGCAGAAAAAGGGTCAGCAGAACATGCGGCCATATGGGAATCAGTCAATGCGTTTCATTCTTGCCGCGCTCGCGGTTTTTGGATTCGCTTTTCCGACCGTGCAGGCGAACGATTTTACAACGTCAAATGGCCGTAGCGTCCTCCTGCCTGAAATTGACGACATGACCTGTGACCAGATGATTGTGACACTCACCGATATCGATCTGACGCGCTATCGCGAGAATGCCCCAACGCCACATAATGCGGAAGATATGCCTCTGCTCGCCTATGAAAAAAGATTGGCGCATGTCCATTTTCATTCCTGCATCAATGACAAGCAGCAGACGGCAGGCGGAAACGAATTGCGAAAAAGCCCGGAAAAGAAATAGTGTGGTGTTCCACGCATTCCTGACCGGACATCGCAACGATCTATGCCCCTATCTGTATTCAATCTGACGACGGCGCTTTGCGTTGCCGTGCTCTCTTGGGGCGTGGATCGCCTGTCGAAGCTTTATGTTCTCGATACGCTGGCGATGACGCCCGGCGACGCGCTTACCATGATCCCCGGTATCCTGACCTTCGTGATGACGTGGAACTATGGCATCAATTTCGGCATCCCAATCCCTTTTCTGGGTGATACCTCATCAAAGATGATCCTCAGCCTGTTGGCGGTTATCGTCAGCATCGTCCTGTTGATCTGGGCGGTGCGTCATCCACGGGATTGGATTTTTGCGATTGCTATCGGCTTGATCGTTGGCGGCGCGCTTGGAAACGGGTATGACAGGATGATATACGGGGCCGTGGCGGATTTTCTGAACGTCACATGCTGCGGCATCCGTAATCCGTTCGCGTTCAATATCGCGGATGTGACCATTTTTCTCGGCGTGGCGATCCTGCTGCTGCGACCATCGGCGGAGACGACGCAATGAAGCGTTCTGGAGCGATTTTCATGGGTTCGACCGATCTGAAACTTACCGTGATGCGGGGCGCTTCGGCCCTAGCCCTTCTTGCCCTTTGCGCCTGTGGGGGCGGTCAAAAGGTTCAGGTTCCCGAAGAGGAAGACGTCTATAATGACAGTTTCCAGATTGCCGATCTGGCCAATACTTTCCAAACTGCACCGGACGAATTCAGCGTCGTTACCAAACGTCCGCTAGAACTACCCAGTAGTTTCGATGCTTTGCCCGTGCCCGAACCCGGCAAGGTTAGCACCCGTGATCCGAATCCGCGCGCTGATGCGCGTGCGGCGTTGCTATCCACGCCATCTTCGCCCGTCCCGGCATCGGCTGCCCCTGTTGCACCTTCGGCGACTGAAGCGGCGATCTTGTCGTCGCTGCCCCCTGTTGATCCATCGATCCGTCAAAAACTGGCTACGGAGCAGGCCCAATTTGATTCGGAGCAGGAACTCTATCTTCTCGACCGTGTGTTCCCACGTCTGCGCGAGGTGCGCGGCGATCTTGATCGTGAGCAACTCGATGGTAATGCGGAGCGGTTGCGCCTGCTTGAAGCTGGTGTGACCGAACCGCGTAGCGCCGGTCTTGCGACCCTTCCTGCGCCTACTACTGGTATTTCAGCCCCCCCGGTGCAGGCGGCTCCCACACCACGAGTTGTGGCGACACCGTCCGCGAACGGTGGTCCTGTTCTTGCCGCGCCTGAGCCGCGCCCCATCGGCACCCCCCAGACATCGGTGCCGACTTTGGGCGTACTGACCCCTCAGACGACTGCCGCGCCTGAACTGATCTATATTCCAGAATAATCCGGCCTGCGCTGTTATGGCGCTCCATGATGGGTCTGAGCCACGTTTCATGCCAATATTCGCGTGAAACGTGGCCTTTCGTGATTCACATAATCGTAACCCGCGTTAACATCTCGTTCAGATTGTACGACGTAGGTCTAGAATCCCAAGTCCATAACCGCCAAGTATGGAACAGGGAAAGCGCATCTGTCCGCGCCGAAAACGTCATTCAGGGTGTTCCATTGAAAAGACCAATCACGAAGCTTCTCGCCACGCTCGCCGTCACGGCTGGTTTGGCCCAAGTGGGCGGCGCGCGCGCTGAACCCGTCGTCAGTGACTTCACATTGGATAACGGCATGCGTGCCGTGGTGATCGAAGATCATCGCGCCCCGGTCGTGACCCATATGGTGTGGTACAAGGTCGGTTCTGCCGATGAACCACCCGGCAAGACCGGCATTGCCCACTATCTCGAACACCTGATGTTCAAGGGCACGGAAAAGATCGCGCCGGGCCAGTTTTCGAGAATCATCGCCCAGAATGGTGGGCAGGATAACGCCTTCACCTCCCGCGACTACACCGCCTATTTCCAGCGCATCGCCAAGGACCGCCTCGGCCTCGTGATGGGGATGGAGGCGGATCGAATGCGCAATGTAAACATCCGTCAGGAAGATATCGTCGCCGAGCGTGACGTGGTGATTGAAGAGCGTAATTCGCGTACAGATTCGACACCTTCGGGACGCTTTCGCGAGCAGTTTAACGCGGCCCTCTACCTGAACCATGCCTATGGCAAGCCCGTGATTGGCTGGCGCGAAGAAATCGAGGCGCTCGACCGTGATGATGCGCTTGTCTTCTACGAACGCTTCTATGCCCCGAATAACGCGACGTTAATCGTCGCGGGCGACGTGACGCCCGATGAGGTGCGCAAGCTGGCCGATGAACATTATGCGCCCATTGAGCCGGTCGACCTGCCGGAGAACGCCCGCACGACGGAGCCGCCGCATCTGGCTGCCCGCCGTATCGTGATGCGCGATGCGCGTGTGGCCCAGCCAAGCCTGTCGCGCTCGTATCTCGCGCCGTCTTATGTCACCGATAAAGGTAATGTGGCCGAATCGCTCAGCCTATTATCCGATATTCTATCCGGTGCGCCCTCACGCCGCCTCAACAAGATGCTGACCCTTGATACTGATCTCGCTCTCTATGCGGGCGCATATTACTCCGGCATGGCGCGCGATATGGGCGAGTTTGGCTTCTATGCCGCGCCCAAGGGTGACACGACCATGCCCGAACTCGAAGGAGCGATCGACTGGATGATTGCCGAACTTCTGGAAAATGGCGTCACCGAAGAAGAACTTGCCCGCGCGAAGAAAGCCGCAATTTCAAGCCAGATTTTCGCCGCTGACAGCCAGTCTTCGCTCGCGCGCCGCTATGGGGCCGCACTGACCATTGGGTTGGAGCTGGAGGAAATACAAAACTGGCGCGAACGCATCGAATCCGTGACTGTCGATGATGTGATGGAAGCGGCGCGTACGGTTCTTGTGCCCGCCCGCTCCGTTACCGGCTACCTGATGAAGACCAAAGAAGGAGCCGAAGGATGAGAATACTCGCTATCGCCGCATTGACGGCCTGCCTCTCCGTTCTGCCCGCAACGGCGCAGGACAGCGGCTCTCGCATCAAGGAAGTGACCAGCCCCGGCGGCATCACCACATGGTTAGTCGAGGAACACGCGATCCCCATTGTCACCATGACGATCGAGTTCGATGGCGGCGCACGCCATGATGAACCCGGCAAAGAAGGGGCCGTCAATCTCACCGCTGCGCTGATCGAAGAAGGCGCGGGCGATATGGATAACCAGCAGTTTTCTGCGGCGTTGGAAGACCTCTCTTCCTCCATTGGTTTCAGCGCAGGGCGCGACGGTTTTACCGTTAGCGTCTCATCGTTGTCCGAGAATATCGCCCCGACCCTTGATATCCTGCGCATTGCTCTGACCGAGCCGACATTCGCACCGGATGCCATTGAGCGTGTTCGTGAACAGGTGCTTTCCGGCCTGCGCTCCAGCGCAAACGACGCCCAAGCGCAAGCGGGTAAGCGTTGGTTTGCTGAATTCTTCGCCGATGCGTCCTATGCGACCCCGGTATCGGGCAGCATCGAAACCGTCGAAGCCCTGACCCGTGACGACCTCGTTACCGCCTTCGATAAGATGGTTGGGCGCGCACAAATGAAGATCGGCGTGGTCGGTGATATCGACGCCGATACCCTCGCAACCCTGCTGGACGAAACCTTCAGCACCCTACCCGAAGGGGCCGAAGTTGAGGCCACGCCTGTTCCCGTCCGTGAGGAGGGTGGTCTAGTCGTGATCGAGATGGATGTACCCCAGAGCGCGGTGGTGCTGGGCCATAGGGGCATCCTACGCAATGATGATGATTTCATCCCCGCCTATGTGATGAACTACGTTCTCGGCGGCGGTGGCCTGACCTCGCGCCTGACCGATGAGGTGCGCGAGAAAAACGGGCTGGCCTATTCGGTCTATTCCTATCTCAACCCGCTGGATCAAGCCGGTCTTTATATGGGTGGCGTGGCCACGGCGAATGAGCGCGTAGCAAAATCGCTGGAACTGATCCAACAGGAATGGGCGCGGATGGCGAATGGCGGCTTGACCGAAGCCGAACTCGAAGGCGCAAAAAAGTACCTGACTGGTGCTTTTGCCCTGCGATTTGATTCCAACGCCAAGGTTGCTCGCTTCCTCGTTGGTGCGCAATCGGCAAACCTACCCATCGACTACATCGACACCCGCAACGGGCTGGTCGAAGCGGTGACGCTGGATGATGTGGCGCGAGTGGCCAAGCGTCTGCTCAAGCCCGAAGACCTATTCGTCGTCGTGGTTGGCAAGCCCGAAGGTCTGGAAAATGCCGATAGCCTGATGGAAGGCATCGGCGGTTAAGCGAATTGCGATTATCTTGAATCACCAAGCGCCGTGTTTCGTGCAGGTCTTGGCGCGAAACATGGCTCAGGTTTATCGCAAATGGCTATAAGCGAATTACACAAATCGCTTGGGACATTCTCGGAGCCGTAACTGACACTGCGGCTCCGAATATTAAAGCGAATTGCGCAAACGTTGATCCATAAAGCATCAGGTTTCACGCGAATCTTGGCGGGAAACCTGATTCAACAAATGTGCAAATCGCTATAGGGCGCTTGATGATTGAGGGTAATCGCAATTCGCCTTAGCTATAATCGGGAACGGACGGAAACCAATCGCGGTCCAACAGCGCCTCCGCATCCTCCGGTTTCAGCGCCAGCGCCGCGTTTTTGTACTCCGGCAACAAAGCGGGTTCATGCTCTTCCAGCGCGTCGAGAGCAATGGCGCGGGCATCATCGAACAGATCGTCGGGTAAATCCGCCAGATGCCGTCTCAGGCTGGGGCTTTGTTTCAGAAGACTTGCAATCTCGGTGCGCTGGACACGGATCGTCCTTCGCCAACCGGCCCGTGGCCTGTCTGTGCGAGAAAGCTGTAGCTTGATGACGTGGACGATAATCACGCTGAGGCGGCTCCTCAGCTCACGCAGAAGATTGCCGCCCATATCCTCGATCTCCTCGGCAAGCGCGTCCCAGTCGAGTGCTTCAGCCTCCCGCGCTCGCAGCAATGCGGCTTGCACGGTCAACCAAGCGGCAAAATCGCGCTCGTAAAGCGGATCGTCGTTAGTCTGGGTATCGAGGGGCGCTTGGATATTCATACCGATAAATTACCATATCGCATTTCGCTGAGCAAATTGCCCGACAATTGCCTCGACCCGGCTTGCCAGCATGATAGAATCTCCCAATGTCCGCACCGCCATCCATCACACGCCTATCCGAAGCCATCGTAAATCGCATTGCGGCGGGTGAGGTGATCGAGCGGCCTGCTGCGGCGGTGAAGGAATTGGTCGAGAATGCGTTGGATGCTGGGGCCAGCCGGATTGACGTGGCTGTCCGTGATGGGGGCCGCTCGCTGATCCGCATTACCGATAACGGCCATGGGATGAGCGCCGAAGACCTTACACTGGCCATTGCCCGCCATGCTACGTCCAAGACGGATGGGGCCGATCTGCTGGATATTCGTACCTTCGGCTTTCGTGGTGAGGCGCTACCCTCCATCGGGGCTGTCTCGCGCCTGTCTTTGACCTCGCGTGTTGCGGGGGCAGGGCAGGGTTGGCGCATCGCCGTGGAGGCGGGCAAGGTCACACCGCCCGAACCTGCCGCGCTGAATGGTGGGACCGTGGCTGAGCTGCGTGATCTGTTCTTCGCGACCCCCGCGCGGTTGAAATTCTTGAAGACCGAGCGTGCCGAAACCGCCGCCATCGCCGAGACAGTGCGCCGTCTCGCCATGGCCCATCCGCAGGTCGCCTTTACCCTGACCAGCGGTGAGCGCACCGTCTTCGATGCCCGCGCTGAAACCGGCGATTTGTTCGAGGGGCGGCGGGCGCGGCTGCGTGAGGCGATGGGCCGGGACTTCGCCACGACCGCCTTGCCCATCAATGTCGAGCGCGACGGCGTGCGCCTGACCGGCTATGCTTCGACGCCAACGGATCACCGGGCAACGGCACAGGCGCAGCACCTATTCGTCAATGGCCGCCCTGTGCGTGACCGGATGTTGGTCGGCGCGGCGCGCGGCGCTTATGCCGATGTCGTCCCGCGCGGGCGACACCCGGCGCTGGCCCTTTTCGTTGATCTCGATCCGCAGATGGTCGATGTGAACGTGCATCCGGCCAAGACCGAGGTGCGCTTTCGCGATCCCGCCGGGGTGCGCGGCCTGATCGTTGGTGCGTTGAGGCAGGCATTGGCCGGGGCCGGGCACCGGGGCAGCACGTTGACCGATACCGGCCCGCTCGGTGCGCCAACACCTCAAAATAGCCTGACCTATGCAACCCCCAATCAGGGCTGGTCGCGCCCCCCGCCTCGCCCATCGCAAGGTCTCGCCGAAGAAGCAACGGCGTGGCAAGGCCCGACGGCCCGCGACACGACTGCGATGGATATTGGCGGTTGGGCCGCGCCGGAACGGGCCGCGCCGGATACGCCCGATGATGCCCCCAACCATTCTTTCGATCTACCCCTTGGTGTCCCTCGTGCGCAGCTTCACGAGACCTATATCGTCGCCCAGACCCATGCGGGCATCGTCCTCGTCGATCAGCACGCCGCCCATGAGCGCCTCGTCTACGAGCGGATGAAGGCCGATATGGCAAAAGGCATCGCGCGCCAGATGCTCCTGATCCCCGAAATCGTCGAACTGCCCCCCGGCGAGGCTGATGCGCTGCTCGCCCATACCGCCACGCTGGAGACTTTCGGCCTCACTATCGAGCCGTTCGGGTCCGATGCCATCTGTGTCCGCGAAACCCCCGCCGCTCTGGGTGAGATCGACACCCAAGGCTTGATCCGCGATCTGGCAGGGCAGGCGGATACACTGGCCGAGTCGAATGCGCTGGATGACCGGCTCCGTTATCTCTGCGCGACGATGGCCTGTCATGGCTCCGTCCGCGCAGGCCGCCGCCTGAATCACGCGGAGATGGACGCCTTGTTACGCGAGATGGAAGCAACCCCCAATTCCGGCACCTGCAACCACGGTCGCCCTACCTCGATCACGCTGACCTTGGCCGAGGTTGAACGCTTGTTCGCGCGACGGTAACAAACCACACGCTCTCCCTTTTATATTGAATTGACACATCGGCTATGATCGGCGAACGCTGCGCCCATGATACGGCTCGATGATCCTCGCCTCATAACGCTGCTTAGCGTCGGTATCGCCAGTGCGTTGCTCTGGTGGATGCTGGTTGCGTCGATGGGCGATATGGTGATGCCGACCGACCTGACCATCGGCAATTTCATTGGCACATCGATCATGTGGATTGTGATGATGCTGGCGATGATGTTGCCCGCTATGGCCCCCGTCCTTGTGCAATATGCCAAGCTGGCCAGCAAAGAATCGACCGGCCCCGCCCTTATCTTGCGCGTGACGCTATTCGGCACGGGATATTTCGCGCTCTGGGCCGCCGTCTCGGTTATCCTCGCCGCCGCACAGCTTGGCCTAGCCCATACGGACGCCTTCGCGATGGGCGGTACGCTGGCCACCCCGCTGGCCGCCGGGTTTCTCGCCATTGCCGCCGGATTGTGGCAGTTCACGCCGATCAAGGATGTCTGCCTGACTCATTGCCGCCGACCGCTCGCATGGCTGCTGGCCCATTGGCGCGAGGGGATGGGCGGGGCATTTCCGATGGGTGCGCGGCATGGCGCTTATTGCGTCGGCTGCTGCATCGCGCTGATGGGCCTGATGTTTGTTTTTGGCGCGATGAACATGGTCTGGATGGCCGTCATCGCCGCCTATTTTGTACTCGAAAAGATCGCCCCCGCCGCTGACCGCTGGAGCCGTATCGTCGGCTGGGCGCTCGTTATCGGCGGGGTCGCCACCATATTGCTGTCATTGTAGGAGGGGCCGATGGCCGCCAAGAAGAAAATCGATTGGTCATTCAAAGGCGAGTTGGCTCTTAACTGCTCGTGCGAGGTGTTCTGCCCTTGTGTCGTCAGCCTCGGCAAGCATCCGCCCACGGAGGGCTATTGCCACGCATGGATGGCCGTACGCATTGACGAAGGGCACCATGAGGGCGTCGACCTCTCCGGCCTCAACGTCGCGCTGCTGCTGGATATTCCCGGTAAGATGGGCGACGGCGACTGGAAGGCCGCTGCCTATATCGACAAGCGTACGGATGATGCGCAATACGATGCGCTCATCTCCATCTTCTCTGGTCAGTCCGGCGGTACGTCAGGTGTCTTGCGCCTGCTGGTCAGCACCTTCCTTGGCGCGCGCCGCGAAGAAGTCACCTATGAAATCGACGGCAAAAAGCGCATCATCGGCGTGCCCAAAGTCCTGAGCGGTGCCATCGAGCCGATCCCCGGCGGCGATCCTGAAACCGACGTGAAGATCATCAATTCGCAATACTGGATGGGACCGGACGTGACCCTCTCACGCGGCCTGAAAAGCCGCATCCGCGACTTTGGCCGCGTCTGGGATTTCGAGGGCAAGAGCGCCGAAATCCTCGATATCCACTGGCATTCGTAGCGTCCCTATCATGCCGCAAGCTGCTTCGTTCACGGTTGTGACGTTTAATGTCGCATGGGCAAGACCTTCCACCGCGCGTTTCGACGAAATCATCTGCCGAGTGATGAAGATGCAGCCCGATGTCGTGTGTTTGACCGAGACACACGACATAGCTCTCAATGGCTTTCATTGTATCTCATCTGATGCAGATTACGGGTACAAAAAAATTGGGGGTCGCAGAAAGGTCGTACTAGCGTCACGCACTCCTTGGGTTGGCGTAGAAAACCAGCCGATTGGTGGGATGCCACCGGGTAGATTCATATGTGGCAAGACAATCATCCAAGAGAAAGCTGTCACTGTTATTGGAAGCTGTATCCCCTGGTCAGCGGCGCATGTGTCGACTGGCCGTAAGGATCGGACCCGATGGGAGGATCATATCGCGTACTTGGATGCTTTGATGGGTATTCTGCCCAGAGTGCCAAAGCAAACGGTCCTACTCGGAGACTTCAATCAAACTGTTCCACGCACCCACGCCCCTATACGAGTTTATGAAAAACTAAAAAAAGCCGTTCTGGATTGTCTTGATTTGCCGACTCGAAATCTTTCATTCGAGGGGAAGTATACTATCGACCATGTCGCGATTAGCCCAGATTTCACCGTAATGGAAACGGATACAATCTCAAACTTGACCGATAAATCAAACCTTTCTGATCACTTCGGGGTGTTTGTGCGTATGTCCTTCCCATCCACATCAATATGTAGTTTCTTGCAATGACCGAAATCGCGATCTCGCGCCGCCTTCGCGCGACCCCTTACACTGCGCGTGTCGAAGCCGCAGGCGTCAAGGCCTATACCGTCTACAACCATATGCTCCTGCCCGCCCATTTTGGCGATGTAGAAGCCGAATGTGCCCATCTGAAAGAACATGTTCAGGTATGGGATGTCTCCGCCGAACGACAGGTGGAGGTGGTGGGGCCGGATGCCGCGCGTCTGGTGCAAATGATGACGCCGCGCGATCTGACCAAGGCCAAGATCGACCAATGTTTCTACATCCCGCTGGTGGATGAGACAGGCGGGATGCTCAACGATCCCGTCGCGATCAAGCTGGCCGATGATCGGTTCTGGATTTCGGTGGCGGATTCGGATGCGATCCTTTTTGCCAAGGGTCTTGCGTTGGGTTTGGGGGCGGATGTGCAAGTCTTTGAGCCGGAGGTCGATATCCTTGGCGTGCAGGGGCCGAAAGCCGACGACCTGATGGCCCGTGTATTTGGCGAGGAAGTGCGCGCGATCCGCTTTTTCCGAGGCGCGCGTTTGTCTTTCGAGGGGCGGCGGATGTTCGTCGCCCGGTCTGGTTATTCCAAGCAGGGCGGATTCGAGATTTATCTCAATGACCGTGCATCGGGCGAGCCGCTATGGGATGCGCTATTTGCCGCTGGGGAAGACCTTAACGTGAAAGCGGGTTGCCCGAATCTGATCGAGCGAATCGAGAGCGGGCTATTATCCTACGGCAATGACATGACACAGGCGAATAACCCTTACGAATGCGGATTGGGCAAATTCTGCGACGAGGATGCAGAATGCATCGGCAGCGCGGCCCTTGCCCAGATTGCCCAAGACGGTCCTTCACGCCTGATCCGGGGGCTTCGCATCGAGGGTGGGCAGGTGCCGCCCTGCCGTGAGCCATGGTGGCTGACGACGCCGGACGGCCAACACGCCGGAAAAGTCACCAGTGCCGCCTTTTCTCCCGCGCTCGATACCGCTA
>CALFVD010000074.1 GCA_937928005.1 uncultured Neomegalonema sp. | reverse complement strand
GCGGCGAGCGCCAGCTTGAGTGCATCGGCAACCATGAAATTGGTCAAACCCCATTTGATCACCCAGTCCCAACCCTTGTCCGACGCATAGAGTGCGCCGAGCCAGAGGACGCCGGGCAGATAAATCAGTGCGTTGCCGATTAGCATGGCCCCGACCATCTTAGGCACCGAGCGGTCCCAACCTGCTTCGGCCAGCTTGCCAAGCACAAAGGCCGCAAGGACGAAACCGACGAGATAGCCGCCCGTACCGCCCATCATATAGCTGATGCCATTGGTCTGAGCCGAACTGTTGGTGAAGATATCAAAGCCCAACGCACCGACGAGCATATAGGCGAGCATCGTGCCCGCCCCCAGCCGCGCGCCATAGGCTGCGCCAACTGTCAGGACCACAAAGGTCTGCATCGTCATTGGCACGGGCCAGAATGGCACCCGGATCTTGGCCGCAATCGCCATTGCGGCGACCCCTACGACGATTAGTAGGATATTGCGTGCGAGCGAACCGCCCACTGTATCTGTTTTAGGCCAATAGGCCTCGGAAAGCGTTGCTGCGGCCATGGGTTCCCTCCGTAAAAGCCTAATTTGCGGACAGTAGCGAATGAGGGCCGCGATGCAAGCGCGCGAAGTTGCTGCGTGAACTGTAATCCTTGCGCGGTCCAGCGACGTTCCATGTCAGGTGCCATCTGGTGGGCGATTCGAATATATATGTGCCGCGATATTCATCGGGTGGGCACCAGTGCTCAGCAGAGGCTTTTGCTCCGTCCAACGTGATGTGGTGAAATGTCCGGTCATCGGCGAAGCGGATTTCCGCCGTATCATCGGCTGTAAATATCCATCGGTTGATCTGTGCGGCGTCATGTGCCTGTCCGTTGAGGGTCAAGATTCCCGTCTCTTTATAGTCCAGCCCGTCATCCGCAGCCAAAAACCGCGCTTCGCCGACAAAATGCGCGATAGTGTCGGCCCGTCGGTCATGAATTTCCCGCTCAATCTGCCATGTTCCAAAAAGATAGTCGCGCAAGCTCGATCCAAACAAAGGAGAGTGCAGCATAGAATTCGACCCCGGACAGGAACGCGATGCTGTTGTATAGCGCGTGGAAACACGAGTCGCATCAGGAGTTCTGCCGATGATCCCCCGCTATTCCCGCCCCGACATGGTCGCCATCTGGTCGCCAGAGACGAAATTCCGTATCTGGTTCGAGATTGAGGCCCATGCGGCGGATGCCATGGCCGAAAGTGGCGTGATCCCGAAAGAGGCGGCGGCAAAAGTCTGGACGGCGAAGGATGTCGAATTCGATATTGAGCGGATTGATTCCATCGAGCGGGAAGTTAAGCACGATGTTATCGCTTTCCTGACCCATCTGTCAGAGATCGTTGGTCCCGAAGCGCGTTTCGTGCATCAGGGGATGACCTCGTCAGATGTGCTGGATACATGCTTTAACGTCCAACTCGTAAAAGCCAGCGATATCCTGCTCGCCGATATAGATGCGCTGCTGGCGGCGTTGAAGCGGCGTGCCTACGAACATAAGGACACTATTACCATTGGGCGTAGTCACGGCATTCATGCCGAGCCGACGACCTTTGGGCTGAAACTGGCGCAGGCGTATGCCGAGATGGATCGCAACCGGGCGCGGCTGGTCGCGGCGCGGGCAGAGGTTGCCACCTGCGCGATTTCGGGCGCGGTGGGGACTTTTGCAAATATTGACCCATCGGTTGAGGCGCATGTGGCCGATAAGATGGGGCTAGGGATCGAGCCGGTTTCAACGCAGGTTATCCCCCGCGACCGCCATGCGATGTTCTTTGCGACCCTTGGCGTCATCGCCTCGTCTATCGAGCGCATTGCGACCGAGGTGCGTCACCTGCAACGCACCGAGGTGCTAGAGGCGGAAGAATACTTCTCCCCCGGTCAAAAGGGTTCATCGGCAATGCCGCATAAACGTAACCCGATCTTGACCGAGAACCTCACGGGGCTGGCGCGCATGGTGCGTGGCTATGCGCTGCCCGCGATGGAGAATGTCGCACTGTGGCATGAGCGCGATATCTCGCATTCTTCTGTTGAGCGGATGATTGGGCCAGACGCCACCGTCACCCTCGATTTCGCACTAGCGCGGCTGACGGGCGTGATCGACAAGCTGGTCATTTATCCTGAGACGATGATGGCGAATATGAACAAGTTCCGGGGGCTTGTTCACTCCCAACGTATCTTGCTCGCTCTGACGCAAGCGGGCGTGAGCCGCGAAGACAGCTATCGCCTTGTTCAGCGCAATGCGATGAAGGTATGGGAGGAGGGGAAGGATTTCCTCACCGAACTCAAAGCTGATGCGGATGTAACCGCCGCGCTAGACGATACGGCTCTCGAAAACCTGTTCGACCTCGGCCATCACACCAAACATGTCGATACGATCTTCGAGCGGGTCTTCGGTTGATCCATCCGTAGTGATCATAGATTGTGACAAATTGTCACAATCTCGTCACGATCTGCAGTACAGTGATGGAATGACTATACGATCTTTCACGCCTAATCGGCGGAGCGCTTTGCAGTTATTCGGTGCTTCCGCCGCCATCACGACTTCCAGTGTCAGCCTTGCTGCTGCCTCGGAGTCTAAACCCCTTCTTACTCTCGACGGCGTCCCTATTGCATGGCCGGTCTATCACCGCCTTGCCGCCTTCGGCAGAATGCCGCAGGAAGGCGAACCCGTCGTCCTCGAACGTGATGTCACGCATCCATCGGGCGATCGCGGTATTGCCGTCTATCTCGGCACTGGCGAGAAGATTGGTTACGTAACCAATCAGCACCATGCGGCCCTCGACTGGGCGATGAAGCGGGCAAGCACTGTCGATGCGCGCCTTTCCAATGTCGATATCGCGGTGGTTAATCGCAAAGCCGTTCCCGGATGGGGTGCTTTCCGTATTGACGTTACGATCCATGAGGGTGCCGGGCTGGTCTGACCGGTTTCTTCTGACCTTTTCTTCACGCTCCTGGAAACCTTAAAGCGAATATCGCAAATCGCTTTAAGGTATCCGGGAGTTTTTCGTTGGGGACAGGTATATTTACAATCCTGCATCGCCCTAGTCATTGACCTGATTGCGCGCGAAGCCCGCCATTGATTGATAAGCGCCCACCAATGCGGTCAACTCGGCCTTGCTTGCGACGGCGTCGAGATTGTTAAAGCCATTGGGCGCGCGCTCCTCGACCAGATCGATAACACGTTCGGGGCCACCTTTGCGGTTGGCCCGTACGATCTTTGTCGTTGCTGGTCTTCTGGTTTTTTCGTAGGTTTTGAGGGCTTCGACTGGCGAGAATGCGGCAAGACAATCGGCGAGAGTCACAGCGTCGAGTATGGCCTGACTGGCCCCATTCGAGCCGACCGGATACATCGGATGAGCCGCATCCCCCAGCAACGTCACGCGCCGCCAGCTCCAGCGGCGCAGCGGTTCACGGTCACACATTGGGTAGACGTAATTCTCCGGTGTTGATCGGATCAGGGTTTCGATATCAACCTCATCCAACGAGAACACGCCGTCCACATGCCTCATTACTTCATCGACGGTTCCGGCGCGTGACCAATCATCTTTGCCGGGAACAGGCATCGATTCATCACCGATTTTCGCGCAGACGACCCAGTTCATCAGGGTTTCATCGGGTCGATGTGGGTCGTTGCTGATCGGATAAAGGACAAGCTTTGCCTTCATGCCCCCCGCGATGATCATTGACCGTCCGCTCAGGAAAGGCTTTGCCCATGTCGCACCGCGCCACATGAGGATGCCGTTCCAGTCTGGCGGCCCTTCTTCACCGCGATAGGTACGGCGGACCATGGAATGGATGCCATCGGCACCGACCATAACATCAGCGCGAAGCTCGATTTCATCTTCAGCAGTCTCAAACCGCGCTATTACACCCGATTTATCCTGATCAAATCCAACGAGTTTGTGGCCCGTCAGCACGGCTTCATCGCCCAGCCGCGCGCGAACGGCATCAAGAAGCACCGCTTGCAACTTGCCGCGATGGATCGAAAATTGTGGATATTCGTATCCGGCGTCAATGCCGCGCGGCTGGCGCAGGATCGGCTGGCCCTTTGCGGTTTTGTAGATCAATTCGGCGGTGCGGATACCAACACGGTCGAGTTCATCAAGCAAACCCAGAGTCGCAAGCTCATTGATGGCGTGGGGCAGCGTGTTGATCCCCACGCCAAGTTCACGGATTCCCGCCGCCTGCTCACAAACGACACTCTCGATCCCCCGCGCATGAAGGGCGAGCGCCGCAGTCAACCCACCGATACCCCCTCCAATGATCAATACCCGCATTGCCAATCACTCCGGCGGTGGCAGAAAATCGATTTCGTGCAGCGCGGCAAGGCGCACCACCTCGCCGGGATCGGGAACGTCGCTGATCTTATCGAATAACTCGAACATCCCGCGTGTTGGTGCAACACCGAACATCGCGGTCGCTTCTGCCCCGGAGCGATTGAAGACGCCATGCGGCTGACCCATTGGCATCCGGATCAGATCGCCCGGCCCGGCTTTTTGTGTGTCCGCACCGAAATCAACTTCCAACTCCCCCGTCAGGACGTGAATCCACTCATCCTGTGTGTTGTGGATATGCGGCGGCACGAAAGTATCGGCGGGTAGAACCGCGTGCCACACCATCGCGTTTTCCGAGCGCAGTTTGGGCGTATAGGTCTGGCCCAGAATATTCCAGACAACGCCATCGAGCGTGTTTTCTTTCGTCGTAACACCAGCATCCATGTCTATCCCCTTCTTCAGACGTGCAAATAATGGTCGATTGCACCGGAATCCCGTTTCAGCTCCTCAGAACTACCCGTCCAGACCACTTGTCCCTTGGCGAGCAGGACATGACGGTCCGCCAGAGCGGCCAGCGCGTCAAGATTCTTATCAATCACGATAATCGCTTCACCCTCGGCTTTCAGTGTGGCCAGCCGTTCCCAAATTTCGGCGCGGATCAGGGGCGCAAGACCCTCGGTCGCTTCGTCGAGGATCAGCAGACGCGGATTGGTCATTAGCGCGCGTCCGATGGCCAACATCTGTTGCTCGCCCCCCGAAAGCTGCGCGCCTGAAAATGTTCGCCGCTCCTTCAAGCGTGGAAAGAAACGATAAACCTCCGGCAGCGTCCAGCGGTCGCCCAAGCGGCGGTTAGACGTGGCGATCAAGTTTTCCTCGACGGTGAGGGTCGGAAAGATTTGCCGCCCCTCCGGCACAAGGCCAATGCCCAGCCGTGCGATAGCGTGGGATGGCTCGCCCGTGACCTCCTGTCCCGCAAAACGCACATTGCCTGCGCTTGGCGGTGTTAGACCAAGGATAGCGCGCACGGTGGTTGTCTTGCCCATGCCGTTGCGGCCCAGAAGTGTGACGACTTCCCCTTCGGCGACGGTGAAGCCAATCCCGAACAGGATTTGCGCGGAGCCATATCCCGCATGGAGATTTTCGACGGCGAGGAGGGTCACGTCTCATCCCCCAGATAGGCTGCGCGTGCCTCTCGGTTTGCCCGTATTTCTGTGGGTGTGCCGCTCGCAATGATGCGGCCATAGACCAATACGGACACGCGGTCCGCGACCTTGAATACGGCGTCCATATCATGTTCGATCAGCAAGAGTGGGTAATCGCGCTTCAGCATCAGCAGCGTATCGGTCAATTGCCCGCTTTCATCGCTGCCGATCCCCGCCATTGGTTCATCGAGCAGCAAAGCTTTGGGCTTTTGGGCAATCGCCATGGCGAGTTCCAGCGCACGCTTTTCGCCGTGAGATAGCGTTCCGGCGGGAATGTCGTTGCGGCTTGTGAGCGCAATTTGTTCAAGCGCCTTCTCGGCGAGGGCATTGATCTGCCGATCTTTATGTGCGGGCCGAAAAAAGCGATAGCTAGAACCGCATCGCGCCTGCGCAGCCAGTGCCACATTCTCGAATAGCGTCATGCTCGGGATGATCGAAGTGATCTGAAACGTTCGGGCTAGTCCGGCATTTGCCCGCTCGGCGGGGCTATCGGTGGTAATATCCTGTCCCAGAAACTCGATCCGCCCAGCATCGGGCGTCAGCAGCCCGGAAAGCTGATTAACGAAAGTGGTCTTACCCGCACCATTCGGGCCGATCAGCGCATGGCATTCACCCGCGCGCAGGTCCAGCGAAACGTCATCAGTGACGGTCAGCGCGCCGAAGCTTTTGCACAGCCCGTGGGTGGCGAGAACCGCGCTCATGCTTGCCGCCGTTCAAACAGGCTCGCAAGACCACCCTTGGCGAACAGCACAATAAAAATTAGAAGCGGCCCGAAGATCAACCGCCAGTCATGGGTGAGGCTAGAGAGGCTTTCCTCCAACCCCACGAAAGCCAACGCCCCAAGAACCGGCCCGCTGCGCCGCCCCATGCCGCCCAGTACCACGATGATAATAAGGTCGCCGGATCGTTGCCAAGCGGATAGGGCCGGGCTGACGAATTCCGCCTCATTCGCAATCAGCACCCCAGCCAAGGCCGCGATAACCCCGGCGATGACGTAAGCGGTGAGGCGGTATCCAAAAACGCCATAGCCGAGCGTTTCCATGCGCGTGCTGTTTTCCTTCGCCGCAAGCAGCACCCGCCCAAAGCGTGCTTCGCGTAGGCACCCAAGCAAGAACCAAATCGTAATGAGCATTCCAAGGATGATATAGAAAAGCCCATGCTCAAACTCAAAGGCACCATAGGCGTGAGCGCCCTCCCAGAGCGTTAACCCATCGTCACCGCCATATGCGCTGAGCGCCGAGAAGGTGAAGAATAACATCTGCCCAAAAGCCAGCGTGATCATGATGAAGGTCACGCCATGGGTGCGTAGGCTGATTGCGCCGGTAACGAGCGCGAAGAGAACGCTGATCGCAATGGTTATGCCTAGGATCGTGGCGAGGTCGGTCGTGCCTTCCGTGATCGCGATTCCGGTGGTGTAGGCGCCGATTCCAAGAAACGCCGCATGGCCGAAACTCACCAACCCGCATGTGCCGATTAACAGATCGAGCGATAGCGCCGCAATGGCGAGGATCATCGCGCGCATGACAAGGCCGGTTACGTACGACCCGCCCCAAAACTCGGCAAGAAGGGGCATCGCGGCGAGAAATACGAACGCTATCAGCGCGGGGATTGCGGCCCTCATGCGCGGCGGCCCTGTGCCGGAAACAGGCCTTCGGGGCGGAAAAACAACACGGCGGCCATCAGGATATAGATTGCCATCGAAGCCAGCGCCGGACCGATCTGATTTGCCGCCGAAGGTTCAAGGAACAGCTTGAGGATATCGGTGATGGTTGAACGACCGAGCGTATCCACCAACCCCACCAATAACGCCGCGATGAACGTGCCCCGGATCGACCCGATTCCACCAATAACGATCACGACAAAGGCAGTAATCAGCAGCCCGTCGCCCATGCCCGGTTCAACCGAATATATGGGCGCGGCAATGCTACCCGCAAAGCCCGCCAGCATCGCGCCAAAGCCAAAGACAATCATAAACAACCGCCTGATATCGACCCCCAGCGCCCCCACCATCTCGGCATTCGACGCCCCCGCGCGCACCAGCATCCCGATGCGGGTCTTCGTCACGAGAAACCACAGCAGCGCCGCGATGGCCAAACCAATCACGATAATCGCAATGCGCCAGATGCTATAATTCAGGTTCTCGGTCAGCCGAAACGTCCCCGCAAGGAATTCAGGCGGCGAGATCACCAGCGGGACTGGACCCCAGATCACTTTCACGGCCTGATTGAGAAACAGAATCACACCAAAGGTCGCCAAAACCTGATCGAGATGATCGCGGTCGTATAGATGTCGAAACACGGCAAATTCGAGAAAGAGCGCCAGCGCCAGCGCGGCCAGCAGCGCCAGCACAAGGGCCGCTCCGAAATGCCCGGTCATGCCGTAGAACCAGACCGTCAGATATGCCCCGATCATATATTGCACGCCATGGGCGAGATTGATGAACCCCATCACCCCAAATACCAGCGTCAACCCGGCGGCAATCAGAAACAGCAGCACACCAAGCTGAATGCCGTTCAAAAGTTGGATGAGGAGGAGTGTGGAGGACATTTACACGCGATTTGTCGTCATTTCCGACTTTGCGGGAATGACAAAGGTTGCTTGGATTAAAGCGAATTGCGATTATCCTGAAACATCAAGCGCCATATTTTGCGCGGCCTTTGGCGTAAATATGGCTCAGGTTGATCGCAAATGGCTATAACGCTTCGGTCACAGCTTGCATGCTTCTGCATAGCTATCGGAATAATCGTCAAAAATCTTCTCGACGATCGAGGTGTGATACTTCCCATCCTCGCGCTTCACGACTTCGAGCAGGTAGAAATCCTGCACCGGGTAGTGATTGTTATTGAACGAGAAATCGCCCCGCAGCGAGGTGAAGTCAGCCGCCTCTAGCGCCGCACGAACGGCATCCTTGTCGCCCGTACCACCCGCCGCTTTGACCGCCGAGTCGATCAGCTTGGCGGTGTCATAGGCTTGCATCGCATAACCGCCGGGGATGTAGTCATATTTTTCCTCGAAAGCCGCCGTAAAGGCCGCCGTTTGCGCGTTATCGAGGTCCGGCGCCCAATTGGTAGCGCCGTTCATGCCGACCGCATCGTCCTTCTGCGCGGGCAGGGTTGTTTCATCGACTGTGAAGGCCGACAGAAACGCCATCTTATCCGCAAGGCCCGATGCCCGGAATTGCTTCACGAAGCGCACGCCCATGCCGCCCGGCATAAAGATGAACAATGCATCGGCCTCTGCATCGGCAATACGTGCGATTTCGGCGGAGAAATCCTTGTGGCCCAATGGCGTGAAGACCTCATCGGCAATCTTGCCCTTGTAGTTTTGCTTAAAGCCCGCCATCGCGTCCTTACCCGCCTGATAGTTCGGTGCGAGCATAAAGACTTTCTTGTACTTCTTATCCGTCGCGATCTTACCTAAAACCTCGAAATTCTGGTTGTTCTGGTATGATGTGACGAAGAAATTCTCGTGACAGTTCTTTCCGGCAAAGGTCGACGGCCCGGCATTTGGGCTGATAAGGAACGTGCCGGATTTGATCACCGGCTTGTAGATTGCGGCCAGCATGTTTGAGAAGATCGTGCCGACGACGAAATCGACTTCCTCACGCTCGACCAATGCTCTGGCCTTGGATTGCGCGACATCGGCTTTCAATTCATCGTCTTCGAGGATAAATTCCGTTTCCATCCCGCCAAGCTTGCCGCCCATCTCGTCGAGCGCGAGTTGAAAGCCATCGCGTGCTTGGTTGCCAAGGGCACCGGGCGGGCCGCTGAGCGTAACGATCATCCCGACCTTCAGCGTGTCCTTGGCCAGCGCAGGCCCAGCCGCGAGTGACAGCGCCATAACCGCTGCAGAAACAAGGTTTCTCATGAAATCAATCCTCCTCAAGTCGCGTCGCGACCATCCCCAATTCGGCAGCCATGTTTTAGGGGATCGCGCAGGAAGGCAATGGCTATTTTTGGGAAATGCAAGGACTGAACCCACCTGTTTCAGGTCAGCTATGGCGCTATATCGCGCGCGTCGCCGGATCTAAAACCCACCGACGTACCGAAAATGCCGCCCGATATGGGCCAGCGCATCTTCGCCCCCAATACGCCTCCGGTGCCAAGACGGCACAGCAAAACACCCCCCGCCATCAGCGCAGGGCAGGGCGTTCAACCCACGTATTCGCTCATCATGGTGGGGCCGCTTCATGCAACGCCAGTAGCGCCAGCGCATGGCAATCGGCCAGCACCTCGTCAATGGCCCGTTTTCCCTTCGCCCGAAACCCCGGAGGTCGACCGGGCCGCATCGCTCGCATGGGGCGCGGCTTCTTCGCCAAGGCTCGCGCCAGCCGCTTTGCATTGCCCGGAATATCATTCAGCGCGTTCAGCAATGCCGCCAATCGCTGCCGCAGAGCCGCTGCACTCACCGGATCATCCGGTTTCGGCGCATTATTAGCGGGTGGCATGATATCTTCGCCATCGAGAAACCGGATATTCGGCCCAAAGCCCCGGACACGTTTCTGTTTCGGATCGACCTGTAGCCGCCGGTCAAACAGCGCAAAGCACGGTACGCGCTCCGCCGACCTCTTCCCGCGTGGCAAGCCTCCCTTTGGCCCCGCCCGCGTAGGCCCAATGACAACATCGATAGCGGCCACGGCAATCAACCGCCGCAAAGCGGCCTCAGCGGGCCGCAAAACCGCCAACACGGCCCAGCGCACATGCCGCAAAACCGTCTCCCCATCCCCGATCATCGCCGCCAACCCCGCAAGCGCGAGCAACAGACGGTTCCGATTGGCGTCGATGGCGAGGGGTAGGTCCATGGTACATCCCGTATCATACAAAACATGAACATACGACACGATAAATTATCAAATGTCAAGCGTGCGGTGCGTGATACACGGCAATCGCTTGAAAGCTGATGGATTCCCTTTCGGGATGTTGCGTGATTCATAGCAGACCTCACCACTTGGGGTTTTGCGATGTCCTCCTTCTCGTTACTCGACCATTCTTCTGCTCTCGACGATCCTCGCCAGCACTGGAAGGTCCTGGTTTCAGAAGCGAGGTGCAACACCGTGACGGATTTTGGTATCCGTCTGTCGCTAAACAAAAAACGGTGTTGCGATGTCAGATTACACACATCTTACGAGCGTTGAAAGAGACCGGATTGCCGAATTGCGCGCTGAA
>CALFVD010000073.1 GCA_937928005.1 uncultured Neomegalonema sp. | reverse complement strand
TCGCCATCGGCGTGCCACCCTCGAAGACAGTGACGACGGCGGCGCGCAGAACCGGCTCAATATCCTCGATCCGGTCGATACGCTGCACTTGTACGCCCATCATCTCAAAAGCAAATGGCGTACCCGACCCCATCGGCACCTGCCAAGGGTTGAACTCCGCCCATTCGCCGCGCATTGCCACCAGTGTCAGAAAGGGGAAATGTCCCATGCGGATCAGCGATAGCATGTTGACGCAATTACCGACGCCGCTTGATTGCATCAAGAGCGCCGACCGCTCACCCCCAAGCCAAGCACCCGCACAAAGCGCGACGCCTTCCTCCTCGGTGGTTAGCGAGATATCGCGTATGGTGGGGTCATCGGCGATCAGGTCGAGCAGTCGCGCATGGCCCCCGTCGGGGACGTAGGGCACCTGTCGCACGTTTGCTTCGCGCAAAACCCTGTGGATGGTGGCGGGCCAGTCGGATGGATCGGTCATAATCCAAGCGTTACCGTTCGGCGCATCATTGGCAAGACCTTCGTCGCGCAATAGGACTGATCTAACGAGAACGGGAATAAAGCCATGACCATCAAATCCGACCACGCCTTCCGCGCTACCTCCAATCTGGGGCGGTCGACTGAGATGACCTATGGCGGCGCGCTCAGCTTTCTACGGCGGCGGTATACGCGCGATCTGGCGGGGGTAGATGTGGCGGTGACGGGGGTGCCTTACGATGCTTCGGTCACGTATAGGCCCGGTTGCCGCTTAGGGCCGCAGGCGATACGGGCGGCATCCGTTCAGCTTGCCGAACTCAAGGCGTTTCCGTTCGGATTCGATCCGTTCGAGACGCTGGCCGTGGTCGATTATGGCGATTGCTTTATCGACCCGCACCATCCGGCGACGGTGCCGCAATCCATCGAGGACCATGCGGCGGAAATCATCGCTTCGGGGGCGAAATTGCTCTCCTTGGGCGGTGATCATTTCGTCGCTTATCCCCTGCTCAAGGCCCATGCGGCCAAATACGGCCCGGTTGCGCTGCTACAAGTCGATGCCCATTGCGATACATGGGAAGATGACGAGGGCCGCCTCGATCACGGCACCATGTTTGCGCGGGGGGTAGCCGAAGGCATCATCGATGTGGAGCGGTCGATTCAGGTCGGCCTGCGCACATATAACTATTCTGCGCATGGTTTTGAGATCCTGACCGCCCCATGGGTCCATCGCAACGGTATCGACGCAACGCTCGATGCGATACGCTCGCGGATCGGCGATGCGCCCTGTTATATGTCTTTCGATATTGATGGGCTGGACCCGGCCTTTGCGCCAGGGACGGGTACGCCAGTACCGGGGGGGATGGCGAGCTGGCAGGCGCTGGAATTGGTGCGTGGGTTGGGATCGCTTGACCTGATTGGCATGGATATCGTCGAGGTTTCACCTCCTTTCGACCATGCGGAGATCACCGCGTTGGCGGCGGCGCATATCGCCCATGACTGGCTGTGTCTGCTTGCGGAGAAAAAAGGGGCAATCCGTGCGCCGGTCGGGCGTATCTGACCCAAGTTGAGACTCCCATCGCGAGTCAGCGGGGTATTCAAGCACCTCAAATGACTCAAGAAACTGCCATAAGCCGCCTCAATACATAGAAAATTTCAATTTCGGGTATTGCATTTTCCTGTGGCCCGTCTACAAATGGCTCACGGCAAGAAAAACGCACGCAACGACGTGCTGGATCGAGACAGGAGACCACGAGCATGAAAAAAGCGACCGGCGGCATCATCGCCGCAGCTGTCGCCGTCCTCGTCGCAGGCACGGCATCGGCACAATCCACGGGCACCTATCAGTATCAGGTTCCTTCCTATGGCCAAACGCAGGCCTATCAGGCACCGCAGGCCGGTACGAGCTATGGCGCACCTGCTGGCACAAGCTATGGCGCGCCTGCTGGCACGACCTACGGTGCCCCCGCACAGACCTACGGCGCACCACAGGCTGGCGTGACCTATGGCGCACCTTCCACGACCTACGGCGCGCCTGCACAGGGTGGTTCGATCACCTATGGTACGCTGCCAAGCGCCGGTACCTATAGCGGCACGTCGACGGGCACCACGACTTATCAGTCGGCCCCTCAAACCGCTGGAACCGTGTATCAGCAGCCTAGCTATCCTGTGCCGCAGCCTTATATCCCAGGCGCGCAGCAGGGCTTCCCACAGCCGACCTTCCCCGGCTTCCCAACCACGGGCTTCCCGGCTCCACCACCACCCGTAAACCCCGCTCCAGCGCCGAAGCGGCCTGAGATCGAAGATACGGATGCTTGGACCTTTGCTGTTGCGCGCTACTATCCGGCTATTAAAGCCTGCCTGCGCAATACCAGCGTCAAGAATCCCGTCATCGCCAACGTGCAGGAACGCCGTAACGCTACGGTCATGCTGATCGGACAGGGCGGCACCGCCGAATATTCGGTCTGCCGCACGGGCCTTCGCGGCACCAAAGTGCGCAAGGGTAAGCAGGAACGCGGTCTTCCACCCGCCTTCTACGCGCCAATGGGTTCTAGCTTCACGATTACTCCTGACCGGCCTTTCCAGCCCGTCGTGGATACTGGCCAGCGTCTGCTTGGCTGGATCGTGCGCACCACGCCCGTCCGCCTCGATGTCTATGGCGGTGGTCGCGGTTTTGACGGCCAGTTCATCAAGCCCGTCACGGTGAATCCTGACGTGCAGTAAATCGATACTCCCTGATTGATGTTACCTATACCCCGGTCCTTGTGGCCGGGGTTTTTTGTGCTTGGGCGACGGCTTTACGGGCGCGCAGGCTTACGTTAATGGATCGTTTATCCATCAACCCTCTCTGCACGGAGTTTCCCATGTCCAACCGCTCGCTTCTCGTTCTTCCCGGTGATGGCATCGGCCCGGAGGCCATGACACAGGTCAACCGTGTCATCGGCTGGTTTGGTGAGAAGGAGAGCGTTAGCTTCGATGTGGAGGAAGACCTTGTCGGCGGCGCGGCCATTGATGCGCATGGCATCCCGCTGCATGACGATACCATGGCAAAAGCGATGGAGGTGGATGCGGTCCTGCTTGGCGCGGTGGGCGGGCCGAAATGGGATGACCTTGATTTCTCGATTAAGCCCGAACGTGGCCTCTTGCGACTGCGCAAAGAGATGGAACTCTTCGCCAATCTGCGCCCGGCCATGTGCTTCGACGCGCTGGCCGATGCCTCCTCGCTGAAGCGCGAACTGGTGTCGGGCCTCGACATTATGATCGTGCGCGAGCTGACGGGTGGCACTTATTTTGGCGAGCCGCGCGGTATCTCCGACCTGCCTAATGGTGAGCGGCGGGGCGTGAACACGCAGGTCTATGACACCCATGAAATCGTGCGCGTTGGCCGCGCCGCCTTTGAACTGGCGCAAAAGCGCGGCGGCAAGCTTTGCTCGGTTGAAAAAGCTAACGTCATGGAATCGGGCATTCTGTGGCGCGAGGAAATGACCAAACTCGCTGCCGATTACCCGGATGTGGAACTGAGCCATATGTACGCCGACAACTGCGCGATGCAGCTTGTCCGAGCGCCGAAACAGTTTGACGTGATCGTCACGGACAACTTGTTCGGTGATCTGTTGTCCGATTGCGCCGCCATGCTGACCGGCTCGCTAGGGATGCTGCCCTCGGCCAGCCTCGGCGCTGCGGATGAGACGGGACGCCGTAAAGCCATGTACGAACCCGTACACGGCTCGGCCCCCGACATTACCGGCAAAGGCGTCGCCAACCCCATCGCCATGACCCTCAGCTTCGCAATGGCCCTGCGCTACAGCTTTGATCTGGGTGGTGAGGCTGACCGGTTGGAATCTGCGGTACAAAAGGTGTTGGCAGACGGCTATCGCACCGGCGACATTATGCAAGATGGCATGAAGCAGGTGGGTACAGTCGAAATGGGCGATGCGATCATTGCTGCATTGGACGCAAGCGTCTGACGACAATTTCGGGCCTTATTTCTCACTGGGCCTGATTGTGATCAAGTTGATGCAAAACATAAGGTTTCACGCGAATCTTGGTGAAAAACCTGCCCTCAATAGCGACGTAAATCGTTATGGCGAAAAGCGGTGAAACCTGCCTCAACATGGTCGTAAATTGCTATAGTTTCAGTTCCGACATGACGTTAAGGCTCCGCTAACGCTGTCGCGGCATCATGGTTTCCATACATGGAACGATTTTACCGCGCGGCCTTCTCTATTTGTGCGGCAAAACCTTCACGCAGACCGGAGCCGAACCGATGACGAGCCGCACCATTCTTGCCGCCGCCCTTGCCGCCTTCCTCGCCGTGCCCGCTTCGGCGCAGAGTGTGTTGGAACCAGCTTCCACCCGTAGCACGCTAGAAGGTGTCGATCGTGCGGGACCATGGGGGCAGAGCGCCTATACCTTCGCGTTGAAGGTCAGCACGTCGATTTTCAAGACCGTTAATCTGCACCGCAAAAAGAAGGGTTTGGGCGAATTGGAAGCCGATCCGGGCCTCGGCGTCGTGGCGGGCGCATATTCGGGTGATATGGTGACGGGCGATTTCTTCGGTCATTTCGCCCCGGATGGGCGCGATCTGAAGGCCCGACTACAAGAGGCGAATGTTGCCCATTACGCCAAGGTCGCCGAAATCCTGTGGGATGCGACGGACGAGAATATTCAATGGTCAATTGAGGAGACTGTGCGTTCCTCTGTCACCGATTGGTTGCGTTCGCAGGAAGGGCACCGCGAAGCATTGCTCGACCCGACTGCGCGCATTGTTGGCATTGGCACCGCCATTCGCGACGAACGTATCGTCGTGACGATGTTGCTGGGTGAGCGGTAGAAATCGCTCCGGCAACATGATGAGGCCCCCGTCGAAAGGCGGGGGCTTCTTACGTTTTAAGGCGGTCAACGCTTTAGCGTACCAACGGTTAGGTAGATCGTCTGCTGGATACGGTCGCGCATGATCTCAACCGGCACGCTGCTGCCCGGCGGTGTGCGGGCGACGAAGCGAGGTAGGTCGCGGCCTTTCTCCAAGGGCTGGCCGTTGAAGCTCAGGATTACGTCCCCTTCGCGCAAGATGCCCGCCGACGGGCCATCCAATGAGACGGTAGAGACGATGGTGCCTTTTGCTTCGGGCATGTTGATGGCGGTTGCGATGGCGTCGGTCACGGGTTGGATGCCGATGCCGATCCAGCCGCGCGAGACGAGGCCGTCATCGCGCAGGTCGCCAATGATCCGCGACACGATATCGGACGGAACGGCAAACCCGATACCGACCGAGCCGCCCGTGGGCGAGTAGATTGCCGTGTTCATGCCGATCACTTCGCCATTCATATTGAATAGCGGGCCGCCGGAATTGCCTCGGTTGATGGCCGCATCTGTTTGGATGTAGTCGACATAAGGGCCGCCCACGCGGATATCGCGCCCCTTTGCCGAGACGATGCCTCGCGTGACGGTGCCGCCCAAGCCAAAGGCGTTGCCCACGGCCACGACTTCCTCGCCAACCCGCACATTACGCGAATCGCCAAAGATAACGTAGGGCAGTGCAAAGCCGGATTCGATCTTGAGCAGCGCGATATCGGTTGCCTTGTCGCTACCGATCACCCGTGCATCAAACTCGCGATCATTGTTCAGGGCGACTTTGATCGTGTCGGCATTAGCGACGACATGGTGGTTGGTGATGACGTATCCGGCGGGATCGAAGATGAAGCCAGAGCCGACCGAGCGTTCAGGCTCGTTATCGCCGCGCCTTCCGCTATACCGTTCAAAGAATTCCTTGAGCGGATGTCCTTCGGGCAAATCAGGTAGGTTGCTGGCGATGGCTTCGGGGGCGGCTTGGGTCGTGAAGATATTGACGACCGCCGGACTGACTCGGTCGACCAAGTCGGCATAGACCATACCATGCGCCTCAGCGCGGGGTGTCAGAACTGGTGCAGCGACGATCAGGACTGCCGCAAGTATTGCGGAAACGGCTTTCATTGATGGAAACCTCAAGTTGAAACAAAGCGTAACAACTGGCGAAAAACAGGGCGATTTTTGGGCGATACTTGGAAGAGATCATCCTCGTGCGTCACGATTTTGTCTTTGATTGGGAGCGATGAGAAAAGCAGGGGTAGATTCAGGAATGAAGTGCAACGGTTGGATAGAAGCGCAGGCTGACGGATTTGCCAAGCTCCTTGAGGAAGGCTTCGACGGGGGATTTGAAGCCGAGGCATTTACGGGGTGTTGTGTTGATGGTCATGGCGATTTCC
>CALFVD010000072.1 GCA_937928005.1 uncultured Neomegalonema sp. | reverse complement strand
AAGATCGCCCTCAACCTCATCAAGCAAGATTCAACCGCCAAAACATCCCTCAAGGCCAGACGCAAAAAAGCCGCCTGGGACAACGATTATATGACACAAATCGTAACCGGAAAATCTCATGCGTGAGCCCTGGGTTTGCCCGTATCTGGGCCGAACGCGGCACCCGTCCCGCGCGCCGAAGGACACCCGTTACGAATGGGCCTACATCTTTGGCGCTGGCCTGCGCCGAGTGGGCCATTGCCGCCGCGCTGGTCATGCCACATGCCAACGCTCACGCCATGAACCTCCATCTCCGGGAGATCGCCAAAGCCGTCGCCACGGGCAGCCATGCGATCCTCGTCGTCGTGGGGCCGGATGGCATAACCCCGAAGCTCTCGATGTTCCCCCGAACATCACTCCGTGCTGAAGATTCCGTCGTACTCGCCAGAACTCAACCCAATGGAAAACGTCTGTGCCTACCTACGCGGCAACAAACTCGCCATCTCAGTCTTCGACACCTACGAAGACATCCTCGACGCCTGCTGCACCGCGTGGAACTTCTTCGCAAAGGACAAGGCACGCATCCAGTCAATCGTTGCTCGCAAATGGGCCAAAACAGTCACTGGCTAGGGCAGTCGCATTACACTCCCAGCTTCGTCTTCACCGCAGCTTGTACTGCTTGCGGGTTTGCCTTACCGCCCGTCGCTTTCATCACCTGCCCCACAAACCATCCTGCCATGGAGGGTTTTTCCTGTGCTTGTGCGACTTTTTCGGGGTTGGCGGCGATGATCTCGTCCACGGCGGCGTCGATGGCACCGGTATCCGTCACCTGCTTCATGCCGCGTGCTTCGACGATTTCGGCGGGGTTACCTCCTTCGGACCAGACGATCTCGAACAATTCCTTCGCGATCTTACCGGAGATATCGCCCTTCTGAATCAAGTCGATAACGCCGCCAAGCTGATCGGCACTGATGGGGGAAGACGTTACGTCCAATCCATCTTTGTTTAAGCGCCCAAACAGCTCGTTGACCACCCAGTTCGCGGCCATCTTACCATCGCGCCCTTTGGCAACGGCCTCGAAGAAATCGGCTTCGTCGCGGGCGGCGCTCAGAACGGCGGCATCATATTCGGTTACGCCATACTCGCCCATAAACCGCGCACGCTTTTCATCGGGCAGTTCGGGCAGGCCGGAGGCAATATCATCCACCCATGCTTGCTCAATCTCTAGCGGCAACAGGTCGGGACATGGGAAGTAGCGGTAATCATGCGCTTCTTCCTTTGAGCGCATGGTGCGCGTTTCGCCCTTCTTGGGGTCAAACAGGCGTGTTTCCTGATCCACGGTGCCACCGTCTTCCAGAATCTCAATCTGACGGCGGGCTTCGTAATCAATGGCCTGTTGGATAAAGCGCATCGAGTTCATGTTCTTGATTTCGCAGCGAGTACCCAAATGACCGAAATCTTCCGTCTCGCGGTATTTTTCGTAATCGCCGGGGCGACAGACCGAGACATTCACGTCCGCACGCAGTGATCCTTCCTGCATCTCACCATCACAGGTGCCGAGATAGCGCATGATCTGGCGCAGCTTGCGCACATATTCCGCCGCCTCCTCCGGCCCGCGAATATCGGGGCGACTGACAATTTCCATCAGCGCGACGCCAGTACGGTTGAGATCGACCAGCGACATTTCGGGGTCCATGTCGTGGATCGATTTGCCCGCATCCTGCTCCAGATGAATACGCTCAATCCGCACGGGGCGCGCAATGCCGGGTTCCAGATGCACCAATACCTCACCCTCGCCGACGATAGGGTCTTTAAACTGACTGATCTGATAGCCCTGCGGCAAATCGGGATAGAAATAATTCTTACGGTCAAATACAGAGCGCAAATGAATCTGTGCCTTTAAGCCCAGACCCGTGCGCACCGCTTGCGCCACGCAATACTCATTAATAACCGGCAGCATTCCCGGCATGGCCGCATCGACCAGCGCGACATTCGTATTCGGTTCGGCCCCAAAATCATTGGCCCCGCCAGAGAACAACTTGGCTTGGCTGCGCACCTGCGCATGGACCTCCAACCCGATTACCATCTCCCATTCTCCGGTCATGCCTTTCAGGCGGGCGACAGTCGGTTCGGAATAGGCAAGATCGAGCATGGCGGTGGCTCCCGGTTCGAGTGGATTGAGCGGGGTTTACCTGCTCAATCCCCGCCCCGCAAGCCACGGATATCAAGCGTGTGGCGTTCCGTTGCCCTGCACAGCGGCAACCGGCTCGTTATTGCTAGGGTCGATCACCTCGGCATGTTTCGCGGCCATTAGCTTACGCTGGTAGCGCGTCTGGATGATGTCCACGATGAACAGGACCGCGACCGAGAAGTAGAAGGTTGATTTCTGCATCGCTTCAATCGGATACCCGAATAGGGACAGATGCGCGATATGCCCGCCTTCGGCCAGCAGCATAATGCCGACGATCAACAAAATAAACAGGCCCAGCACTTCAAACATGCGGTTTTTCTGGATGAAATCGGCAACTTTATCGGCCAGCAGAATCATCAATGCACCACTGACAACGACCGCCGTTCCCAGCAGCACGAATTGCGGCGAAATGAAATCATCATTCACATATTGCGGATCATTCGTCAGGGGCAGCATCGATAGGATCGAATCGAAGCTGAAGATCAGGTTCATAAAAACAATGATCGCGAGCGTTGCAAAAGTCGACTTCTGACCCGATTTCGTACCATGAGCCAGATCATCCATCGCCAGCAGGTGATTAATCTCCTTCACGGCGGTGTACATGATGAAGCCACCTCCGAACAGGAAGATAATCGCCTTTAGGTTGAACGCACCGCTGATATACGGAAACGAGAAAGTGGGAGTGTCCGCTGTGGCGACGTTCTCCGCCGCACCAATCGCGTATGCGTCATTCGTCGTGCCATGATGGGCTGCTTCGATGGTCTCCCCCGACCCCATGGCATCGGTGATCGCAAATAGCGGCTCGATGAATCCAGCCAGCAAGCGCATGATGACGAATAACAGGATCAGGCGTAGGATAACGGCTATGGCAATGCCCGCTTTACGCACGAAAGACTGTCTGTGAGCCGGGGCACGCTGCGATTCTATCGAGATATAGAGCAGGTTATCGAAGCCCAACACTGCCTGTAGAAATATCAGGGAAACGAGAACGCCCAGCGCCTCGATCGAAAATAAGACGTCCATTTTTCCCTCCTGAGAGACTGCGAATGTGCGCTGTGGACACAAAGCATATGACCCGAGATGGTGCAAGCGAACGTCTTTCTGAGGCCGTAAAATATGCACTGCGGCAAAAAGATTTGGAAACTGTGTTCCCTTAGCGTGTATACATAGGCATATTCGCAACTGCGTGATGAATCGGGATAGACTCAGACCGCTCTAGTTGCGCGCGGTATAGTTTTTCTGTTTGGGGGTTAATCGTATGATTAGAAGCAATCTAAAGACGCATCCCAGTGCGCTGGCGAGAGCGATGGGTGAGATTGGCGATGGCTGGATGCTGCTAACGCTTTGGTCATCATTGAATGGCGTTACACGCTTCGAGGAAATGCTTCAGCAATTGGGCGTCGCACGCAATATCCTGTCGGACAGATTGCGCCGCCTCGTCGAAGTCGGCCTATTGGAGCGGCGGCCATTATCCCCCAATGCAAAGCGGTATGAATATGTCCCAACCGCCCGCGCCCTATCGCTGCGAGAGCCACTACGCCAGTTCGAGGCGTGGGGCGAACGCGAGTGCCCAGTCGAATAACACACCACCTTCCACCCTTCCTTCACTTCAAGAAAGAAGCGCAAGCCGCTACATTGAAAGCGATAATGCCGATAGAGAAACCGTTTACTCCGCCCCTTGAGCGCGCTATTGTCCCACCGGGGTAACAGTTCTTGAGCGGACGGACGGGGTCAATGGTGAGCAGGATCGAATGGGCAATGCGGGGCACCTTACGGAGCCTAATGGCTCTCGCGGTCGCGTCCGCACTGTTGGATACGGCGGATGCACAACAACTCGACAAAACCGAACCTTATCTGATCATGCAATCAGGCTGGGCGTCTTTGGGCGCACAGCGATATGACGCCGCCCTCAGCCATTTCGACAATGCATTATCACAAAACCCATCAAACCAAGCCGCACGAGCAGGCCGCGCACGGGCATTGGCAGGCTTGGGTAAACTTAACGAGGCGCTAACGATCACAAGCCAATTAAGCGCGGTGGATTATAAATATAAGCTTGAGGATGCCGCAATCCTACTCATTGCCGAGCAGCCCGAACGCGCCTTGCAACAGATCGATTCCGCAACAAAAGCTTTGTTACGCACGGGCGATCCAGCAACGGTCAGAGCCGAAAATCGCGAGTTCTTCGGGCGCGCCCACCGATTGCGCGGCGAGACAATGTATATGATGAAGGGGTTCGAGCGCGCAGGTGCAGACTTTGCCTTGTCGCGCAAATACGCCGATAGTTCCCCTGCCCTGCGCGGTGTGGGCGACAGCTATTTTGCACTACAAAATCTGGTCGAAGCGGAAAAGGCGTATACCAAAGCAATCAAAGCGCGCAAACATGATGGTACGGCCTTTCATCGCCGGGCGCGCATCCGCTTCCTACGCGACGACCTCGAAAATTCAATTGCCGATTTCAGAGAAGCAGAGGTCTACCTAGAAGGGGGGCGCGAATTCCTCGCACAATACGCGGAGGCATTGATCAAGGCACAGAACCATTCTGAAGCCGTGCCAATCCTCGTTCGGCTGATGAAGGCATCTAAGGACGACCCCGAATACCAGCGCATAGTACGCTATCATCTCGCCTCTGCCCTGATTGATGCCGGACGGCCCCGCGATGCGGAAGTGGAGCTTGCCGCCCTCGAAAACTGGAACGAAATCGCGGATGAGCGACAGTTTCAACGCGGGCGCGCCCGATACGCCGCCAGTGATTTTGCCGGAGCGATCCGGTATTTTGATTCCTCACTGGCGCTGCGCCCTGGCGACTCGAATATCCTCTATAATCGCGGAATTGCGTGGCTGCGGCTAAACGAAGTCGAAAAGGCGCTTAACGATTTATCCGAAGCAGCCGTGCGTGCGCCGGGGGATTCGCGTATCCGCGATGCCATCGGGCGTATCCGCCTAAGCCGTGGGGAATATGACGAGGCACTTGCCTTCTACGATGCCGCCGTCAAAGCTCATCCAGATGAAGCCGACCCGTTAATCCAGCGTGCCAATGCTTACCTATCGACCAGCAATGCGGCCGGGGCGCTGGAAGACGCCGAAAAGGCGCTGAAATTAAAACCCAACAATTTGGAGGCCGCCGCCGCTGCCGCGCGGGCATTGCTTGCGCAAGATCGCCCAGACGAGAGCCTCGCCTATGCCCAGCGCCTCGTCGCCAGCGAGTCGATGAAAAAAGAAGGCTTTATGCTATCCGCCCGCGCCGCCATCGCACAGGGGCAACCCACCGAAGCCCTGTCGCAGATCGAACAAGCACGCAATCACGGGGCCGACCAATCTCGCCTCGCGCTGCTTACCGGCGATTCCTACGCCTTGGCCGACCGTTATGATATCGCATTAGGGCATTACGAACAGGCCGCTGCCTTAACCGGAAACTCGCCCTACACGACCATCAAGCGCGCCGATGCTAATTTTGAACTCGGCAGAAATGTCGAAGCGATGCGCGGTTATACGGTGGCGATTAACTCCTATCCCAATGCCTATTCGCTCTACCTGAAACGTGGTCAGACACATAAGCGCATGGGCGAATGTGAGAAGGCGACCGGCGATTTCGACCGCGCCCTAGAACTTATCCCTGGCGACAACACAGCCATTCGCGAGCGTGGGAAATGCCGTATCTCCAGTGGCAGGTTAATTGGCGGGTTCCGTGATTTGCTGAGTTCGCTGATATGACCGAAACGCTCGCCGTTTCCGTCTGGCGCGGTGCAGCGGAAGGGGTGTTCGAGACCCATGAGGTTCCGGCGCAAGAAAGCCAGACTGTGCTGGATCTAGTAGCGTGGATACAGCAAAACGCTGACCCGACGCTTGCTTATCGCTACGCCTGCCGCGTGGGGATGTGCGGCTCCTGCGCGATGATGGTTAATGGTGTGCCACGCTGGACCTGTCGAACGCACATATCGAAGGTCGCGACGAGTGGCAAGGTCGAGGTTGCGCCGCTGCGCAACTTACCCATCATCAAAGATCTGGCCGTCGATATGGACCCGTTCTTTGATAAATGGACCAAGGCCGAAGGCATGTTCGCGCCTTCCACGTCACGCGATGCCCCCATCGATACGGGCGTGGATCCCGCCTCCTCTGCCCGCATAGCGGCGGATGAGGCCATCGAGTGCATTAACTGCGCAATCTGTTACGCCGCCTGCGATGTCGTCTCGGCCAATCCTGAATATCTTGGCCCCGCCGCCCTCAATCGCACATGGTCGCTCGTCAATGACGTCCGCGACGGGCGGCTGGATGAACGATTAACCGCCGTTTCGGGACCGGGCGGCTGTCACAATTGCCATTCACAACAAGGATGCGTCACCCATTGCCCGAATGAGCTGAACCCCACGGCCTCTATTGCGGGTCTTAAACGGGCAACAACAATGGCGGCATTAAAGGGACGCATCCTATGATCGGAGTGCGGCTCTATCTGCTCCAGCGGATTACGGCGCTGATCATGGTCCCCCTCGTCCTTGGCCATATCGCCGTGATGATCTACGCCGTGCAGAACGGCCTTAGTGCCGTCGAAATCCTAGGACGCACGAAAGGCAGCATTCTCTGGGCGCTATTCTACGGCAGTTTCGCCGTGGCCGTGGCTCTGCATTCCGCCATTGGCCTGCGCGCCATCGCCTACGAAACTTTTGGCCTGACGCGCGGCACTCTCGGTGTTTTGACGGTCGCCATTTTCACGGCTCTAGGCACGATGGGCCTCACGGCGGTCTATGCGGTGACAGCGATATGAAAGGACATCGCAAACACGCCCTTTGGTTCGCCTTTGCCTTGCATCGCGCGTCGGGCCTTCTTCTGGCCCTCTTCTTGCCCGTCCATTTCTGGGTGCTATCCTATGCCCTAAACGACGCAGCGACCCTCGACGGCTTCCTACGGTGGACCGATTATACGGCGGTCAAGATCGCCGAATTTGGCCTCGTTTTCCTGCTGGCTGTCCACATGTTCGGTGGCCTGCGCCTCATGGCCCTTGAATGGCTACCATGGTCGCACCGCCAGAAGACTTACGCAGCGAGCGCGGTAGCAGTATCCTTCTGCCTCTCGACAATGTTCTTTTTGAGTGCGGTATAAAAATGCAGATCGAACGCCATAACACCGACATTCTCATCCTCGGCTCCGGTGGCGCGGGTCTCTTTGCCGCCCTGCACGCCCAAAAAGCCGCGCCCGAAGCGAAAGTGACCATCGCGGTCAAAGGCCTTATCGGCAAATGCGGCTGCACACGCATGGTACAGGGTGGCTACAACGTCGCCATCGGCCATGGCGATAGTGTCGAACGGCATTTCATGGACACGATCAAGGGCGGCAAGTGGCTGCCGGATCAAGACATGGCGTGGAAGCTGTGCGAGCAGGCGGTCGTGCGCATCCGTGAATTGGAGAACGAAGTCGGCTGCTTCTTTGACCGCAACCCCGACGGCTCGGTGCATCAGAAGGCTTTTGCGGGCCAGACCTATGACCGTACCGTCCATAAAGGTGACCTAACGGGTATCGAGATTATCTCCCGCCTTATGGAACAGGTGCTCTCCCGCCCCATCGAAAAGCTACAGGAACACCGTGCCATCGGCTTGATTCCGGCCAAAGGCGGCGAAGGCCTCTCCGGCGTCCTCTTCATCGACATGCGCACGGGCGCATTCCGTTTCGTGCGGGCGAAAACCGTCCTGATGGCCACGGGCGGTGGCCCGACCATGTACAAGTACCACACGCCGTCAGGCGACAAGACGATGGACGGCCTCGCCATGGCCCTGCGCGCGGGCCTGCCTCTACGCGATATGGAGATGGTGCAGTTCCATCCCACTGGCCTGCTGGCGGGCGAGCATACCAAGATGACCGGCACCGTGCTGGAAGAGGGTCTGCGCGGGGCGGGCGGGCACCTGCTCAACGGGGCTGAACAACGCTTCATGTACGATTACGACGACCGGGGCGAGCGCGCGACCCGCGATATCGTCAGCCGGGGCATCTATGCCGAGATGCGCAAATCCAATGCTTCCCCGGGGGGAGGCGTCTATATCTCGATGGCCCATCTGGGGCCGGAGCATGTGGCGCAGAAATTCAAGGGCATGGTCAAACGCTGCGCCGATTGCGGCTTTGACCTTGCGGGCGGCAAAGTCGAGGTGGTGCCGACCGCGCATTACTTCATGGGCGGCGTCGTGGTCGACCCGGATACGCGCACGCAGATGCGCGGCCTCTACGTCGCGGGCGAGGATGCGGGCGGCGCGCATGGCTCAAACCGTCTAGGCGGCAACGGCGTGGCAAACTCGACCGTCTATGGCGGTGTGGCGGGCGACATGATGGGAGTCGAGGCAACTGGCGCATTGCGCGATCCTGATGAGGCCGTGCTCGACGCCGAAATCGCCCGCGCCAGCCATCCTTTTGCGCGCAAACCCGGCAATACCCACCTCCTGCGCACCGCCTTGCAGGGCGCGATGTGGGAAGATGTGGGCGTCATGCGCAATGCCGACGGAATGCAACGCGGCCTCGCCCGCGTGAAGGAGATCGGCGCGGAACTGGCCGAGATAGGCGTTGACGGTACTGCTCGCGCCTTCAACCTGACATGGCATGATTGGCTGAACCTGCGCAGCCTGTGCGACATTTCCGGAATCATCGCCGAAGCGGCGCTAGCCCGCGAAAACTCGCGCGGCGCCCATTATCGCGAAGACTTCCCCGAAGAGGGCGACCTAGACACCTCCTACTACACCATCGCTCGCCAACAGGGGGACACGCTGGCCGTCAGCCGCGCCCCCGTGGCCTTTACCATCGTTAAACCCGGTGATACGGTCCTGCCCGACGGCGAGCCAGAGACGATGGTGGCGGCGGAATAGTCACTGTCGGGAATAGCGGAACTTGCCTGACCTGATGCACGAGCGCATACTCGCCCCATGAATAAGATCGTCGATATTGCGGGTGGACCGCGTGCCATCGCACCGCTGGATGCGACCGCCTACTACACGATGCTGGAAACCGGCACGCTGCCCTGCGACGGGCGAGTCGAGTTGATCGATGGGATGTTGGTCGAGATATCACCATCGAATTCGTCCCATGGCAGGGCACTTTTTGCGTTGTCGGTCGCAACTGGTAAGATGCTGCCGAAAACCGTGGAAGGGAATGCAGACGTCGCCTTCGTCCTATCGGAGAACCTCGTGCTCGCTCCCGATATCGCCATCGTTCCGAAAGGTGTGACGGACAAGGACGCTACTGGCGAGGATTTGCTGCTCGTGATCGAGATTGCCGACAACTCGCTTTCCCATGATCTAAAGACGAAGGCTCCCCATTACGCGGCACAGGGTGCGCGCGATCTTTGGATTGTTGATCTGGCGAACCGCAAGCTACATATCCACCGTAGCCCCGGAACCGGTGGCTACGCTGATGTGACGGTCAAGGAATGGGACGAGGCCGTTACCGCCCTGCTCCTGCCCTCGATAACCCTGACCCTATCGGAAGTGCTGGCCCCGTGATCCCCATCGACCTCATCCAATCCACCGCCGAAATGCTGATGGACAAAGCCGCCATCGAGATTCCACAGGATTATCTCGACGGCCTGCGCGCAACTGCCGCCGTGGAGGATGGCGACCTGTCCTCCTTCGTGTTGCAGGCGATGTTGGAGAATTACGAGGCAGCGAAAGAAGATCGCCGCGCCATGTGCGGCGATACCGGCTGTCCGCGCTGGTATGTTAAGATGGGGAACGAGGCTCAGATAGAAGGCGGTCCAATTGCGCTGGAGGAGGCGCTGCGCCGCGCCACAGCCAACGCAACCAACGGCGTCCCGCTGCGCCCCAACCGAGTACATCCCCTCTGGCGCACCGACCATGACAACAATGTCGGCATCAATGCGCCAGAGATCGAATACGGGTATGAACCTGGCGGAAATTGGATCGACCTTACAACCGTTCACAAAGGCGGATTATTCGGCACCGATTACCGGATGCTATTTCCATCGGACGGCATCGAAGGGATCAAGCGGTTCTATCTCGATAGCTTGGTCGCCTTTGGCAAGCGCGGCCTTGCCTGTCAGCCCGCAATCATCGGGATTGGGTTGGGCGGCAGCAAGGATACCTGCATGGTACTAGGCAAGCGCGCCGCGTGTCTGCGTACCGTGGGCGACCGCAACCCAGACCCGCAAATCGCGAAACTCGAAGAGGAATTCAAAGAGCTAGGCAACTCCATCGGCATGGGCGCGATGGGTTTTGTGGGCAAATCTATGGTGATTGATTGCCATATCGAGGTTGGCTATTGCCATACCGGCGGGATGCAGATGAGCGTCCACGCCTTCTGCCTCTCCTCCCGCCGCGCCGTCGCCCGCATCCACGCCGATGGCCAAGTCGAACACCGCACCGACCCCGATTGGTTCACCCCCTATCAGCGCCGCGAGACGGTGGGGTGGAATGACGCACATGCGCAGGCGGCGGAATAATGGGCGAGATGGCACCACTCATGACGGAAAGTGCGGACCGCCGGGTAAAGCTCGACCGAGAGATGGTGCCGGGTATGGCGCAGGCTAGACCGCTTGATCACCTCTGGAGCTACGCGGCGCACGGTATTGCCGAGTATTGGGTGGTCGATCTGCCCAATCGTCTTTTGCACATCCATCGCGATGCGAAACCGGGTGGCTATGCGCAGGTCGTAGCACAAGCATGGGGCGAGACGGTCTATCCGCTCTGCGCGCCCGATATCGCCATTCGCCCCTCAGACCGCCTTAAACGGGTCATCAAATGACCGCCCCCCGCAAAATCGCCCTCAGTACCACCCCCACGCCAGAGGCGCTGGCCGCGCTGCGCCTTGGGGATGTCGTCTATCTCGACGGCACAATCTATACTGCGCGCGAAGGCGTCTATATGCGGGCGCTGGAGAAGAACGCGAATATTCCGATGGAGCTGCCTGCCGAAAGCGCGGCGAATTTCCACTGCTCCCCCGCCGCCACGATCAACGAGGACGGCACGTTCACGCTCGGCGCGGTAACGGCAACCGCCTCCTTCCGCTTCGCCAAATGGATCGGGCCATGGATGGAGCGTTCCGGCGCGAAGTTGATCATCGGCAAGGGCGGCATGACCTCCGCCGATTACAAGCGCGATTTCGTGCCGAATGGGGCAGTTTACCTGACGACCGTGGGCTACGGCACCGGCGCTTTGCTGGGCCGGGGCGTACAGGCGGTGAAGGCCGTCCACTGGAACGAAGAACTGGGGCTGGCGCAGGCGATGTGGGTGTTGGAATGCTCTGGCATGGGACCGTTCATCGTCGCCTCCGATCTACAAGGCAACTGCCTATTCGAGCGCGAAAACGCCAAAATTGCCCCCGGCCTAGCCGCCGCTTACGAAGGCACCCGACCTGCCACCCTCAAACGCTATGGCGAGACGGATGATCGAACCGATGAGGTAATCTAACCTCCACCACCGAATATGATACAGATCAAGGATACACGACCGACGGGAACCGCAAACAACAAGATCAAGTCGCTGCGCGCAGTCACGAAGCAGGCGCTATCTCGCGATCTGATCGACACCACCCCGTGCCCGTGAACCGCACCAGTTGCACCGAAGACATTGGAGTTCATACGTTGTGTTTGATGTTAAGGTGTAGGCTTGGAGTTCTGACGAAAACGAGCCAGATTAAAGGTTTAGAGCGTCTAACCGGTTTCATATCCGCCATTGAGTGTCTTACCTTTTTGAATTCGAGTGTCTGACTGAACCGGCCCGGATTTACCGGAGGGTGATTGGTTCAAATTTCAAGCGGCTTTATCATGGGCGGTCAGGTTTTCATAGAATGCCTCTTCTGCCTCTGCGGGTGTGACGTATCCGATGGTGCTGAGCAAGCGGCGATTGTTGTACCAATCGACCCAGCGGAGCGTTTCCCACTCGACCTCGCGCATTGATTTCCACGGCCCAAGGCGGTTGATGATCTCGGCCTTGAAGAGGCCGATGATCGTCTCCGCCAAGGCATTGTCATAGGAATCGCCGACGGTTCCGACAGAGGCGTCGATCTCGGCGGCGGCGAGGCGCTCGGTGTATTTGATGGACAGGTATTGCGACCCGCGATCGCTGTGATGGATCAGGCTTTCGCCGCCATTCGGTTTTCTCTGCCAGACGGCCTGATTGAGGGCATCCAGAACGAACTGTGTGCTCATGGACGTTGATACCCGCCAACCGACGATGCGCCGGGCAAAGACATCAATCACAAAAGCCACGTAGACCGTGCCGGACCAGCTGGAAACATAGGTAAAATCAGAAACCCACAGCTGGTTGGGCCGCTCCGCCCTGAACTCGCGGTTCACCTTGTCATCCGGGCAGGGCTGCGCTGCGTCAGGGTTGGTGGTGATGATCTTCTTGCCGCGAACGACACCCCGGATGCCCATTTCGCGCATGAGACGGGCGACGGTGCAACGGGCAACATCGTGTCCGGCACGGCGCAGGGCGTGCCAGAGTTTCTTGTAGCCGTAGACCGCGTGGTTATCTTTCCACAGCCTATCGATCTCCTCCTTCAAGGCTGCATCCCGCTTTGACCGCGGTGATGCACGCTCCGGCGTCCGCGCGGCGGCCTTGGCCGCATAATACGTCGACGGGGCGATCGGCAGGGTCTTGCAGATCGGCTCGACTCCGAAGGCGCTGCGGTATCTGTCGATGAAGCCGGTCATTTGCGGAACGGGCGGTCGAGCTCCGCCTGTGCAAAATACGCGCTGGCCTTCTTCAGGATCTCATTGGCTTGGCGCAATTCACGGTTCTCGCGCTCAAGTTCCTTGATCCGCGCCTTTTCTTCGCTGGTCGGGCCGGGACGCTGACCGGCATCACGAGCCGCTTGCAGGCACCAGGTCCGAAGGCTGTCGCCA
>CALFVD010000071.1 GCA_937928005.1 uncultured Neomegalonema sp. | reverse complement strand
ACCGCCCAAGGGTTCACACGCGGAAAGACCGGGATAGTGGCACGACCTCGCGTCGATGCCGAAGAGAACCACGACCCGCAATCCGTGACGCACAATCGAAGCCAAAGAAAAACTTGACGCAGCGACCTCATGTAGAGAACCTCCATAAATGCCTTGTTTGACCAAAAGGTGGTGCAGGTAAGCCAGAAGGTAAAGGTAATGCTAATCCCGTGAAATAGGGCTTTCATAAAAGCATCACGCTCCTGCAATGGTCCTTTTCCGGGACCATACAGTTTTCTTTCTTCTTCGCGCCTTTCGCCCGCCATGAAGCAAAGAAAAATAAACAGGCCCGCGAGCATAAGACCAACGATTTCAGGTGGTAGATTCATGTTGCTCTCTTGGTGATATCAGGCTGGTCTTGTTTATATCCGCGCCCGTCAGCATGGGACGGATTTAAGGCATCGCCCGTTCTTTCGTCAGTCCTTCCAATGTGATAGCATCAAGATATGAATGATTTTATCCCCCTCCCGCCATTTCCAGAACAGTGAGACTTAATGGACCGATATGGTCGATGGGCCTGATGTGTGGCACGTCGATGGATGGCGTGGATGCCGCCATGCTGGAAACGGACGGGGAGCGGATTCATGCTTTCGGGCCGTCAGTTGAGATTGCGCCCGCCTATAATCCGCGCCAGCGCGCGTTGCTGGAACAGGCAATGGCTGCGCGCGGCATTGCGGCAGATGATGCGATCCAAGCGGTAACGGATATCCATTTTGCGGCGGTCACGTCCCTGCGCGCGCGGTTGGACGAGGATGCGAAACTGATCGGCTTTCATGGCCAGACCGTTTTTCATAATCCCGATGCGGGCGTAACGGTCCAGATCGGTGACGGGATGCGGTTGGCGGAAATGACCGGAATTCGAGTAATCGCTGATTTTCGCTCTGCTGATATGGAGGCGGGAGGCGAGGGGGCACCGCTGGCCCCTTTCTTTCATTTCGCGCTGGCAAAAAGAATCGGGGCGACCGAACCGTTGGCGTTTCTGAATATCGGTGGGGTGGCGAATGTTACTTGGGTCGATCCGAGTAAAAATACGCCGGAGGAGGAAGGCGCGCTGTTAGCCTTTGATACTGGGCCGGGGAATGCGTTGCTGAACGATTGGATGATGCGACATACGGGCGAGCCGCTGGATCGGGATGGGGCGGTGGCGGCGCGGGGACGTATTGTGGTGGACCGGCTGGCGCAGAATTCGGTGCAGGATTATCTGATGCGGGTGCCGCCGAAATCGTTGGATCGTAACAGTTTTGCGCTGGCGGGCGAGCGGATGGCGGGATTATCGGTGGAGGATGGGGCGGCAACCCTGACCGCGCTGACCGTCGAGACGATTGCGGCGGCGGTCGCGCATATGCCGGAGCCGCCGAGCCGATGGCTGGTCTGTGGGGGAGGGCGACGCAATCCAGTGATGATGGCGATGCTGGATGAGCGATTAGACGCGCCAGTGGAGGCGGTCGAAGCGGTCGCTCTGGACGGTGATATGCTAGAGGCGCAGGCATTTGCCTATCTTGCCGTCCGCTCACTACGCGGCTTGCCGTTAAGTGCGCCGGGGACGACCGGATGCGAAAGGCCCGTGACGGGCGGGCGGATCAGCGACCCGCGCCCCCTCCGTCAAGCGCATCCACCCGAATCCTGACATAATCGCTGAGAGTACCAATCATTTCGTCCATGCTCTTGTCATAGAAATGGTTGGCTTTTTCGATCATTTCATGGGTGATTGTGATGCCTTTCTGGGCCTGAAGCTTGGCAACAAGTTTCTCAACATCTTCAGCCGGGGCCACACGGTCGGCATCGCCATTGATGATCAGACCAGAAGAAGGGCAGGGCGCAAGGAAGGAGAAATCATACATATTCGCCGGTGGCGATACGGAGACGAAACCGCTGATCTCTGGGCGACGCATCAAAAGCTGCATCGAAATCCATGCGCCAAAAGAAAAGCCCGCGACCCAGCATTGCCGGGCATTTGGGTTCATCTCTTGTAAATAATCGAGCGCGGATGCGGCGTCGGATAACTCGCCAATTCCAGCATCGAAAACACCCTGTGAGCGGCCCACACCCCGGAAATTAAACCGCAGCACAGAGAATCCGAGTTCATGTAAGGCGTAATATATGTTATAGATAACCTTGTTGTTCATCGTCCCGCCAAACTGCGGATGCGGATGAAGAACGAGGGCGATGGGGGCCGCATCGTTCGGGTTAGGATGGTAGCGGCCTTCGAGGCGTCCCTCAGGTCCGGCAAAATGTACTTCAGGCATACGACACCGATTTTTCGGGAGCAGCGGATTGCCGCGCCAACAAATCTTGACCTCGCTGGTCGGGTATCTTAGAACGATTCTAAATTACCTACAGAAGGCCGGATGGACCCGATATCGTTTTTCCGGCGCTCAGGTCAAGTTAATGCTCCGATTTCTGGAGTATTTGAGGTTGTTCTGCGATGAAGTTGAGCACAAAAGGGCGCTACGCCGTGACCGCAATGGCCGATATCGCGCAAAATGCGAATGGTCAGCCGCTTTCACTCGCCGAAATTTCGGGACGTCAGAATATTTCGCTCGCCTATCTGGAGCAGCTTTTTGGAAAACTGCGTCGGGCGGGGTTGGTATCGTCGATGCGCGGGCCGGGGGGCGGCTATACCTTGGTACGCCCGCCGCATGAAATCGCGGTGTCGCAGATCATGGCGGCGGTTGAGGAGCGGTTGCAGGCGACGCAATGCTCTGGCGAGGTCGGGAACGGTTGTGGCACGGCGGGAACGCGGTGTCTGACCCATAATCTGTGGGAACGGTTATCGGCGCATGTTCATCTTTTTTTGCAGCAGACGACATTGGAAGATGTGATCGCGACGGAAATCGCGCCATGCCCTGCGGTGCCAGATTTTATCGGCCTCGTCGAAAGCAGCGAGGATTCGCATCGTGATTGAGATTGCATATCTCGATTGGAACGGCGCAGCGCCGATTTGCCCAGAGGTAAAGACGGCAATGATCGCCGCAATGGATGTGGTGGGTAATCCGTCTTCGGTTCATTCGGGTGGGCGGCAGGCGAAGGCGCTGATCGACAATGCACGCGAGAATGTGGCCGCCTTGGTGGATTGCGAGCCGGATGAAGTCATTTTCACATCTGGTGCTACGGAGGCCGTGAACTGGGTATTACGCGACGCGCGTTGGACGAGCCTGTTTGTGCCCGCAATCGAGCATGACGCGGTTCTTGCCGCCGCCGAGCGGGCAGGCTCGAACCGTTTAACCGTATCCATTAGTAGCAATGGAACAATTGATCTGCGGTCCTTGCGTCAGTTTATGAGTGCGAAAGCGGATAGTGACCCGCTCGTTTGCATTCAGGCGGCGAATAGCGAAACCGGTGTGGTGCAAGATGTGCGGTCTGTGGCCGATGCCGCCGCAGGGTTTGATGCGCGAGTGCTTACCGATGCCTGTCAGATGATAGGCAGACAAGACGATACAGGTCGTAGCTTTAGCTTTGCGGAGTCTGGCGCGCATTATGCGGCGATTGCGAGCGAGAAGTTTGGAGGACCGGCGGGGGTCGGTGCGCTGATCATGAAGAAAGGCTATGAACTCAAGCCTTTCATCGTCGGTGGTGGTCAGGAAATGCGGCTGCGCTCCGGCACTGAAAACCTGATTGGTATCGTTGGTATGGGGGCGGCGGCCAAAGCGGTGCGCGAAAGCGACGCAGCGAATCGTATCCGCGAGATGAGTGCCCATATCAGAGCGATGATAGCGACTATCGCCGACGATGTGATGGAATTCGGGGCGGATGCGCCGAGGTTGCTGAATACAACATGCTTTGCGGTGCCGGGCTGGAAGGCGTCAACGCAGATGATGCAGCTTGACCTTCAGGGTGTGTCGGTTAGTGCGGGCTCCGCCTGTTCATCGGGCAAGGTATCGGAGAGCAAGGTGCTGCGCGCGATGGGGCATGATCGCTTTGTGGCATCGAGTGCCATTCGTGCGAGCATCGGGCGCATGACGACCGAAGAAGAAATCGCGCGTTTTATTGAAGTTTGGGGGTCGCTATATCGCGACCGCACGGCCAAAGCGCGATCAAGTTTGATAGATGTAGATACGGACAGACTCAAGGGGACCACCAATGGATGACGCACCAGAACTGATTGTGCGCGAGGGCGTTGAAGTCGAGACTGTTCAGGCGGTTCACGATTTAGGCGGCAAGTACAAATACGGCTGGGATACCGAAATCGAGATGGATTTCGCGCCGAAAGGGTTGAACGAAGATATCGTTCGGCTGATTTCGGAGAAGAAGAATGAGCCGCAATGGATGCTCGATTGGCGGTTGGAAGCCTATCAGCGGTGGCTGGGCATGGATGAGCCTGAATGGGCGATGGTAAACTATCCTAAGATCGATTTTCAGGATCAGTATTACTATGCACAGCCGAAATCGTTTGAGGAAAAGCCGAAATCGTTGGATGAGGTCGATCCGAAGCTGTTGGAGACCTATACGAAGCTTGGGATTCCGCTACGGGAGCAAGAGATTCTCGCGGGTGTCGAGGGTGCTGGTCAGGCAGCGGGTGAAGGCCGAAAGGTCGCGGTCGATGCAGTGTTTGATTCGGTATCGGTCGGGACGACCTTTCAGGCGGAATTAGCCGAAAAGGGCGTGATATTCTGTTCGATATCGGAAGCGATTCAGGAGTATCCTGAGTTGGTGAAGAAGTATCTCGGGTCGGTGATTTCGAGCCGCGACAACTATTATGCGACGCTGAATGCCGCCGTGTTCTCGGATGGATCGTTCGTCTACATCCCGAAAGGCGTGCGCTGCCCGATGGAATTGTCGACATATTTCCGCATCAATGCGGAGAATACAGGGCAGTTTGAGCGCACGTTGATCATTGCGGAAGAGGGTTCTTACGTTTCGTATTTGGAGGGGTGTACCGCACCACAGCGGGACACAAACCAATTGCACGCGGCCTGCGTCGAGCTGATCACGATGGATGATGCGGAGATCAAGTATTCGACGGTCCAGAACTGGTATCCGGGCGATGAGGATGGCAAAGGCGGCATCTACAATTTCGTGACGAAACGGGCGGATTGTCGGGGTAAAAATTCCAAGGTTTCGTGGACGCAGGTGGAAACCGGCTCGGCGATTACGTGGAAATATCCGTCATGCATCTTGCGTGGGGACGGCTCGCAAGGCGAGTTCTACTCCATCGCCATTGCGAACAATGCGCAGCAAGCCGATACCGGCACGAAGATGATCCATCTGGGCAAGAACACCCGCTCGCGGATCGTCTCGAAGGGGATTTCGGCGGGCAAGGCGCAGAACACCTATCGCGGACAGGTGACGATGCACCCGAAGGCGACGAATTCGCGAAACTATACGCAATGCGACAGCCTGCTGATCGGCGGGGACTGTGGCGCGCATACAGTGCCGTATATCGAATGCCGCAACAACTCCTCGCGGGTCGAACACGAGGCGACGACCTCGAAAGTCGATGACGACCAACTCTTCTATTGCCGCCAGCGCGGGATGGACGAGGAAGAGGCGGTTGCGTTGGTGGTGAATGGGTTCTGCAAGGAGGTGCTTCAGGCGCTGCCAATGGAATTTGCGGTCGAGGCGCAGAAGCTGGTGGCGATTTCTCTGGAAGGGTCGGTGGGGTGATGGGCGAGGCTGAAGTTTCGAGAACTTCTTCTGCAAGACACTTTTGTGATGAGCAAGTGGCTTCGGGTGTCGACCCCCGCTGCGTCTGGAAAAGACTGCAGACGGATTTTGGCTTGCCTAAGTCCGTTTCAAAGGCACTGCTGATTGCATCACCGGAATGGCATGCAAAAAACGCCTACGAGTGTTGGGTTGACCGAAAGAACGTTGGTATTAGCGACAGGCCTGCCGGAGCTTGGTTGGAGCGCAAGTACAAGCTCTCCGTGGCGCAGGTCGATGGGCTCTTGTCGGAGTTTGAAAGAGGAAATTCCGCAGCGTTGAAAGAGCTGCTGTCTCCGGCACAGATCATAGCTGTTTTTCTGACTGAAGAAGCCAAGCAGGAACTTGGCGAGCACGGCTTACTTGAATGACAACTCTCTCCCCCACTCCGCCTGGTCGCATGACCGCCGCCGAGTTTCTCGACTGGGCGGCTCTGGAAGATGTGGGCCGCGTTGAACTTGTCGACGGCGAGGTCGTCGCGATGGCTGGCGAGACCCGTGGCCATGCCAGCGTGAAAGGCAACATAGCACGCGCTCTGGATCGTGCGCTAAACGAGAAAGACTCTACGTGCGAAGCCTTTATAAGCGGGATCGCGATTACGCCTGATGAGACAACTGCCTACATTCCTGACATCCTTGTCGATTGCGCCACCAATGATGATTGGGATCGGATGGATGCGGTAGAGCCGGTTATCGTCGTCGAAGTGCTATCGCCTTCCACGCGCAGGAAAGACCTCGTGGAGAAGCTGGCAAGATATTTCGATGTGCCGAGCATCATGCACTATCTTACGGTCGACTGGGGCGCGCGGCGTGTGGTTCATCATGCGCGCAGGGGATCGGAAATTCTTGCGACGATTTACGGTCAGGGGGAATGCCGTCTGGACCCGCCCGGTATCGTGCTCGATGTCGCCGATTTCTGGAAAGGTATGCCAGCGAAGGAAGGGCAGAAATGATGCAGGGCGATACTGTCAAAGCAGTCGAACGGGTGCGGTTCTCTGATGCTGTGACGTATTTCGCGGGCGGGTTTGGCCTCGGGATCCTGTTCAATATTGGTGATTTCGTTGTCGCTGATCTTTTTGGGGCAGGGTGGCCGATGGTGTTTTTCTATAGCGTGCCAGCGGTGGCGCTGTTGTGGGTGGTGATGCCGTTTCAGACGCGGCCCTTTGTTTTGAGTGCGGCGTTGTTCCTTGGGATCGTGTTTGGGTTTCTGGGTGGCACGCTACTGCTCTTGAACTTCTATGGCGGCGTGACGTGAACGGCGGTGACAATGCCAATGCCGAGTACGGAATTGCGGTGCAAGATGCCATTGCGGCGGATGCGCGGATGCGGGGCGAGGATGGGTTGGCGGCGCAACAGGAATGGGGCGCGACCTACCTGTTGGAGCGAATGATGGGAATGGTCATGGCGCTGGCGATGGTCGCGACGCCGATGATCTTTTTGCATACCAGCGCGCGGGTCGGCGTGCTGTGGGTCGGTGGATTGTTCATCGGGGCGATGACGGTCTACTGGTCGCGCGGGACGAAGACGAAGGATTTGAATGCGATACGGGCGGCGCAGCTTGCGGCTCATCGTGCGGGACAGAAGACGGGCGCAGCGGCGTCCAGGGACATTTAGGGAAACTGACGAATGCTCAAGATCGATAACCTTCATTGCCAGCTTGAAGACGAACCGGATACGAAAATCCTGAATCTGTCGCGCGGTGAAATCATTGATCAACGCAAATTGCTTCGACGTTTGGCTGAGTTGCAATACGAGCGCAAC
>CALFVD010000070.1 GCA_937928005.1 uncultured Neomegalonema sp. | reverse complement strand
GGATCGCCCCGACATTATGTGGATCGCTCACCCGGTCGAGCAGCAGCACGATGCGCCCGTTCTCTGGCGGGCACAAATCGGCCACACCGCCCCAGTCCAGCGCCTCCGTCTCCAGCGCCGCCCCCTGATGCACCGAGTTCGGATCGAGCGGCGCGATAAACTTGCGCGCATCGCTGATTTCTGGCTCGATCCCCGCCGCCGCGATGGCCTCGTCGAGCTGGTTCGCTGCATTGAGCGTCAGCACCAGCCGGTGCTTCCTGCGGCGTGGATTCATCAAGCCATCGCGCACCGCATGGATGCCGAACATCCAATAGCGCCCGTCGCTTGGGCGGTCATGACGAGGGGGTTTGCGGTTCTGGTGCCTGTTCTGCATCGCTCGGTCCTAAGCGGGATGCCAGCCCGGCGCAATCCCCCGTTTGCATGGGCATGATTCCTGCCCTTTTTCGCGTTGACACCCCCGCCCCCATCCAATAAATCGCTCTGACCCGTTCGATAGGTTCGGGGGATGTGCTGCAAGGTGCGGCAGCGGACTGTAAATCCGCCGGTGAAGACCATGCCTGGTTCGATTCCAGGATCCCCCACCATTCCGTTTTTGGCCTACCGCGCTTTGCGCGACTTGAGGCCGGTGCGAGGCTTCGCCTCTTCCCTCACATTTTTGCGCGACCGGCCTCTGGCCTACTTGAGCGCGTGTTCGGTACGAGGCGATACCTCTTCCCTCACGGCTTTGGCGTGGATACTGCGGTTGCTCTGCCCGTCTCGCGCAATCGGCGGATGAAGGCCGCGAGGAACACCGCCGTCAGAACCAGCACGATGGTCGGCGCGGGCGCGCTATCCAGATGAAAACTCAGCCACACCCCCGACAGCATCGCCCCGGCACAAACCATCACCGATACCAGCAGCATCGCCCCAAAACTGCGCACCAGCAAAAACGCAATCGCCCCCGGTGTGACCAACAGCGCAACCGCGAGGATCAACCCCACCGCCGTCAACGTCGCCACCACCGTCAGCGACAAGATCGCCAGCAACCCATAATGTAGCCAAGCCGTGCGCAGCCCCGATGCCTGCGCCTGTGCGGGATCGAAGGCGTGCAGCAGGAAATCCCGCCATTTCAGCCCCAGCACCGCACAAACGACCAGCCCAATCACACCCGACGTCACCAGATCATCCCGGCCCACGCCCAGCATATTCCCGAACAGGATGTGGTCCAGATGCGCGTCGGTCGGAAAGGCGATAAACAGGATCATCCCCACCGCAAACATGCCAGAGAACACGACCCCCATCACCGTATCGCGCTTCACCCGACTGTTCTCGGCCAGATATCCCGTCAGCAGCGCACACCCCATCCCCGCGACAAACGCGCCGAGGATCAGCGGCAGATTCAGCAGATAGGCCAGCACAACCCCCGGCAAAATCGCATGACTGACCGCATCCCCCATCAGCGCCCAACCCTTCAGCACCAGAAAACACGACAACAACGCCGTCGGCGGCGCGATGATCAGCGCAATCAGAAAGGCGTTCTGCATGAACGGGAATTGGAAGGGGAGCGTGAGCCAGTCCATCAGGGTATCTCCTCAACAGCCGCCCGCGCCTTTGCCCGCGCCGCCAACAACCCATGCTTCGGCGCAAAGACGAATGCGGCGAGGAACACGAGCGTCTGCAACGCCACGATCACCCCACCCGTCGCCCCATCGAGGAAATAGCTGATATAAGCTCCGAAAAAGCTGGTCCCCGCCCCGATGACCACCGACACCATCAACAGGCGCGGAAACCTGTCGCATAACAGATACGCCGTCGCCCCCGGCGTCACCACCATCGCGATGACCAAAAACGCCCCCACCGTCTGCATCGCCGCCACCACCGAGGCCGACAACAGCACGAAGAACATCGCTTTCAGCAAATCAGGCCGCAGCCCGATGGATCGCGCGTGGTTCTCATCGAAGAACGCGACCATTAGGTCTTTCCATTTCAACAGCAGGATGACGAGCGACACGGTCCCGATAATGACGAGCTGCATTGTGTCCTCGGGCGTGATGGCGAGGATATTGCCCATCGTGATCGTCTGCACGCTCACGGAAATCGGGTTTATCGACACCATGAACAGGCCCAAGCCAAAGAAAGACGTGAAGATGATCCCGATAATAACATCAATCTTCAGCCCCGACCGCCCACTGAGAAACAGCATCACCCCCGCCGCCAAGCCCCCGGCGAAGAACGCCCCAAAGGCAAATGGCAGGCCCAGCATATACGCCCCCGCCACCCCCGGCACGACCGAATGTGCCAATGCATCACCGATCAACGACCAGCCCTTGAGCATCAGATAACAGGACAGAAACGCGCAAACCCCACCCACAAGGGCCGATACCCACATCGCGTTGGTCATGTAGTCATAGGTAAAGGGTTCGAGGAGGGTGTTCATAGCGTATACCGCATCGAACTCGACCACTGCCGATGGCCCTCCCCCCTCGCGGGGGAGGGTTGGGTAGGGGGATGCTGCCACTCGAACGATCTACAATGTGGCGGGAGTACGCCGGAAAAAACCATCACTTCTTCCCCTCCCCATAGATCACGAAGGGCCGTTCATCATCGGTAATAATCCGCACCTCGCGTGCATCGTCATCGTCATGCAAATCGGCACCACCAAGGGTGAAGTGTCGCAGCACACCACCAAACGCGCTTTCGAGGTTCTCGCGCGTGAATGTCGTCTCGGTCAGGCCATAGGCAACCACCGTCCCTTTTACCAGCACAGTCCGGTCACAGAATTCAGGCACTGAGCCGAGGTTGTGGGTCGAGACCAGCATCACCCGCCCCTCGTCGCGCAATTCACGCAGCAGGGTGATAATCCGCTCTTCCGTCTTCACATCGACGCCCGTGAACGGCTCGTCCAGCAAGATAATCTGTCCGTCCTGCGCCAATGCGCGGGCGAGAAAGACGCGCTTGCGCTGACCGCCCGACAATTCGCCAATCTGGCGATGGCGATATTCACCCATACCGACCCGCCCCAGCGCCGCCTCCACCGCCGCCTTATCCGCCGCCGAAGGGATGCGCAGAAAGCCCATATGGCCATAGCGCCCCATCATCACCACATCCTCGACCAGCACCGGAAAGGCCCAATCGACCTCCTCCGATTGCGGGACATAGGCGACGATATTGTCGCGCAAGGCATCTTTCACCGATCTGCCAAGCAGGTGGATTTCCCCAGTCGATGCCGTCAGAAACCCCATAATCGCCTTGAACAGCGTCGATTTCCCGGCCCCGTTCACACCGACTAGCGCCGTCACGGTGCCACGCGGAATCTCAAAGCTCGCATTGCGTAGGGCCGTATGGCCATTGCGATACGTCACGGTCAGATCGCGCACGTCGATGCCGCCGCCATCCTCGCTCATGGCTGGGTCAGCCCATCGGCCACCCTCTGCGATGTCACGCGCAAAAGATCGAGATAGGTTGGCACCGGCCCGCCCTCTTCACTCAGGCTATCGACATATAGCTCTCCGCCATAGCGCGCACCTGTCTCGCGCGCGACCTGCTTCGCCGGATCAGTATTGACCGTACTTTCGCAGAAAACGACCGGGATATCATGCTCACGCACCCCGTCGATAACGGCCCGCACCTGTTGCGGCGTGCCGACCGCATCGGCATTCATGGGCCAGAGATACAGCTCACGCAGCCCGAAATCACGGGCCAGATAACTGAACGCCCCCTCGCATGTGACAAGCCAGCGCCGCGCCTCCGGGATCGCCGAAATCTGCGCACGCATGGGATCAAGCGTCTCGCGCACCTGCGCCTTATAGGCCTTTGCGTTCGCATGATACGTGTCGGCATTATCCGGGTCATACTGCATGAAAGCATCACGGATATTGTCGATATAGATCATCGCCGCATCCGCGCCGATCCATGCATGGGGATTGGCTTTGCCTTCATAGGCGCCCGACGCGATGGATATCGGGTCGATACCGTCGCTAACGGTGGCCAACGGCTTATCGCCAAGATTGCCAATAAACTGCTCAAACCATAATTCGAGGTTCAGCCCATTCCACAGGATCAGGTCGGCATCCAGTGCCCGTGTCAGATCGCCCGGCGTCGGCTGATACCCATGGATTTCCGCCCCCGGCCTCGTTACCGAGACAACCTGCGCCGTATCCCCCGCCACATTGCGCGCCATATCCGCAATCACCGTGAAGGTCGTCACGACTTTGAAACGGTCATCGCTAGTCGGCGCATCACCACACCCAACCAACAACACTGAAAGGACCGCAATCCGCAATACACTCATCATCAAAGGTCATCCCGAAATAGCATCATTGAGAGCTAGGGCCGTAGATCAACACTGTCAATGCAGTTGAGAACTATTTGCAACAAGACCATTTGCACTTGCGTCTCATCTGGGTACATTCTCGATATGAGCGAAACGAAAACCACGATGGAAGACGCCCTGCGCGAGGCCGGGGTGCGGATGACGCGCCAGCGGCGGGTGTTGGTACAGGTGCTCGCCGACGCCAACGACCACCCAGATGCCAACGAATTGCATCGCAGGGCGCATTCCATCGACCCAAAAATCTCGCTGGCGACGGTCTACCGCACTCTATCCGTGCTTGAGGAAGCAGGCGTTATCGACCGCCATGCCTTTGAGGGCAAACCGGCCCGGTTCGAGACGACCGACCGCCCCCATCACGACCACCTGATTGATATCGAAACCGGGGATGTGATCGAGTTTCGCTCCGAAAAAATCGAGCGCCTACAAGCCGAAATCGCCGCTGAACTCGGTTACGATATTATCCATCACCGCCTCGAACTCTACGCCCGAAAACAGGGATAGCCTTACCCCATCGGTGGCAAAATATTATCATTTTGCTCATTCTCACGTTGTGATTGACGTGACGCGATATTTGTCGTTTGCGAAGAAATCCCACGCCTTGCAGCAAGCATCAACGATGTCTTCATAGGCATCAAAGGCCGAGATGGCGAACTTATGGCGATTTGCGATAAACCTAAGCAATATTTCACGCCAAGAGCCGCGCAAGTATGCCCAGACATTCACGACAAGCTTCAATTCAGATGAGTATGGTGGCAGGATCAGCAACGAGATGTGCGGCGGTACGTCGAGGACTGGTGGCTAGCACCAGCCTGCTCCGTCTAGCGCCAGAACGGCATGGGCATTCGAGACCACCACAGTCACAATCTGCCCATAACGAACCCAACAATAGTGTGTTCAAACATCTCTTTCAAATTCCGCACGGATTGCATTTCCGTGCTCGCCTAAGCTTGGCACCTGCACCCGCCGCCTTGCATCTGTTCTGACGGGTAGGTCGGCCACTGAGATCGCCGTGTTGCCGAATTTCAGCGCCATATTGCGCAGGAAAGCGTGGTCGGAGAGGTCGGCCACTTCGTTTAGCCGGGCCGAGGCGATGCGGGCTTTGTCGAGCATTTCGATCAACGCATCGCGGTCATACCGTCCGAACACGTCTTCGATGATTGCCGTCAGTGTGTCGCGGTTCGTTACCCGGTCAGGGTTCTGCGCAAAGCGCGGGTCGTCGGCGAGGTCTGGCTGGCCGAGGATTGCATCGCAGAACACCCGAAACTCCCGGTCATTCTGGATTGAGATCATCACCACCCCGTCTCGCGCCTGAAACGCGCCATAGGGTGCGACGAAGGTATGCGTTAGGCCGAGGCGTTGGGGCGCTGGCCCAAAATAGCGATGCGCCATCAGCGGCATGTTCATCCAATCCGCGATAACATCGAACATTGACACTGATAGGTCGATCCCCGCCCCCGTGCGCCCCCGCTGGATCAACGCCCGTAGGATCGCCGAGAATGCCGTCAGTCCTGCCGACAGGTCGGTGATCGACACACCCACGCGCGCTGGGCTGTCCGCCGTGCCGGTGACGGAACAAAGGCCCGCTTCGGCCTGTATCAGAAAGTCATACGCCTTCTTGCTCGCCGCCTCGCCTTCTGATCCATAGCCGGTAATCTCGCAGGTTATCAGCCCCGGATTATCCGCCCGCAATGCCTGTCCACCAAACCCCCGCCGCGCGAGCGCATTGGGGGCGAGATTGTGCAAAAACACATCCGCCTGTCTTAGCATCGCGCGCAACAACGCCTCGTCACCCGCATCATCAAGGTCGATGCACACCGATTCCTTGCCGTGGTTCAACCATGCGAAGATCGTCGATTGCCCGTCTGCCCCCCGGTCATACCCCCGCGCAAAATCGCCCGCCGCGCGTTCGACTTTAACCACCCGCGCGCCTGCATCCGCCAGCAACATCCCGCAATAGGGCGCGGCCACCGCCTGCTCCAGCGAGACGATGAAGATGCCATCCAGTTCTCGGTTCAATCCCATATGCGCATCACCCCTTGGCCTTCTCCCCTGAATGGAACACCATGCGGGCATTGGCAATATCGGCGGTGAGGCGCAGATGGATTACGAAACCCTGATACTCGACACCCCGCGCCCCCATGTCCTGCGTGTAACGCTCAACCGGCCAGAGGTCGCGAATGCACTGAATACGCAGCTTGGGCGCGATATGATCAATGTGTTCGAGGAGGTGGCGCTCGATCCGGGGGAGGCACGCTGCATCGTGGTGACAGGACAGGGAGAGCGCGCCTTTTGCGCCGGGGGCGACCTCAAGGAACGCAATGGTATGACCGATGCGGCATGGGGTGCGCAGCATTTGGTCTATGAACGGATGGTGCGGGCGCTGCTCGATTGTCCGGTGCCGATCATTGGCGCGGTTAATGGCGCGGCCTATGGTGGGGGATGCGAAATCGCCGCGACGATGGATTTTATCTACGCCGCCGATACCGCCCGCTTCGCCATGACCGAGGCATCGCTGGGCATCATCCCCGGCGCGGGGGGTACGCAGACCTTGCCCCGCGCGATGGGTGAGCGGCGGACGAAGGAATTGATGCTGACCTGCCGCCCTTTCAGTGCTGCTGAGGCGATGGAATGGGGGTTGCTTAACGCTGTCTATCCGCAGGCCGAACTGATTGGTGCCGCCCTCGATACTGCCGAGCGCATCGCCACCAATGCGCCCATTGCCGTGCGGCAGGTCAAGCAATCCATCGGGCGGGGGATGGGCATGTCGCTGCGCGATGGTCTTGCCTTCGAGATTGAGGCATATAACCGCACCGTCCCCACCGCCGACCGGCGTGAAGGCGTCGCGGCCTTTAACGAAAAGCGCAAAGCCGTCTTCGAGGGGCGATAAAAGTCTGCTATTGCGATAGCGCGTCAATCATTTTGCTGAATGAGCTTGCTTCTCAATCCTATGATTTTCTGAGCATTGGGGGTTCTGAAATCGAATTGACCCCCTTTCCCTAGGCCCGCAATCTGATATCTCACCATTTTAGTGCCGCTGATGGTTACGAATCGGCGGTTACGTGGCGGGATCAAGAGGCAGGATGATGGATAGCGGTGCTTTGCTACCGATACTGGCGCTCGTTCCGTTCATCGGGGCGTTATTTCCGGCGCTGATGATCCGGGCGGGGCGCGATGCTTGCGCGTTGATGACGGGCGTGGCGACGCTACTGGCCTTCGCGATGCTGATGACGATGGCTCCGGCGGTGTTCCGGGGTGAAGTGTTGCAGGCGCAGATCGAATGGCTGCCTGCGCTGGGCCTTTCGGCTAGTTTCTTCCTCGATGGACTGGGCTTTCTGTTTGCCGGGATGATCCTTGGCGTTGGCCTGCTTATCATCCTCTATGCGCGGTTTTACCTGTCGAGCGATGATCCGATGGGGCAGTTCTACACGTATTTGCTTTTGTTCCAAGGGGCGATGCTGGGGATTGTTACCTCCGATAACGTTTTGCTTTTGCTAGTTTTTTGGGAGTTAACGAGCCTGTCGTCCTTCCTGTTGATCGGCTATTGGAAGCATCTGCCTGAAGGGCGGCAGGGCGCGCGGATGGCGCTGGCCGTAACGGGCGGGGGCGGATTGGCGCTGATCGGGGGAATGCTGATCCTCGGCAATATTGCGGGCAGTTACGACCTGACCGTCATTTTGACCAAGGGCGACGAGATACGTGCGTCGGAATGGTACTTCCCGGCGTTGATCCTGATCCTACTCGGTGCTTTCACCAAATCGGCGCAGTTCCCGTTTCACTTCTGGCTACCGCACGCGATGGCCGCCCCGACGCCGGTTTCGGCCTATCTGCATTCGGCGACGATGGTGAAGGCGGGTGTGTTCTTACTCGCGCGGTTATGGCCGGTATTGGCGGGGACGCCGGAATGGTTCTACATCGTCGCGACGACTGGGTTGATTACGATGGTGCTGGGCGCGCTCATCGCGCTGTTCAAGGATGATCTAAAAGCGTTGCTGGCCTTCTCAACGGTCAGTCATCTTGGTCTGTTGACCATGTTGCTAGGGCTGGGCACGAAATTCGGCGTGGTCGCCGCTGTCTTCCACATCATTAACCACCTGACTTTCAAGGCCGCGCTGTTCATGTCCGCTGGAATTGTGGATCACGAGGCCCATACACGCGATATCAAGCGGCTTGGTGGTTTGCGTAGGCTGATGCCGATTACGACCGTCATCGCTTGTTTGGCGGCGCTATCAATGGCGGGGATTCCGCTGTTGAATGGATTCTTGTCAAAAGAAATGATGCTGGAAGCGGTCAGCCAAACCGAATGGTGGGAAAATCCGCTCTTCGTGCCGGTGCTGGCCACGGTGGGCGCGCTGCTATCGGTTGCCTATAGCTTCCGGTTTATCTTCCACACGTTCTTTGGCCCTGTGCGCGATGATTATCCATCGAAGCCCCATGATCCGTCCTTCGGCATGTGGGCCGCGCCTGCGTTCCTTGTGGTGCTGGTCATTGCCATCGGGTTGTTCTCGAAAGCAACGGTCGGGCCGTTGGTCGCCGTTGCGGCGGATGCGGTCTATGGCGGCGGTAAGGCGCCGTATTACTCGCTCAAGATATGGCATGGCGTGACACCCGCCCTGTGGATGTCGGTTATCGCGGTGATTGGTGGTATCGTCTTGATGGTGCTGCACAAGCCGCTCGCATGGGTATGGAATGCCGTGCCCCGGCCAGAGGCGAAGGTGATTTTCGAGTGGCTACTTGATCGGATCGTTCGGCTGTGCCGCGCCATTGCCGAAGCCACGCATAACGGGTCGATTACGCGGTATCTGGCGATCTTTGCGGTGGGTACAGTGGCCTTGGGCTACATCGCATGGTCCGGCGGCGGGATGACCCCTGCAACCCGCGATCCGCTGGCCGTGACACCACTGGCGGCCATCGGGTGGCTGCTGCTGGTGGGGGCGACGGGGTATCTGGTGACGATCCACCATAACCGATTCCGCGCGCTGATCGTGATCAGCATTATCGGGTTGATGGTTTCTGCTGGGTTCGTCTATCTTTCCGCCCCGGATCTTGCGCTGACGCAGATATCGGTCGAGACGGTTACGATCCTGCTGCTGCTGTTGGCGCTCTATTTCTTGCCCAAAGAAACGCCACGCGAAAGCCCAGCTTGGCTCAGGCTACGCGATGGGGCGATTGCGCTGATATCGGGCGGTGCGGTCGCGGCGCTGGCCTATGCGTTCATGCTGCGCGATGTGAGTGTGATTTCCGATTTCCATCTCGCCAATTCCTACAAAGGCGGCGGGGGCACAAATGTCGTCAACGTCATCCTCGTCGATTTCAGGGGTTATGATACCTATGGCGAGATCATCGTGCTGGGGATTGCGGGCCTGACGATCTTCGCCTTGATGGAATCGCTGCTACGCGGCAAAGCGTCGGCCCGCCTACGCAACTGGACCTTTGCGCCGAATACGTCGCTGGATCGCCATCCAATTATGATGGTCGTCGCCACGCGGTTCCTGTTCCCCATCGCCTGCCTTGTCGGCGTCTATATCTTCCTGCGCGGGCATAACGAACCGGGGGGCGGGTTCGTAGCCGGTCTCGTCGTCTCCATCGCCTTATTGATGCAGTATATGGCGTCGGGCTTTGCTTGGGCGCAGAGGAAGCAGACGGTGGAATACCATTCGATGATAGGCTTGGGTGTCATTATCGCCGGTCTGACGGGTGCGGGCGCATGGCTGGCGGGCCGCCCTTTCCTGACGAGCGCGTTTGGCTATGTGAACCTGCCGCCTATCGAGGAATTTGAGCTGGCGACCGCCGCGCTCTTTGATCTGGGCGTGTTCCTCGCGGTGCTGGGGGCAGTGATGCTAACACTCTACAGCCTGTCGCGGATTGCGCGCCATGCGGGCGAGACGGTCAATCCCAGGCCAATGGATTATGACCCCTCGCGCCGAATGCGTAGCGGACAGGAGGGCATGTGATGGAAATGATCGTTGCGAGTTCGGTTGGAATCCTGACCGCAGGGGGCGTATATCTGCTGCTACGCCAACGGACTTTTCCGGTGATTTTGGGGCTGGCGTTGTTGTCCTATGCGGTAAACGTGTTCTTGTTCTCATCGGGACGTCTCGCTGTGGGTTTGCCGCCCGTGCTGAACAAATATGCCGAAACCGCCTATACTGACCCGCTGCCACAAGCATTGGTCCTAACGGCCATTGTGATCTCGTTTGGGATGACGGCGGTTCTGGTGATGATCGCGCTGGGCGCGTATCTGGAATCGGCGGAGGATGGGGTGAATATCGACCTGAAACGCCCGGATATCGATGATGACGAAGACGAGCCGACCGGCCCGATGAGTGCGCCATGAATCACTGGATCATCGCGCCCGTTATCCTACCCGCTTTGCTCGCGCCGCTGATCGCATGGCTGATGCGGTTCGATATCGTGCTGGCGCGCACGTTCTCGGTGGCCGGAACGATCGTATTGACGGCCATTTCCATTGGCCTGTTCATCATGGCGGCGGATGGGGGTGTGGAGGCGTATCGCCTTGGCAATTGGGCACCACCTTTCGGGATTATGCTGGTGCTGGACCGGTTGTCGGCGCTTATGCTGCTGCTAACATCGGTGCTGGCGCTGATCGTGCTGATCCATGTCATCGCAACCGATTGGGACAAGAAAGGCCAGCATTTCCACGCCTTGTTTCAGTTTCAACTCATGGGCATCTACGGCGCATTCTTGACCGGGGATGCCTTTAACCTGTTCGTATTTTTTGAGGTGTTGCTGATCGCGTCCTATGGCCTGATGCTGCATGGCGGTGGACGGGTGCGGTTAAAAGCCGGACTGCAATATGTGGTGATGAACCTCGCCGGGTCGACGCTGTTCCTGTTTGCTCTCGGTACGCTCTACGCGACGACTGGCACGTTGAATATCGCTGATCTGGCCATCAAACTACGCGATATTCCGCTTGAGGATGCGGCGCTTGTGCGGGTTGCGGCGATGCTGCTGATGATCGTGTTTGCCATCAAGGCGGCGATTTTTCCGGTGCAGTTCTGGCTGGTCGGAACCTATGCCAATGCCCCCGCGCCGGTTGCCGCGCTATTCGCAATTATGACAAAGGTGGGGGCGTATTCGATCCTGCGCGTCTATACGATTTCTTTCGGGCCGGATGCGGCGGCGACGGGCGACATGCCGGGGATGTGGCTGTTCTGGGGGGCACTGGTGACAACCGGCATTGGGGCCATCGGCGTGCTGGGGTCGCGTCGTCTGATGACGATGCTGTCTTTCTCGGTGATCGGATCAATGGGGACGCTGATGCTGGCCGTTTCGGCCTTTACGCCGGAATCGGTGGTGGCGGCGCTGTATTATCTGCTTCATTCGACCTTCGCGGCGGCGGCGTTGTTCTTGCTCGCTGATCTGGTCGTGACACGGCGCAGAGAAGGCGATGTGCTGCGCGCCTCACCGCCCATCGTACAAAATGGCCTGTTTGCGGTGCTGTTCTTTGCTGCCGCAATTGGTATGGCCGGAATGCCACCCTTGAGCGGGTTCTTGGGCAAATTGCTGGTGCTGGAGACGATCCGCGACATGCCATTCGCAATGTGGGGTTGGGCCGTGGTCCTTATCGGGTCGCTATTGACCATCGTTGGCTTTGTGCGTGCGGGCAGTAGCCTGTTCTGGAAATCGACCGCCACAACCGAAGCCCCCGCCGAGATTGCCAGCCCTGCGCCCAAAGTCCCCCCGCATCCCGCCGATACGCTGGCATTGGCCCCTGTGATCGTTGCGCTTGCGATGCTGGCGATGTTATCGGCCTTTGCCCATCCGGTATCGGGCTATCTGGAGGATACGGCGGCACAGTTGTTCACGCCTAATGGCTATCTCGCCACGATCCCTGAAACCGGGGAGGGGGTAAAATGATGTTGGCCCGCCTGTTCCCACATCCAATGTTGAGCTTGACGCTGCTGCTGATCTGGTTTGCCTTGGTCAATGCTGTCACGGTCGGGCATTTCCTACTTGGCGGTTTTCTAGGCATCGTCCTGCCGATCATTACCGCGCCGTATTGGCCCGGACGGCCAAAGCTGCGCAGCCCATTTAAGCTGGCCGCCTATGTGTTGATGGTGATCTGGGATATCGTGCTGGCCAATATCGACGTGGCGAAGATCATTCTATTCAAGAAACCCGAAGATGTGCACTCGCACTGGATCAATGTCCCGCTCGACCTGACTTCCGCCGAAGCGATTACGGTGCTGGCGGGGACGATCACGATGACCCCCGGCACAATTTCGGCGATGCTGTCGGCGGATGCGCGTAGTATCCTCGTACATTGCCTACATACCGACGACCCGGACGCCGTGCGCGACGAGATCAAATCGCGCTACGAAAGCCGGTTGAAGGAGATCTTCCCATGATGACCGCCGCGCTCGTCTTTGCCTTTGCCAGCTTTGCCATCGGCCTGCTGGTCACGCTATGGCGCATTATCGTCGGGCCAGACCCGGCGGATCGCATCCTTGCGCTTGATACGATGGTTATCAACGTGATCGCGATGATCCTGCTCTACGGTATCTGGAGGGGCAGCCATGTTTATTTCGAGGCGGCGTTGCTGATCGCGCTGGTCGGTTTCGTTTCGACGGTGGCCTATTGCCGGTTTATCCTGCGCGGCGACATTATCGAATGAGGATGCCATGACGCTGATAACAGAATTCGTCATCTCGCTGTTCTTGATCATTGGCGGCATCTTTGCGCTAATTGGCTCGCTCGGCATGGTCCGCTTGCGCGATACGATGCAGCGGATGCACGCGCCGACCAAGGCAACCACGTTAGGGGTTGGCGGCGTATTGATCGCGTCGATGCTGTATTTCCTGCTGATCGAAGGGGTATTTTCCTACCGCGAAATCCTCATCGTCTTGATGTTGTTAGTGACAGCACCGATTACCGCCAACTTTATCGCTAAAGTGTATATTCAGGGGAATGTCGGTAACGACGACCTGCCGGGGACAGATGCCGAAAGGGGCTGGGCGGTTTATGATGAGCCACCGATGGGGTAATACTCAGGGGTGGCGATTATTTATCGTTCTGTCCAACTCGCGCGTCATGCCCAGGTTGGACTCTATCGGATTCATACATCTGATTGCGCTTCAGGTCGGATTTCGATTTTATCGACGCTTTGTCCAATCATCCCAAGGGCTGAGATCGACGACACTTTTCACCGCTGCCCCGGGCGAAGATCCGGGGCAGCGCCTGAAAAGGTCGGCAATTACCTCCGCTGGTATCATACCCACGAAATTAAATATTGACCGTTTTACACCCTGCCACCCTCAGATTGCTTCAAGGGTCCATCTATCTGATATCGCTGAAATATTGATCATCAAAACAAGTCTGGCAATGGCGGCGTAGAAGTCAGCGATAAGGGCCGCAGGGATCACCCCTCCAATGTTGCGCGGACGCGGGCGACGGTAAGGGCGCTGACGCGGATATTGGCTTCCTTCGTGACCCCGGCGATATGCGGGGTCAACAGGAGGGTCGGGAGATCGGTGAATATCTGTGCGGCTTGGGCCGTCAGGGGTTCGTTCTCAAAAACATCAAGGGCCGCGCCGCCCAAATGGCCCCGGCGCAGGGCATCAGCAAGAGCGGATTCATTTACCACGCCCCCGCGCGCAGTGTTGATGAGGATCGCGCCGGATTTCATGGCGGCAAGCGCGGGGGCGTCGATCAGGTGGCGGGTCGCTTCGGTCAGGGGAACATGCAGGCTGAGGATATCGGCACGGGCAAGGAGGTCGGGCCAGTCGAGGCAGTCAGCGCCCTGCCATGCCGGGTCATCAACAGGGAGATGTGGATCGAAAGCGGCGATGCCCATTCCCAGATCACGGGCGCGGCTGGCCACGGCGCGAGCAATAGCACCGTATCCGACAAGGCCCATTGTTGCGCCGCTGAGTTCATGGCCCATCAGCGCACCGCGTGGCCAGTCGCCCGCCAGCATCGCAGCATTGGCCCGGTACGCGCCCCGGCGCAGCATCATGGCGCTGGCGATAACATATTCGGCCACCGCAAGCGTATTCGCCCCGGTCGCCGGATGGACGGTCACGCCCCGCGCCGCGCAAGCCTCCATGTCGATATTATCCAGCCCCACGCCCAAGCGCCCAACCACGCGCAGAGCCGGAGCAGCATCCAAGAGGGCCATATCGACCTGCGTAAGATTGCGTACAATCAAGGCATCGGCATCGGCAAGAAGGGACAGGAGACGCGGACGATCCTCGACCAGCATGGGGTCGTAGGTGATATCGGCAGCGGGCGGAAAACCAGCGAGGGCCGCCTCGTCCATGAACTCGGTAATGATGATGCGCATGGCGGTTTTCCTCGTTTCGGGTTTCGCGTTACCCTTACCAGATCAACGCACGGAACTGAGGATATGATGCCCCGGTATATCTGCAAAGCCTGTGCGGTACAGCGGGCGCGGACGAATGAGCCGCCGGAACGATGCCCCATCTGCGACGATCCCCGACAGTTCGTGCCCGCAAGCGGACAGGCATGGATGGCGCCCGATGCGCTGGTGGCGGGACATGATAACGTAATCCGCCAAGTCGCGCCTGACCTGATGAGCATCCGCACCGTGCCGCAGGTGGGGATTGGGCAACGGGCATTTTTGATCCGCACGCCCGGCGGGAATGTGCTGTGGGATTGCATCACATTGCTGGACGCAGCGACCATCGCGGTGATCGAGGCGCTGGGCGGGCTGGCGGCGGTGGCGGTTTCGCATCCGCATACCTATTCGGCAATGGCGCGCTGGGGGCGGGTCTTTGATTGCCCGGTGCTGGCCCATGCCGATGATGCCAAATGGATCGCGGAGGATGATCCGCATATCGAGCGGTGGACAGGCGAGACGCGCGCGGTGCTGCCGGGGGTCGATCTGCACCGCATCGGCGGGCATTTCGCGGGGTCGAGCGTGCTGCATTGGGTGGAGCGGCGCGAACTCTTCACCGGGGATACGGTGCTGGTGACATCGGATCGCGCGCATGTGGCGTTTATGTGGTCCTATCCAAACAACGTACCGCTACCCGCCGATTGTGTGCGGAAGATGGCGGCGCGGTTGGGCGAGATCGACTTTGATACGCTGCGCTCCCCCTTCGAGAGCCGGGGCGATATTGTGGGGGATGCGCGCGCGGCGGTGGCACGGTCGGCGGCGCGGCATGTCGATCCGCCGGTGGGATAAGGTCAGCCCGCCACGGCCAATTTACCCGCCACGCCATGCCTGTCGAGCAACTCAGCGACAAAGCCAGAAGCGCGGGCCTCGTTGCAGAAATCAGCAAGGAAAGCGGCGGCGGCGGGCCGGTCTGTGGCGGTGCCGATGGATTGGAGAATCGTGGTATATCGACCATCAAGCAGACGCGAGCCGGGGATATCCTTCGCATTTTCGATCAACGCGGGGCGTAGACCGGCCAGCACGTCAAGCCCCTCGGCCACGAAAAGATCGACAGCGGCGGGCAAACCCAACACGCGGACGAGTTCGGCATGTTGAAGCGTCCGGCTGAGATAGAGATCATAGGCCGCGCGCTCGGCAACGGCGATGCGAATACCGGGGCGATCCACCTGATCGATATCGGTGATCCGCGATCCGGCAGGGACCAGATACGTGCCCTCAATCTCGCAATAGGCGGGGGCAAAGGCGATGGTCTTCGCGCGCTCGGCCTCTATGGCGATCAGAACGATATCAACCTCCCCCACCGTCATCGCATCGGCGGTCGCGCCGGGATTGGGATAGGTCTTGTATTCGTAAGGCAGGCCCAGCCGGTCAGCAATGGCCGCCGCCATATCGGGCGAAACGCCAAGGGGCGCGCCGTCCTCGGCCCGGTCGGTGACAAGCAGCATATTGCTGAGATTGACGCCGACACGCAGCGTTCCAGTCGGGGCGATTTCAGTGCGGATGGCGTCTGTCATGGTTGGCTCCGGTTACATATGAGCAGATCACCCTTTTTCGAGGGGTATGTATAGGGCGATTTCGGATTGACCGATGCAGGCTTCAGGGTTCAGCGTCGGTGGTCGCAAAACAATAGGAGGCTAAGACCATGACCGTATTGACGCAGGATCAGATCGATGCCTTCTGGCGGGACGGCTATATCGTTGTAGAGGACGCGGTGACAGGCACGCAACTCGATGCCCTGCGCGAGACATTCGACCGATGGGTCGAGGAAAGCCGGGAAGAGGCTGAGGATTACGGCGAGACACTGGACGGTCGGGCACGGTTCGACCTAGAGCCGGGACATTCGGCGGCGCGCCCTGCCCTACGCCGGGTACAATCGCCTGAAGAAGTGTCGGAGGCATATCTCGACACGATGCGCAACGCGACAACGGTGGATATGTGCGCCGACCTGCTGGGGCCAAACCTGCGGTTTCACCACGGCAAGGTGAACTCCAAACAGCCCGGCGCAGCGACGACCGTGAAATTCCACCAGGACTTTCCGTTCCAGCCAATGACCAATGACGACATGATCACCGCGCTGTTGTTCGTAGACGAAGTAACGCTGGAAAACGGGCCGCTGGAGGTGGTCGCGGGCACGCATAAGGGGCCAATCCACTCGCTATGGCATAACGGGCGGTTCACGGGGGCGGTGGATGATGCAGTCGTTGCAAAGAATGCAGAACAGATGGTCAAATGCACCGGCCCGGCGGGGGCCGTCTGCCTAATGCACGCGAATTTGCTGCATGGGTCAGCCCCAAACTTGTCGGACGCGCCGCGCACTCTCTATATCACGACGTATTACGCGGAGGATTCCATCGAACTTAGCCCCAATCACCTGCCCAGCCGCCATACGCATGAGCTGGTGCGCGGGGAAGAGACGGGGCGGGTGCGCTGTTCGTCTTATGAAATGGAAATCCCGGAAAAACCGTCAAGCACCTCGTTCTTCGATCAGCAAGCGGCGGGGTAGCGCGCGCTGCTTCTTTCAGTTGGACAATTGTGCTATGGATGAAGCATGGAAAAAACCATCGACAGCCTAACCATCACGGCGACCGGACTATCGGATACCGAACGCAAGGCGCTGGAACGCGATCTGACTGCCTATGCGCAAGCACGACTCGACGAAGTCGCAACCCGCGATGCCGAGACGATGGCGGGCGTGGCCGAATTTGAACGAGGGGCGTTCATCGGGATTGAGGAGTGGGCGCAAAAGATCGAGGACCGGATAGAGCGCGTATCGAAGAAGCACGGGCTGTGAAGACCAAGGTTATCGTCTCAATCGCTGAGAATCAGATTGATGACATCGCCGATTTCATCGAAGCAGACAATCCAGAAGCGTCAAACCGCTATGTGGCAAACGCTTTGAAAGCGTTTCATGATCTTCCCGACATTCGCAAGCCTGCACGGGCGAGTGAGACGTTGCCGGGCGATATCCGTCAGCTTCATGTGCCAGGTTTTGGGGGTTACACCCTTCGCCTGCTCTATCGTGGGGAGTATATCGCCCTCGTGGCCGCGTTCCGGCCCGGCCTGACAGAAGGGATGCGAAACCGGGATACATTGCCCGGTCTCGCGGAGTTTGGGCGCGATTATCCCGAAGGATGACCGCGCATCAGATCAAGCCGAGCGGTACAGCTTGGTCATCGAGAATTCGACATGACCCAGTGCTTCAGCGGCGGTGTTGCGGCCATTGGCGGTGCGGATGATCATGTCGATCAGGGCGTCGCCTGCCTCGTCGATGGTCTGCTCGCGGCGCAGGACGCCGGTAACATCGACATCGATATGCTCGGACATCGTGCGCAAGGTACGCGGGTTGCCGGATATCTTGATGACCGGGACAATCGGGTTGCCGACCACATTGCCCTGACCCGTGGGGAAAGTGTGGATCACATAGCCCGCCGCCGCCATCAGGACCACGCATTCGGCAGCCGCCGAGGAGGTATCCATGAAGTAGAGGCCCGGTCCCTTTTCGGGGGATTCAGCGGCTTGGAGCGCGTCGATATAGGTGCATTCGCGGCCAATTTTTTCGAGATTGCCCAGCGCCTTTTCTTCGATAGTCGTAAGACCACCGAGGATGTTGCCTTTTGTCGGCTGACTATCGGAAAGGTCATCGGTCTGGTTCGCGAAGATCACGTTTTCCGAGTATTCCTTGAAGATCGCCATGAATTTCTCGGCGGCTTCGGGGTTCGCGGCGCGCTTTTCGCAGATATGCTCGGCACCCGTGATCTCGGACGTTTCGCCGAAGCAACCATAGAGACCTTCGGGGATCAGTTTGTCGTACATGTTACCGACGGTAGGGCAGGAAGAGAGGCCCGTCGTGGTGTCGGACTCGCCGCATTTCGTGCTGACCCAAAGGTCGGAAATCGGGCATGGCTCCTTCTGGAGTTCGGTCGCCCAGTGGACGTATTCCTTGGCCTGACGGGACGCGGCGGCAATGGTGTTGATATCGCCGTTCTGTTCGATCGAGAATTCGGCGACAGGCTTACCGGTCTTGCGGATGCCGTCGGCGATGATCTTGGTCCAGCCCGGCTCGATCCCGATGACTACTACGGCGGCGACGTTGGGGTTTGCGCCCGTGCCGATGATGGTGCGGAAATGCAGGTCGAGATCGGCCCCGAATTGCAGGCGGCCATAAGCGTGGGGAATGGCCATCGTGCCCTTGATATTATTCGCCACGGCCTCGCAGGCCGCGTTGGAGATATCGTCGACAGGCAGAATCAGGACATGATTACGGACGCCGACGCGGCCATTTTCGCGGCGCCATGCGTTGACGGTGACGTTCGTTGCATCGAGAGGCATCAGATTACCACCTTTTCGTTTTGCAGTTTTGCGTGTGGACGTGGCCGCCTTTTTCGGCGGGACCGATCATCTTGCCGATATCTTCGCCGTATTTCATCACGGTATCGCCTTCGGACATATCCTTCAGCGCAACTTTATGGCCGATGGGGATGTCGGCCTTGGCCGTCAGCCGGAAATCGGAATTGTCATGCGTCACGACGCAGAGCATATCGGTGCCCGCCGTCAGCCCTTCGATCACGACCACACCGACATTGTCAGTGGTATCGTGGACCAGCAGATGTGGAATCTCGCCCATTATATCCCTCTTGTATGATGTGGATGCCGACTAACATGGACAAGAAGTCTTGTACAAGACCCGATTGCAACGCTAATGTCGCGCCCATGGATGATGCCCCCGCTCTACCCCTCTATCGCCATGTCTATGAGACGATCCTTGCGCGGATCGTAAATGGCGAATTGCGGCCCGGCGTGATGCTACCCAGCGAGACGGCGTTGGGCGAGGAAATGGGGGTCAGCCAAGGTACGGCACGCAAGGCGTTGATGGAATTGGAGCGCAACGGCATTGTCGAGCGGCGACAAGGGCGCGGCACAGTGGTGGCGACGACCACTGCCGAGACGGACCATTTCCACTTTTTCCGTTTGCGCCATGCGGACGGATCGGATGCCGCGCCTGCATTGGCCAACGAAAATGTTACGCGGCGACGCGCCAATGCCGCCGAGCGCGCGGCTTTTGGGGGAGCGGGGCAGGTCCATGCCATCGACCGTATCCGTAGCATTGATGGGCGGCACATTGTACGGGAGATGTCGGCGGTGCCGGTCGATCTGTTCGCGGGGCTAGAGGGTCATGCGCCCCTGCCCAACGCGCTCTATGCCTTTTATCAGCACACCTACGGCATCGCCATCGCGCGGGCGGACGAGCGGTTGCGGGCGGTTCTGGCCGATGATGAAGATGCGGCGGAGATGGATGTGGCGGCGGGCGAGCCGCTCATCGAAGTCACACGCCATGCCATCGACCTGTCAGGACGAGTAGTGGAAATCCGCCGCAGCCGTTATGTCACGGACGATCTGGCTTATGCGGTGACGTTGAGCTAATCGCATTTCATACCCGCTTATCCGTCTCCGAAATGCTCGACTTCGGCTTTGCCCGCATCACGAAGTTGCTGGGCCGTCGCCGCCATCGTGCGGGCAAAATCCTCAAACTCCTCGGCCATCGCAGCGGTGTCATCGCTGAAGGCGAAACCGGCAAGACGGGCAGTCAGGCGCTCACGAGCCATCCATGTGGCGTGGCGGGCGTATTCGCTGGCGGCCACATCTTTTGGGTCCACGAGGGCAAGTTGATCGAAGCGTGAGAAATCAGGGAAGGCGATATCGCGAGGGACATAGCCATTAACCATCGTAATGCGCTCGCCCGGTGCAGAAAGACCCTTCGCACGGTGGACGACCATATTACCTTGTTGCAGCACGGCATAGCCGGGGCCGGGCATAGCGGGGGAGACGATCTTGTCAGGATCAAGCGGCTGGCCCGCCTTGCGCAGCGCCGCAACCTCCTCCTTCGTACCGAGATAATACTGAAATTCGCCGCCCTCGACGGTGTTTGGATCAGTCACGAACATTACGAAATCGAAGCGAAGGGTATCGACATGCCACTTATCGACGTTCTCGGTCACGTCGAACGGGGCGTAATTCAGGTGGCCAAGCTGGTGAGGCAGCGTATGGGGCAATAGCGGAATACCAGCGATGGCCGACATCGCCTCGGTCAATTCCGGACACTGACACAGATCGCGCAGGAAAGTTGAACGATACGCCCCGCCCCGCACATTTCGAGAGATGCGCGCATTGCTGGTGGTAAAGGCTTCCAACTTGCGCGCAACATCAAGCATACAAGCCGCGCCCTCATCGCTGAGAACGCGAAAGACGGAGGTTGCGCCGAAATCCGTAGGGCATTGCGTGATCTGCTCGTCAGTATAGCCAAATTCCTTGAGAGGGATCACGGTTTCCGGGGCTTCGATCTGTAGGTGGCGCGCAGGATCGAAGGCGGGTTCCTCGCCCAGCGGCTCGTACCCGGACGGACGCTGAACCGGGAAAGGAAGCGGGGTGGCGAGATAGGCGGACATGACATCACCATTAGTTTGAGTTCATGCCCGATGCTTGCACTATTTTCACGGTAACGGAAGACCAACGGCCCATTGATTCAGAACGTCAGCGCCCTTGCGCTGCTACCGTTCTGACGTTCGCCTGTCCTGATCTCACACAGGCATACGCATAGGGGGTTTACATCTTATGCTGCCCCCATGACACTGCGCGCGCGAGACAAACGATGCCGCCACACCGGATATCTGCGGCACAGAAAAACAGGGAGAAACCAATGTCATTCCTCAAACCAAACCGCCGCGAGATCATGCAATATGGTGGTGCCGCCGCCATTGCACTGAGTGCAGGCGGAGCCATTGCCGCGCCCAAAAAGGGCGGCACACTGCGAATCGGCAAGGCGCATGGCGGAACCACCGACAGCTATGACCCCGGTACGCATGAGAACGGGTTCATGCTTGATTTCACCCACACGATGAACAACTACCTCACGGAAGTCACAGCTGACGGGTCCGTTATCGGTGAATTGGCGGAGAGCTGGGAAGCCTCCGACGATGCGGCAACCTGGACCTTTAAGCTACGCGATGCCATGTTCCACAATGGTGACAAACTAAAAGCCGCCGATGTCATCGCCTCAATCAATCACCACCGTGGCGAGGATTCCAAGTCCGCCGCCAAGCCGGTCCTCGAAGATATTACCGACATTATGGTCAAAGGTGACGATGCTGTCGTGTTTGAACTATCGACCGGCAATGCCGACTTCCCCTTCATTCTGTCGGATTATCACCTACCCATCGGCCCGTCATCGGACGGCAAGGTCGATTGGGATGCTGGAATCGGCGCTGGCCCGTATATGCTGGAAAGCTTTGAGCCGGGTGTGCGCGCCAAATTCAAGCGTTTCGATGCCTATTGGAAGAAAGACCGCGCCCATTTCGATGCTATCGATATGCTGTCCATTGTCGATCCAACGGCGCGCACCAATGCGCTGGTGACGGGCGAGGTAGACGTGATCGACCGGGTGGAACTGAAAACCGTCAACTTGCTCAAGCGTCGCAAGAACCTCAATGTTCAGACGACCGACGGGACGCAACATTATACGTTCGTCATGGATACCCGCGCCGAACCATATAAGGATGTCAATGTCCGTCTCGCGCTTAAACACGCGATTAACCGTGAAGAAATGGTTTCCAAAATCTTGCAAGGCTATGGCTCTGTCGGGAACGACCATCCCATCGGTCGGGGTCAGCCGTTCTTCGCCAAAGAGTTGGAGCAGCGCAGCTATGATCCTGACAAGGCGAAATTCCACCTCAAGGAAGCAGGGATCGACAAGCTGTCGGTATCGCTGAAATCAGCGGATGCCGCATTTTCCGGTGCCGTCGATGCCGCCGTCCTGTTCTCGGAAAGCGCCAAGGCCGCGAATATCGACATGAAGGTCGAGCGCGTACCCAATGACGGTTATTGGTCCAATGTTTGGATGAGCGAGCCATTCTGCGCCTGTTACTGGGGCGGTCGCCCAACCGTCGATTGGATGATGAGCACGGCCTACAAGGGCGGCGTGAACTGGAACGACGCCTATTGGAGCAATGAGCGGTTCGACAAGGTGTTGCTCGAAGCACGCTCTGAACTTGATGATTCAAAGCGCGCCGAGATGTATACTGAGTTGCAAACCCTCGTGCGCGACGACGGCGGCACCATCATTCCGATGTTCGCCCAATACGTCTTCGCCACATCGAACAAGGTGATGCATGGCGATGCAATGGCGGCCAATTGGGATCTTGACGGCGCACGCTGGGCAGAACGCTGGTGGTTTGCCTGATCCCAGTAATCTAAACACAAAGACGCGCCGCTCCCTTACCGGGGCGGCGTTTTTATTGGAGGGTCGGCGATGAACAGCCCGTTCGATGCAGAAATTCTGGCCTATATCGAGCTGAACGAGGCATGGCCCGCCGGGGAAGGCGTGGCCGGGATACGGGCATCTTACGAAGGGCTACGCGCGCATCTACGCGGGGATTGGCCAGATGGCGTGACTACGGTGGACCTGACGCTCGGCGGGCAAGCAGCGCGGCGGTATGAGGGCGGTGCGCGCGGGACGGTTCTGTTCTTTCACGGTGGTGGGTTCGTCGTCGGTTCGCTCGATAGCCATGACGATCTCTGCGCCGGGATTGCGGGGCGGCTGGAATGTACCGTGATCGCCGTGGAATACCGGCTTGCTCCCGATCATCCCTTTCCGGCGGCTTACGATGATGCGCTGGCGGCGGCGCGGGCGATGCAGGGGCCGTTTGTGTTGGTAGGCGATTCCGCCGGGGGGACGCTGGCGGCGGGGGTGGCCGTGGCGATGCGAGGGGAGGCGCGGGTTTTGGGTCAAGTGCTGGCCTATCCGGCGCTGGGCGGCGAAGCATTGGGGCTGGCCTCCTATATCGAGAAGGCCAAGGCGCGCTTGCTCACCGCCGATGATATGCAATGGTATCGTGCGCAATATGCGGCGCCGCCGGGTGATACCCGCGCTGCGCCGCTGCTGGCCGTAGACTTAACCGGCGTGACACCCTGCATCGCCTTCGCCGCCGCCGAAGATCCGCTATGCGATGATGCCGCCGCATGGGTAGCGCGCCTGAACGAAGCTGGCGTAGTAGCGAGCGCCCATACCGAAGACGGCCTACCCCACTCATACCTTTTCGCCCGCCACCACAGCAAGCGGGCGACGGGCGCGTTCGAGCGGTTTGCGGATGCTATCGGCGGGTTTTTACCCGCATGATAGCTGCCCTATTCAGATCAGCCGCCTCAACTGAATCCGATCCGGCAACAGAAACCGGGGGATCAGCGAGGCGCGCGTCTGTTCGAGGCAGACGGGGCACTGGTAATCCGCACCCTCCCGACGAAGGATCGATGCAGTCCACGCCGCGATGCGGACTTTTGGCGCACCAAATACGGTGCAGTTGCATATGATATGAAGATTGTGAGGTTTTGGTCTGGTGTGATTGGGCATGACAGTATCCTCCTTCATTCGTCGATTGGGTTTCCTTCGTTGTAGCGATTTGCGCAATTCGCTGTAATACGCGGCGCATGGCCGCGACCCGCGCATAGGGCGCGAGAGGGCTAGGGGTTGCGGGATCGCTCGGCGTGGTCAGGTTTTCTGGAATGCCCCAATCCGGTGAGCGAACCGGCGGGGCGGTCTGGTGGGCTTCGAGTGAAGCACGGTTTATAAGGGACGAACTTGTCCGCGCACAAAGCGCAGGGATCGTCTGGACCACGGAATACGCATTAGAAAGCCACGCGCTTGTATTCAACCTGAGAGTGCACATGAACGCAACATTCAAGCACTCATGTGTGTTTTCGGTAACACTAAGGCGAATTGCGATTACCCTGAATCACCGAGCGCCATGTTTCGCGCAAATCTTGGCGCGAAACATGGCTCAGGTTTATCGCAAATAGTTATAGCAAGGCATGCCTCTTCCGTAGAACATCGTATCGGAATTTGAGGAGTATCGCCCATGACCATTCGCATTACCGAACATCTGTGGCTGCCCCTACCAGACGGGCGGCGGCTGGCGGCGAAGATTTGGTTGCCGAAGGATGACGCGCCTGCGCCCGCGATTCTCGAATACCTGCCCTATCGCAAGCGGGACGGGACCGCGCCGAGGGATGCGACAACGCATCCGATCTTTGCCGCCGAAGGCTATGCTTGCATTCGCGTCGATATCGCCGGGACCGGGGATAGCGATGGAATTTTTGACGACGAATATTCCGAACAGGAATTATCCGATGGTGAGGCCGTAATCGCATGGGTTGCGGCGCAGGATTGGTGCGACGGCAATGTGGGGATGATTGGGATTAGCTGGGGCGGCTTCAACGGCTTGCAGTTGGCCTATCGTCGCCCGCCCGCGCTGAAGGCCATCGTCACGGTATGCTCGACCGTGGACCGCTATGCCGATGACATCCATTTTATGGGCGGGTGCTTGCTGACGGATAATTTCAACTGGTCGGGGCAGATGCACGCCTATAACACCCGCCCGCCGGACCCGGCCCTACGCGATGACTGGCGCGAGCGATGGCTGGAGCGGATCGACACGCTACCGATGATGGGGGCCGATTGGCTGCGTCATCACGCACGCGACGATTTCTGGAAACATGGCTCGGTCTGTGAGGATTATTCGCGGATCGAGGCGGCGGTACTGGCCTTGGGCGGGTGGACAGATGCCTATGTCAATGCGCCGCGCGCGTTAGTCGCGAACCTCGATGCGCCCGCCAAGGCGCTGATCGGACCGTGGGAGCACAAGTATCCACATATCGCAAAAACAAATCCGGCGGATTTCCATGGCGAGGTCATCGGCTGGTTTGACCATTGGCTGAAGGGTAAGGCGAATGGGGCCGACGCGATGCCCGATACTCGCGCATATCTGATGGATTACGATCCGCCCTCGGCAAATTATCGGCACAGACCGGGGCGATGGGTGGATGGCGGGACCATTGAGTCACTGGAATTGCGCTTCGGGAATGGCACGCTGACGACTGAGAATAGCGGCGGAACGATTACTGTGCGCTCGCCCCAAACGGTGGGGGCAGCATCGGCCTATTTCTGTGTCGGGATGCGGATCGAGAACGAATTAGCGACCAATCAGGCCGTGGACGACGACGCCTCGGCCTGCTTCGACACGATGCCGCTGCACGAACCGATGGACATGCTGGGGCGGGCGGAGGCGCGGCTGGCTTTTTCGGTCGACAATCCGGTGGCGCAAGTCTGTCTGCGGCTCTGCGACGTGGCCCCGGACGGGACGAGTGTTCGGATCAGCTATCGCGCATTCAACCTGTGCCACCATGCGGGGCATGAGAACCCGGCACAGCTGGAACCGGGGCGGCGATATGAGGCAAGTGTTTCGCTGAACGAATGTGGCTATCATCTACGGGCGGGACATCGGTTGCGGTTGGCCGTTTCGACCGGGTACTGGCCGGTGATATGGCCTTCGCCGGAGGACGCGACCGTGACACTGCATCTGGATGGCTGCGCACTGACCTTGCCGCATCGGGTCGCTGGCGAGGATATCGACGGGCCACCCCCACCGCGCGACTATCCTATGCGCGATGCTGAGATGCTACGCGCGCCGGATAGTCGGACAGAGAGGCGAACTGAGAAGGATGGGACGCTTGTACTGGAAACCTTCGACGATTTTGGTAAAGCGCATGACCGCGTGCATGGCTTGATGGATGGCTCGACAGTGACACAGCGATTCTCGATCCACCCAGACGATCCACTCAGCGCGGATCACTGGTCGCAATGGGAGTTCACTTTCGAGCGGGAGGGCTGGGCCGTGCGGATCGTAACGGAAAACCGGATGACTGCCGATACGAAGGCGTTCCGGCTATGGCGAAAGACGACCGCGTATGAAGGCGATGCGATGGTAGCGGAGCGCGAAGTAAGCGAGGACGTGCCGCGCGGGTGCTTGTAATCGAATAGCCTGTTGTCATGCCCGTAAAAACGGGCATCTTCGGGGGAGATTCCAGCTTCCGCAGCAATGACGGAACATCCGAAAGGTCTACTATGCCCAATCTATCCACCGAAGACGTCGAAACGCTGGTCGCGAATGCCCTAATCGAGAGCGGCTGTGCGCCGGGGAATGCGATAAGCGTGGCACGCGCGCTGGTCGGGGCGGAGATTGACGGGCAGGCGGGGCATGGGCTGAACCGGGTCGGATCGTATTGCGCGCAGGTGAAAGTGGGCAAGGTGGTGGGCGATGCCGAACCGATGGTCGAGCGCGCCCTGCCCGGTTGGATCACCGTGGATGCGGGGCATGGGTTTGCCTTTCCTGCCTTCGATCTGGCGATAGATGCAGTATCCGCCGCCGCCGCCGAAACGGGCATCGCCGCCGCCACTATCAGCCGCTCACACCATTGCGGGCAAGCAGGGCGGCATGTGGAGCGACTGGCGGATCGGGGGTGCATAGGGCTGCTATTCGCCAATACGCCCGAAGCGATGGCCCCTTGGGGCGGGTCAAAGCCGCTATTCGGGACCAATCCTATCGCTTTTGCCGCGCCGCGCCGGGATGCAGAATCACTGGTGATCGACCTATCGCTCTCGACCGTGGCACGAGGCAAGGTAATGGCCGCTGCGAAGAAAGGCGAAGCGATCCCGGAAGGCTGGGCGCTGGATGCGGGCGGCAATCCAACGACCGATGCCAAGGCCGGGTTGGCCGGGTCGATGGTGCCGATGGGCGATGCGAAGGGGGCTGCGTTGGCGTTAATGGTCGAGGTGATGGCCGCCGCGCTGACGGGGGGACGCTTTGGCTTTGAGGCGACATCGTTCCTGAATGCCGAGGGCGGGCCGCCCGATGTGGGGCAATTGCTGATCGCTATCGACATGCGGGCAACCGCTGGCGAAGGCTTCCTCGACCGAATGGAGGCGCTGACCGGTGCAATGTTGGCACAGGACGGCGTGCGCCTGCCGGGGTCGTCTCGCATGGCGAAACGGGAAACGGCGGCGAAGGACGGGCTTGCGGTTTCAGATGCAGTACTGGAAGAATTACGCGGATTGGCTGGATAAAACTCGATATGATTATAGCGAGTTGCGATGAACCTGAGCCATATTTCACGCCAAGAGCCGCGCGAAATATGGCGCTTGGTGATTCAGAATGATCGCAATTCGCTTTAAGCATCGCTCAGAAGCGGTTTTGGCTCTGGCGCAAGGAGGTTCGACAGGACATCGAGACCATACTCATTGTAACATTGATGAGATGTACACCCAGTAGGCTCAAGGCCAGTTGTTTTTATACAAGATCGACATCGAACAACACGTCCTGATAATCACGGTCGCCGTCACCGAGCAGATCTTCGAATCCGATTGTGATGTACTCCCCTTCTGTATCGACACCTGAAAGCACATGCTCCATACCATCGCTGTTCAGCGTTTGGTCGAAGCTGTGGAACACCTGCTGGCCTGCATCAATACCGTCCACAGCCAGCGCCACCGCCGCCCCGTCATTGATCGTCGCCCCAGTCCCATCGGTGGTAATGAAGGAAATCGTATCCGTCGCCGCCAGCGCATTAGCCCATTCTGCTGCATCTTGAACGATGAAAAATCCGAGGCGATTGCCATCCTCGACCCCCGTGATCGATACTGAACGACCGCCATCTACTTTTGCGTTATTCGACAGGAGCCGTGCGTCAACGATCTCTCCGCTATCGGTAACTTCATAGACACCTAAGACGTTTACGAAGCCCGCGTCAGCCTGATCGCTCAGGCTCACGTTAAAGTTGGTGACACCGTCCCCAGTCAAGAACTCCTGATTATTAATGCCGTTTACCACCTCTGCCGCGACGGCTTCTTGCTCGACTAGGTTGGGTAGCAAGGTCTCATAGGTCAGGGCAGTATCAGTTCCGACGTTGACGGCCATGAAGTTGCCGCCGCTGAAATCACCTTCCAGGGTCAGTGACCCATCCTCTACCCCATCACCATCCGCATCGACACCCAGAATACCTGTGCTTTGATCGAAGGAGATATCGCTACGCTTGACCTGCACATCCTTAAAGATGATACGATCTTCGAGTCCGAAATCCCTGATGATGTCACCATAGAGATCGGCAGGAGTATCGGTCACTGTATCCGCACCAGCACCGGTCGAAATAATGTCCGCTCCCTGACGCCCGGAAATTATATCATTACCAGCGCGGGCAGTAATGATATTGTCCAGTCTATTGCCCGTCAGAGTATCGACCTCCTCGGTGCCATCGATCTCTATATCTTCGCCAACTAGGTCATCAGGCCCGTCATCATCGGCCACCGTGAAGAGTACCGCGTCAGTTAATACTGTCCCGTTTCCAGATACTGCCGAGAGCGCGGCTTCAAAGGTTTCGTCCTGTTCGATCACATCATCGGCGTTAAAAGAAAAGGTCAGAGTCTTTGCGGACTCGCCCGCAGCGAAGGAAATGTTACCGCTCGGCAGGCCACCGTCGAAATCGTCTGCCGATACCGGATTATCCCCGCTGGGAGTGACCACCAATGATACGGTATCAGCCTCACTAACGTCGCCAAATCGTTCGACAGTGATCGCTTGAACCGAAGTTGTTCCCGTGCCCTCGACGTATTGGGCCACGGTCTCGCTCTGAGTAATGGCAATGAGTGTATCGTCGTCCTCAATTAGCACTTGTGCGCTGGCAGTGGTCTTGCCATCGCTGAACCGTGCAGTACCCGTGACCGTAGCATCGACGAAAAAGCGTTCGCGCTCCTCGGCGGCAGAATCCGACGATAGCTCAACTGTAAAGCGCGCTTCGGTATCGCCTGCCGCAATTACCACGTCGCCCTGTGCCGCAACGAAATCATTACCGTCCCGCGCGGTTCGATCACGGGTCGCGAAGCTGACGGTTACGTCTTCAAGTACCGGGTTCGTAAGGGTAACGACGATCTCCGCTTGTGCATCACCTTCGGCCACCGTCACCACCGGGGTTCCGAGGTTTAGTTCCGCCACTTCACCGAAGGTGGCAACATCGATCAGCGCGTCATCGAACCGAACCAACTCCACGTCGAGCAGCGTATTCGACCCACCAACGGTTACGAGCTCGCCAGTACGGACAACGCCACCGAAGCTAGCAGCATCGCCGTCGAATACCGCTGTATCTGTGCCTTCGCCGCCATCGATCACATTCCGGTCGCCGGTGACAACAAGGGTATCATTACCACCGTTGCCGCGAATGCTATTGTCGTCCGCGCTCAGGGTAATGGTGTTATCCAGATCGTTGGCGTTGATCACGGCGCTCTCACTGCCGCCGACAAAATCACTTTGGACAACACTGAAGGTTACGACTTCACGAGTACCATCCGCACTCTGGGTCCGAACCTCGCTCTGTCCCGTCGTAACCTTGGTCGTTAGTGTCGCGGTCGGGGTACCATCGTTGAAGACCACATCGAAGGAAACAATGTTCTCGGCGGTGCGCGTCACGGTTAGATCGTCGATGCTGCCTTCGTAGGTCAGCCCAAGCGGCGTATCTGTCAGAGCCGAAGCTTGGATGGTATCAACCACCGTTCCGTCGAGCTTTACGTCGATGCGCTCGATGGTGGAGGGATCGACACCGGAAACCGAAAACGCATCGGTCAAGTCTGAGGGGTCGGCTAGCAGCACAGCACTATCGCTGTCGATGGTATTTAGGCTGGAAAGATCAGCCCCGCTGCCGATACCGAAGGCCCGCACATCCACGGCGGCTTCGTCATCTTGGCCTTCGTTGACAAGTTGCAGATCTGCACTCGCACCGCTGCCGAACCCGTCCGACAGGAAATAGGCGATGTTGGTTGCGTTTCCAACATTACTAAGTCCTTCAAACCAACCTTCTGCCGTTGACAATGCGGGGCCAAAACTGGTGCCGCCACCTGCGCTCAGACCGTTGACCGTGCTAATTGCCTGCTGTGCGGTGAGTCCATCGAATAACGTTGCCCTACTATCAAAATCAACGACGGCAAAGTTTGCGCGGGCTGCGACGCCCTGATCGATCAATGACTGCGTTAGCGTGGCATAGGCCGCTTTCGTTTCCTCGATATTGGTTCCGAACATCGAGCCAGAGCTGTCCACGATGTAGACGAAATTATAGAGGGCGCTGTCTTCCGCTCCGATATTGAGGGTGTAATCCACATCCCCATCGAACATGAAAGCCGGAATCTCTGCCGACAGACTGCCGATAGTCTCGCCCGCACTGTCCAGCACATCAACATTGGCAACCTCAGGGTCCAGCAACGGACCATCTTTGAGTTTGGTCGGATCGTCTGGATCGACCTGCAGCGGCACGAAGAACTGATCACCATCATCGTCGGTTCCATACCCAGTAGTCCCAAGGGCATCGGCATCAACGTACTCAAAGACTGCAAATTCGACACCGGTCAACGTATCCGTTGCGTCCGCCATCGATCCACGCGCGTGCACGATACTGAAGTTGGGACCACTATCGTCGGAGATTGTGATATCGTATTCGGTAATCAGACCAGAGAACAACGCTTGGTCGACGCCCTCACCCCCTTCGATCCGATCATCTGCTCCACCGCCAGCCAGACGATCATCGCCTTCATTGCCGAGGATGCGCTCTTTGCGCCAGCTGCCAAGAACCACATCGTCGCTGTCCGATCCAACGATGGCGTTTTCCGGCAGACTCTCGGCCTCGACTGCCAGCGAGGTAGAACCAATGTCGGCAGCCATCTGAGCCGCAATACCGTCGTAGACATCTTGGGTAATCAGCGTCCCACCGTTATGCCTGCCGATGAAAGGCAGGGCGGCAACCAGTGCAGACTGTCCGGTTCCGTGGGTGTGAACGCCGAGTGCGCGAATCTGCGTATCCCCTTCTAGGGTGTGCCAGACGCCGCTGCCGCTCTGCCCTCCTGCCGTGTCGATATCGTAGAAAAACCGTCCGTTGGACCGGGTTTCCTCGACATTGTCTGCAGGGGCGGAGACCAGATCGCGCCCATTATTGATATCACCCGGATACCCGGCAAGATCGACAGTCAGGCCGTTCGCGTCGTCGGGATCGATAAATGCGGTCAGCCCGATGACGCGCCCCGAATCGATCATCTGCGTCGAGGTGGTGAGCAGTGCGATATCATCCGACCGCGCGGTTCCTACATTGTATCCTTTGAGAAAATTTTGGTTCGTTACGTTCGCCGCAGGGTCAGCAGAGTTCCCAATCTGACGCGATGTTAGCGCGTCCTCATTGGCGCTTCTAACCACGCGCTGGGGCGTGAGTATGCCACCGAAGCCGACATCAAACGCAACGTGACCGGCGGTCAGGACATGGTTTTGACCGATGATGATCCCTGACCCCCAAGGTGCCGCAAAGCCGACATCGACCGTCGTTGCAACAGATAGCGGAAACTCGCCAAAGGCGTTGGTGGAAGCGCGGGAGTCGGTACCGATAACACTCATAGCGAGTCCTCTTGGTTCTCAATGACATGGACCCAACGGGCCTTAGTTCAGATCTTCAATGCAAAGTCGGATAGTTTCCTGGTCAGGATAAGCAAGAGCGACGCGCGTTGACGCGAGAGCCACGGCCTGCGCACCGCGCCAGGTCTTCTCAAGGACAGTGTTGTTTCCATTGACACGCCAGAGGCTTACCTGCTGCGCGCGCTCTAGATCGGGGGATTCAGACTGAGCGATTGCGAAATGCTGACCGTGCGCCGAAATTCGCCCACCAGTGTCAAGTTGCATCAATACCGCGCCGCTGCGATCGGTCACCACGGTGTTGAGTGAGCCGACTCCTAAGGTCTGGGATGCGACCACGGACGTATCCAGCAAGCCTACGGACCACCCAACCCGTCCTCCGCCAAGATCGGGCGATGAGATCATGGGGCCGGACGTGCCGCTCTGGGCATTAAATAAATGAAGAGTGCCCGACGAGCCATTGAGGACATTGCCGACAACGAGGGTTCCGTCGAGCATGGCCACGGCAACAGGTGTGGCGACAATCCCCCATCCGGCGCGTTCGATACGATTTATCTCGCGCCCTGTGGCGGTGTGCAGCGTGACGAGCATGTTATCGCCCGCAGCCCCAGATCGAGACCCAACGGCGATGGTCTCGTTAGATGTTGCTAACCCCACCGGCCAAGTAACTGGTTGTGCTAGCCTAACCGCATTGCCCACCTCCGTGCTTACAGCCAGAACAGGGCCGGGCTGAGGCCGAGTGTCTGAACGACCGGCCTGACGGGTGGCAACGATCAAATGATCCCCTTCGGCCACAATGTCATCGACACGAAGGTCTGCGCCGTCAGGATCGAGCGCGGCGAGCAAAAGCGGAGCCTCTACTGACAAGGTATCATCAGTAGCAATCCTAACGGGATGCACCGCTGTTCCATTCTCACGGGCGAGATAAGCAATGGAATCGCTCATGGCCAGCTTTGAAGAGCCGGTTCCCGCCACATCTACCCGCATACAAGTCTCAGCATTGACGGTGCCCCCACAGGATTGCAGCACAGCGATTACCAGCAACCATGAAGCGATCCGTAAAATGCGCATCATTCGCTCATGTGTACTCATACGAAACACCCAACTACGAATAACTCAAAAACTTTACTTCTAACACTTTCTATCAGACCGTGAATATAAGCAGCATTACGTTAGGCTTGCAATCATTATTGTGCCAAATCGAGAAAATGAATAAATTCTAGTAGGTTAACTATCTCTAGAGGCGTTGCTACATGGATTTTTTCATCATTATCAATGCAGTAGCATAATTTGCGGCATCCAATACCGCGATTTTCCATTTGGTTTTGGAATAGTGTTTTGATTCTAAAGCAATATTCTATGCAACAACGCCATCTCTAGAAGACGTGTTGGAGAAACCTTTGAAGTGGTATTTCGCGGAAAAATTTAGTGCGCGGCCCAGTGATCTAGAATCAAAACTCAGATCGCCTGCTCGTTGAATTTTTCGGGGGTAGAGCGCAAATTCGACGAGTCTGAGGTTAATTCCAGCGGCTAGTGGATTGTTTCCAACGAAACGAACCCACTAGATTTTGGTTTGGTGGATAAACTTATCTCGACATTTGAGTAGCGTACATCAAACGTCTGTTTTCCAGAACTGGGACTCAAATGTCTCGGTCTATCCACTAGCACTGCCTGAGCAAATAAATCTTTGTTTTCAACAAGGTTCGCTATTTGAGCGAGGTATGATACAATCGTCTCTGTAAAGACGCCGATTATGCTATTCCCAAAGAACAGACACTCTATAAGGCATCTTTGGAAACTCATATGAGGGGATTTTCTTGCACTGATTTTGCTAGATAAATTCAGGATTTCAGTGCATAGGTTTTCAGAGGTGCCTTATAGCAATTTGCGCAATGCTGGGCGCTCTATGGCTTAACCTGAATGCGCTTCATTGTGATGTACTGCGAGCGCGAAGCGGTCAGCGATCATTGCGGGGGTTATGGGATAAAAGATTCCATGGGGCGTGCATTGCCCCGCAAAAGCCCAATGATGCGTACGGGCCGCATCGAGAAGCGCGCCGAAACGTTGTGGTCCGGGCCGCCCCGTCATGATTACGCGCTCGATACCGGATAAGAACTCCGCAGCGGGCAGAGGCGTCACCTCGTCATGGACAAAGACGACCTCGGCACCGATGCTCATCGAGAGCATGGCGAGAGACTTTGCGCCCTCTTGCCCTAAGGTAAGGCAAGAGGCATCGACGATGGCGAGATCGGCGGGGTCTTTGACACGCACGGCATCTATACAGCTATCAGTGCTGCCCAGATGCAAGATATCAAGCCCCCCTCGATATGTCGCCTGTGGCTCGTCGTAAGCACCCTCCAGCAGCGAATAGAGCGCGACGCATCGACCGGTTCGTTGAATTTTCTGCGATAAGGCGAGCGCCGTGCGCATCCGCGCGCATTTCTCGCCGCCTACAAGGATAATCGGCCGGGACATCATCGCGCCGAGCGGCTCGTAATCATAGAGGGCGCGCATAGCCGCCTCAATGACATCGGTGCCGAGTAGTGGTCCCCCATGGGACAGAAGCTCAACGGAAATCGCCTCAAATGTCGCAGGCGACAGCGCCAATGAGCGGCGAATACGGTCAAGCGAGCCTTTAGACTGATCTTTGCGAATGCTACGGGTCAAATCACCCGTGGGCGCACGGCGGCGCGTGCGTACGGCCCCTGTCAGCGCCGGTGCCTCGACCTCATCCCCGTAGGCAATGATCGGTTCCTTGCGCTTCAGCAGCCCCATCATAGCTGATGGGGCCGGTATTTCTTGATGCGGGTTGTGCGTAAACCCTGAATACCATGGCGGTCGATGGTCTTGCGCCAACACTCGAATTCTTCTGCGGAGAGATTATAATATTCGCAGGCTTCATCAAGCGAGAGCAGGTCGCCGCGCACAGCGGCAACGACCTCGGCCTTGCGCCGGATCACCCACCGCTTCGTATCTGCGGGGGGCAGGTCATGGCGCGTGAGGCGCTGACCGTCCGGCCCTATTACGGAGCGTGGTCTTACTGGGATCGTATCGGTCATCGCCCTACCCGGTGTGTCTATCGTAGGGGTCACTGTAGCCGAGACTTTCTAACAAATCGGAAAAAGCCAGCGTTTTAAACATGTTAACCGATTCTCTCAGTAACCATTTCCTTTAACCGATTCAAAGCGGGTGCCAGAAGCCAACGTTACCCTATGGCACCTTGTTTATGCGCGCCCCGCTTGACGAGGGACGAGGGAGGGGCGATATCCCTGCCATGCAGGACAATATTGCCCCCACCGCGCCCGATAGCCTTGGCTTTGCTAAACCGCCCGCCAATACGCGGGTGGCCGTTGCCATGTCTGGCGGGGTGGACTCCTCCGTCGTCGCGGCGATGATGAAAGAAGACGGATTCGACGTGATCGGGTTGACGATGCAGCTTTACGATCACGGGGCCGCGCTCGCAAAAAAAGGGGCGTGCTGCGCAGGGGCCGATATTCACGATGCGCGCCGGGTCGCAGCATTGATGGGGTTTCCACATTATGTGCTGGATTACGAGAATCTATTCCGCGAAGCAGTGATGGATGAATTCGCCGATGCCTATCTGGCCGGAGCGACACCGATTCCCTGTATCCGATGCAACGAGCGGGTGAAATTTCGCGACCTCATGGATCTGGCGCGTGATCTGGATGCCGATTGTCTGGCGACCGGGCATTATATCCGCCGGATGGAAGGACCGAACGGGCCAGAACTGCACCGTGCGGCGGATGCGGCCAAGGATCAAAGCTATTTCTTGTTCACAACGACGCGCGAACAGCTTGATTATCTGCGCTTTCCGCTGGGCGGGCTACCCGATAAGGCGGCGACGCGGGCGCTGGCCAGCAAATATGGGCTGGCGGTGGCGGATAAGCCGGATAGTCAGGATATCTGCTTCGTGCCGGAAGGGCGCTATACGGATGTGATCGAGAAACTGCGGCCCGGTGCCTCACAACCGGGGGATGTGGTGCATCTGGACGGGCGGGTGCTGGCCGAACATTCGGGCGTGCTGAACTATACGATTGGACAGCGGCGCGGCCTTGGGATTTCGGGTGGTGATCCGCTTTATGTGGTGAAGCTGGATGCGGATAAGCGGCAGGTCATCGTTGGACCACGCGAGGCGCTGGGCACAAGCGAGGTGCGGCTGCATCAGATTAACTGGCTGGGTGATGGGGATTTTGGCGATTGTCCGGCGGAAGGCTGGGACGTGGCCGTCAAAGTGCGCTCGACCCGCCCGCCGACGCCCGCACGGGTGGTGCCGGGGGCGAAGGGGAATGCGGTGGCGTATCTGAGCGAGCCGGAAAACGGCGTCGCGCCGGGACAGGCCTGTGTGTTCTACGCGGCGGAAGGATCGCGCGTGCTTGGTGGTGGGTGGATCACGGGGCGAGGGTGATGATGCCATGGAAGTAGCGCACGGTTGACATTTGGGTTTTGATGCGGATAAATGTTCTTGATTTGTTTTTCAAGGAGCATCCCCCATTTCCTACGACTGGCCCCTCTGCATTGATGTTCAGAAGCGCGCGCTGTTGCGGGTGCTGGCGGCGATTACGGTGCGGTTGGGTGACAGTGAAACGGTCACGCGCGTAGTTCTTGCAGGGTTGTTTGCTGTGCTGCGACCCGCCGAAGCGGCGGTACGGCGGTTGATTGCGGTTGCTGCACGGGATTTGGTCGTGACGCCAAGGGCGCGGCGGTCGGCACCGTCTGCACCAATTGCGAAAGGATCGAATGCGGGCGGGCGTGTGCCGTGTTTCGCGCTGTTCGATCCACGCAGAAGCATCAACCCAAAACGGCGTAGGACGCCCGGTCATGGGCCGAATGTGCGATTCTTTGACGGGTTGGATGAAAAACCCTCTCGCCGCACACCACCATCACCCGATGATAGAATGTCGACGGCGCGGTTGCGGCGGCGGCTGGAAGCGTTGCTCCATGCGCTCGCCGATATCCAGAAGCAGGCACGACGGTTGGCCGGGCGCTATGCGCGGCAGGAAAGACCAATCCGGCCCATGCGACCGGGGCGACCTCCGGGATTCCAGTCACATGGAAAACGCGAAATCGACGATATCCTCGCCGATTGTCACGAATTGGCCCTGATTGCACTGGCGGAACCGAAATTTGGGGGAGGGTAGAAAAGGCTGTATTGCGGGCATTTAATCCGTATACGTCTTTTCTAAAATGAATATTGTTAGCTATTTCAGCGGCTTGCGATAATTATGATCAATGTTTCGCGCTGCAAGCCGCGCGAAACATGGCGCTTGGTGATTCAGGGTAATCGCAATTCGCTTTAATGCTGCTGCCCCAGATCAATGGGCATGATGAGCATGCCATCAGCATCGAATGGCCCCGCATTACCGGGCGCATTCGCAGACAAAGTCGCCCCCTCTTCCGCCGCTTCGGGGCTAGGGAAGAACTCGGCGACTTGCTTTGCATCGCGCAGGTCGATTTTGTAGGGCATGTTCGATCCGGCAGGTTTCGTACGGCGCGGGCCTAGCTGCCCCGTTGGCTGGGCAGGCGCTGAGGCGATGGGCGGCACAGGATCATTATCAACACGGGGGTCAGTTGCCGATTGCCACCAATTTGGCGATTGCCATGCTGCTATACCGAGCAATGCGGCCCAAAATGCAACCGTGAGTCTTTTTTCCATCATGGGTCCACTCCGCGAAATTCAATCGCTGAAGTGATAAAAGATAAAGTTTAAGGATTGCCGAAAGCCACTCTATCGCCGTTGGTGATAAATCTGAGCCATATGCCGCGCAAAACAAGGCGCTTTGCGATTCAGGAGCATCGCAATTCGCGCAATCACTTTTTCTTGTCTAGCTTCTTCTGAATCATCTCAACTGCCATGTCGACGGTTACGTCTTCGGGCTTTGTGCCTTTTGGAATGGTGGCATTGACCTTGCCCCATTTAACATACGGCCCAAAACGACCCTCCAACACCTTCATCTCGCCGCCCTCCTTGGGGTGTTCGCCCAACTCCTTGAGCGGCGGTTTGGCGGCGGCGCGGCCCCGGCCCTTGCCGGGATTGGCGATTTTGTCGGCGATCAGATCTACGGCGCGGTTCAAGCCCACCTCAAACACATCCTGCCATTCGGGCATGTTCGCGTAGGTTTTGTTGTGCTTCACATAGGCACCATAGGGACCAATGGCCGCCGTAATCGGCTCGTTGTCTTCGGGATGGAGGCCAACCTCGCGGGGGAGGGACAGCAGGTTCAGCGCCATCTTCAGATCGATGTTTTCGGGCGTGACACCGGCGGGCAGCGAGGAACGGGGCGGTTTGGTCATCTTGGCCTTCGTCTTGCCCTTCGCTTCCTTCTCGACCTCCGGCTCACCAAGCTGAATATAGGGACCAAAGCGACCCGAACGCAGGTTGACGGGTTTGCCGGTTTTGGGATCAGTTCCCAGCACCTCGTCAACCGCCTGCGCGGCCTGTTTTTCGGCCTCCTCCGCCGAAACACCAAAGGGACGTGTGAATTTGCATTCTGGATGATTCGAGCACCCGATAAACGCGCCGAACTTGCCGGTCTTGATGGAAAGCGTACCACCATCGCGCCCTTCTTTGCCGCAGATCAGGCAAGCGCGAGGTGCTGCACCATCGCCCCGGTCGGGGAAGACGTGATCGGCCATCGCGTCGTTGATTGCGTCGAGCACATCACGGGTGCGCAGTTCCTTGGTTTCCTCGACGGCCTTGGAAAACTCGATCCAGAATTTGGACAGCAGTTTTTTGTAATCGGCATTCCCGGCGGATATGGTGTCGAGTTCCTCCTCCAGATCGGCGGTGAAATCATATTCGACATATTTGGGGAAATATTCTTCGAGGAACGCCGTCACGAGCCGCCCCTTATCGTCGGCAATCAGGCGGTTTCCGTCTTTGGAGACATACCCGCGATCCTGAATAACCGAGATGATAGAGGCGTATGTGGAGGGGCGGCCAATGCCCAGTTCTTCCATGCGTTTTACGAGGCTCGCCTCGGTAAAGCGGGGCGGCGGCTGGGTGAAGCTCTGGGTGGCCAGCGCGCTTTCATCCTTTGAGAGAATGGCGGTCAGGCCGGTCTTGGCATCGGATTTCTCGACCAATTCGCCATCTTCGGGGGCGGATTTCTGGAAATCGGCCTGCATCGCGCCCGCGACTTTTTTCAGCGCGTCACCGTTTGCCATGGGCGGCAGGATGCGGCTGTCCTCGTCGGCGGCGTCGTCCTTGCCTTCCTCGTAGACGGCGAGGAAGCCGTCGAATTTGACGACCTGACCCGTGGCACGGAAGCCGACCTTTTTGTCGGGGCTGGCGATTTCGACCGTGGTGCGCTCAAGCCGTGCGCTCTCCATCTGGGAAGATATCGCGCGCTTCCAGATCAGCTCATAAAGGCGCAGTTCCTCGCCCGATAAAGAGGTGTCTTTGGGCACCTTCGAGAAATCAGTCGGGCGGATACATTCATGCGCTTCCTGCGCGTTCTTGGCTTTGGATTTATAGACGCGCGGTTTTCCGGGAACGTAATCCTTGCCGTAGCGGTCGTCGATGGTCGTGCGTGCCTGCTTCACGGCATCGGGGTCCATGTCGAGACCATCGGTTCGCATGTAGGTAATAAAGCCCTGTTCGTAGAGACGCTGGGCGACCTGCATCGCGCCTTTCGCGCCCATGCCCAGCTTGCGGCTGGCCTCCTGCTGTAGCGTGGAGGTCATAAAGGGGGGCGAAGGATTGCGGGTCGCAGGCTTTGCCTCGACGGTGGTGATGGCAAAATCGCGGGCATCGATGGCGGCAATGGCGCGGGTCGCATCCGCTTCATTGGCTATGTCGAAGCGTTCGAGTTTTTTGCCGTCAAGCGTGGTCAGGCGAGCCTCAAAATCCGCGCCTTTTGGCGTGGCAAAGCGGGCGCGCGCGCTCCAATATTCGCGGGGCTTGAATTGCTCGATCTCCGTCTCGCGCTCGCAAACAATACGCAGGGCAACGGATTGGACGCGGCCCGCCGATCTGGCACCGGGCAGCTTGCGCCAGAGGACGGGGGAGAGATTGAACCCTACCAGATAGTCGAGCGCACGGCGAGCGAGATACGCCTCAACCAGCGGCATATCGACATCGCGCGGGTTCTTCATCGCGTCGAGCACGGCGGTCTTGGTGATGGCGTTGAAGACGACACGCTCAACCGGCACATCTTTTTTGAGGGAGCGGCGTTTGCGCAAGGCTTCGAGCAGATGCCACGAGATCGCCTCGCCTTCGCGGTCGGGGTCGGTTGCGAGGATTAGCTTGTCTGTACCCTTGACCGCATCGGCGATGGCCTTGAGTTGCTTGCGGGAGCGTTCGTCGCCCGTCTCCCATTTCATCTCAAAATCATTATCGGGCAGGACAGAGCCGTCCTTCGAGGGCAGATCGCGGACATGGCCATAGGAGGCGTGGACCTCAAATCCCTTGCCGAGATATTTCTCGATGGTCTTGGCTTTTGCGGGGGATTCGACAATGACAACGGCCATGGTGCCTCCGGGGGCGTGCGGATGGATCGGACGGGCGCTAGATGATGGATGCGCCCGCCGGAGTCAACGCGACTTACGCGGTGCGGGGGATGCGCGCAAGGTCAGGCATGGTCGTGGATGGCGAAACAATGGGCAATGTTGCCGGTCGCCAGCTTCCGGCGATAGCGCGGAAAATAACCGCCATGAGCGGGCCGAACAGCAGGCCGAAAGCGAAAATGATGGTGAGGCCAAACGGGATCGTGATGAGCAATGCGGCGATACCAATCTTCAAGCCGCCCTTTGCGAAATCATGGTATTCGTCCCGACCCGAGCGCAGCATCCGCCACGCGAGGACCATGCCGGGGAGCATGGCGGGCGCTCCGAACAGGCCCGCACCCAGCAGCGGGATGGACAGGAACAGCGTCAGCGGTCCGGCGAGCCAGAAGCGGATGATGTGGCTCGCATCCGGGGCGAAGGGCGGGCGGGCAAGAGGACCAGCCGCCGGTTCCCGCTTGCGAATGGCGGGAACGAGCCGCCCCGCCGGGACAGCCGGGATCGCCGGAAGCATAGACACGTCGCGCTTCCAGACATTCCACTGCGCATCGGGGGCGGTCATGCCGCCACCCGGTGCAGGCCAGCCGCCTCGTCCTCACGCACCTCGCGCCGCGCACGGGTCAGGGCATCGCGTAGGGTGGTAGCGGCGATGCTGAAGCCGATGCCGAGCGTCACCGCCGCGCCGCCAACCGCGACGAGGGAGGTGGGTAGGCTGCCGAGCATCAACTCACCGGCAAAGGCGGCGAATAGAGCGACGACGCCAATACCCATCGAGCTAAAAGCACCGATTACGCCGAGGGTCGCTGCGCCCGCCGACGGACCAGCGATCGGACAGCGGCGACACTCTTTGCCCAGTTCGAGCAGGAGCGCGGATAGCGCCAGCACGAGGGCACAACCGAAGGCGAGGGTTACGAGGGTGAGCATCATAGTAGTTCTCCTTAGTCAGTCATTTCGGTATAGAGAGAAATTAATGAACAAATTTTTTAAGTCGCGTTCAGTCCTTTGTGCCTCCCGGCAGCAGTTTTGCGATGCGCGCGCCCATGCGCAGGAGGCCAGATTGGACCTTTGGCGACAGACCCGCCATCTCGCGATACCAGTCATCGGCCTGTTGCATCAGTTGGAGTGTCGATTCCATACGTTCGGCGGATTGGCGAGGGGTGGCTTTGTCGGCTTTTGCATCCTGCACCATGCCATCAAGAGCCGAGAGTGTTGGCAAGAATTCCCGCTGGCGGCGCCCCTCTACGATACGCTTGGCCATCTCCAGACCATCGGTGACGGCGACGAAATGATCGCGACGGTCGCCAAGGACACTGGTGGTTTCGATCAGCCGCCAACTCATAAGTTCCTTGAGGCTGGTGGAGACATTCGAGCGGGCAATGGAGAGAGTTCCGGCGAGTTCCTCCGCCGTCAGCGGCTTGCCCGCTAGATGCAGCAGTGCATGGATTTGCGCCACCGAGCGATTGACCCCCCAGCGCGACCCCATTTCGCCCCAATGCAGGACGAAGGCTTTCTCGGGTTCACTGAGGACCATACGATTTCTCCTGTTTCTGTTGAGACAGAAATTACAGAATCGCACCCTAATGTCAACAGTTATTTCTGTAGAAAGAGAAATTGCATGACGCTACGTCGAAACGGACCTTCTCACGTTAGGGAATAGGCGTTTCTAATCTCGCTGGCCGTTTCCGCTGCACGCTTCGTAATCCAGCGCGTGAAGGTCTTTGCCGCCATCGACGGCGTCTCGCCGAGAAGAATATAATGTGCGCCGAGTTTGAACGGCCTGACCGTCGTGGCGGGAACGAGAGCGCCGCTTTCGAGATCAGATTGCACGTAGTTGAGATTGGCGAGGATGATGCCCTGCCCCGCGATGGCCGTCTCTATCGCCGAAGAATCGGCGTCGAAAACCATGCCATGACCCAACGCATCCTCCATACGGATAGCATCGACATTCGCGAAAGCCGCCCACCGCTTCCAATCGCGCTTGTCAGGAGCATTGATAAGCAACCGATGTTTCACAATATCCGCCGGAGCAATCGTTGCCGATTGCAATAGCGACGGAGAGCAAAGTGGGATCATCCATTCTTCGAGAAGCAAAACTGTAGATTCGTCTTCCGGCGGGCCATCCATCCCATAGACAATATCAATGTCGAACTGGCTGTTATATTCAGGCGGAAAGGATAATCCGCAGGCAAGGCTGACCGTGATTTCCGGGCAGGAAGCCTCCATCTCGCCAAGACGCCGGATTAACCAGCGAAGAGCGAGACTCGTTGAGCAATGGACAATGAGCGACGGGCGTTTGCCCCTGATTTCATCAACCTGCCGCGCGATACCATCGAAAGAAAGCCGGGTAATCGGTAACAGATGCTCACCTTGCTGGGTCAACTCTACGCGGTCGCCAAAGCGGCGCAGGAGCAGAAGACCCAGATGTTCTTCCAAAACACGAACCTGATGCTGGATCGCATCTAGCGAAGCGTTCAGTTCATGCGATGCTTTGTTAAAAGATGCATGGCGAGCAACTGCTTCAAACGCGCGCAAGGCTTGTAGAGGAGGTAACTGGCGCACGATATATTCGATCTGTATGGAACAACAATAGAATTGCCGAAGTTGCTTCAATGCAACCCAAGGCACAACTGTTCAAAAGTTGCTTACTCAGTATTTGCATCTTTTACATGCTGAATACGTCTGCCGGTTCAAGCCATACATCACGAAAGGAGTAGCTGCTCTGCGACGTTTCAACGATGTATCCCCCGCCCTTTCGCCCCGGCACAAGCTGAATCGAGGAAATACTTTCGTCGATGAACAAGATCAAAGCCACATCGACGGCTTCGATAAGCAAGGGATCAGTCAGGCGGGGCGGCCAAGCATCGCCCAGCGTATCGTGGATACCGGGAAAGACCGTCAGGATAGAAGAATTTTCCCCCTCTCCGATAGATTCTTCCGATAAAAGATAGCTGCACTGCGCCTGTGCAACACCACCGAAACCGATGATTGCAGTGCGCGCAACGCGCAGGGCTTGCCCCGCGAAAAGCGCCTTATCCATCACGTCACTCGTCGCCGCGTAGGGGTTTGGCGTATTGCAACTCCAAGTCCCACGGGAAGTAGATCCACGTATCCTGCGAGACTTCGGTGATATAGCTTTGCACCAACGGCTTGCCCTTGGGCTTGGCGTAGACCGTGGCGAGATGGGCCTTGGGGTAGAGGCTACGCACGATTTCAAGCGTGCGGCCCGAATCGACCAGATCATCGACGATCAGGATATTCTCGCCATCACCCATGATCGCCGCATCAGGCGATTTCAATACCTCGGCCTCGCCCTGCGCCTGATGCGAGTAAGATTTTATCGAGATGGTATCGACCGTGCGCACGTTTAACTCGCGCGCAACGATGCAGGCGGGGGTCATGCCCCCGCGCGTGATGGCGACGACGGCCTTCCATGCGCCGTCCGGCCCCGCGCCCTGCCCGTCCAGCCGCCAAGCCAGCGCGCGGGCATCGCGGTGAAGCTGATCCCAACTTACGATGAAGGCTTTATCTGCAGGGCGCTCGCTCATCACTTGACCTTGACGAGTTCGACGATGAAGACAAGCGTTGCGCCGCCGGGGATAACGCCCGGAATGCCGCGCGGACCGTAAGCGAGGTCGGACGGAATGACGAAGCGGTTCTTACCGCCTTCCTTCATCAACTGAACACCCTCGGTCCAACCGGGAATCACGCCATTGAGGGGGAATTCGATGGTGGTGCCCCGGTCATAGGAACTGTCGAATTTCGTGCCGTCGGTCAGCGTGCCCTCGTAATGGACCTCGACCGTATCGGTGGCGGCAGGGGATGCGCCCGTACCCTCGGTGATGACCTCGTATTGCAGGCCAGAATCGGTGACGGTGACGCCGTCCTTTTTCGCGTTTTCGGCAAGGTAGTCCATGGTGGCCTCGGCTGGTTTGATGAGCGGCAGGACCGCAAGGGATGACAGCGCGAGCGCGGCCAAGATGGAACGAAAAGTCATGGGTTTCTCCTCGTCATTCGATCTGTGGTCAAGAGGGATCAAATCGGGGCGGACCCTGCCATAGGCCAGTTGCGCAGACCAAGGGCAATTTCCCTAGACAGGATTGATGGAGATCATAGTCACCGCCCCATACACGAGATATGGATTATAGGGTTCGATGCATTCGTTTCTATCCTCCATGCAGGGAGAAGAAGATGTTCGAGAAAAAGTCGCTGATGACACGAATCGCTGTGGCAAAGGGGCTGGGCTTTGTGTTCGGCATCATTGCCTTCGCAGCCATGCCGGTATTTGCGCCCGAATCCGGCGCGATGTTCCGGTGGGGATTGTTATTCTGGTACACCACCATGGGTGCGATGATCGGCCTGTTCGGCGTTTTCGACTGGCATCCGTTGTTGCGTTTGCCAATGCCGTGGTGGTTCAGAGGGTTGTTTTTGGGGGGATGGCTCAACCTATTGCTGGTCTTTCTGATGTATGACGACCTCGCGCTGATGATGGTCGGGTTTTTTGGCGAGGATGGATTGTTTCGTTCCCCATTATGGTTCGTTGTCGATGGCGCGATAGCGGGCCTTCTGATCGATTGGATCGCCACGAAAACAACGGGCGAAGGACCACAGATCGCGATGAATGACCAATCAAGCCGATAAAAATATGTCGTATTTCATAGACAATTAGTCGTGCATGGCTTATCCGTCGCCTCGCTTGGTGCAGCAACGCACTACCCGACTAGAGGTTGGAACCATGACGACGACGAACGCGACGGGTAAGCCCGTCTCGCGCCCTAATGACGCGCGCTTTTCTCCTGGCCCTACTCGTAAATTCGAGGGCTGGACGACTAACCACCTTGCTGGAGCCGCCCTTGGCCGCTCGCATCGCTCGGCGGATGGAAAAGCAAAACTAAAATTCGTGATAGATCGCTCGAAAGAAATGCTGAGGATGCCCGATGACTGGCGTTTGGGCATCGTGGCCGGGTCCGATACTGGCGCAGTGGAATGCGCGATGTGGAATCTGCTCGGCCCGCGCCCGGTCGATGTGCTGGTCTGGGAAGCCTTCGGCAAGGACTGGGCCGTTGATGCGACTTCCGAATTGAAACTAAATGCGCGGACGATCAAGGCAGATTTCGGCGACCTGCCCGATTTGACCACCGTGAATTTTGACCATGACGTCGTGCTGACGTGGAACGGCACCACCTCCGGCGTGCGGATGCCCAGCGGCGATATGATCCCGGCGAATCGCAAGGGATTGGTGATCGCGGATGCGACATCGGCGGCTTTCGCGATGAATATCCCATGGGACAAGGTCGATGTCGTGACATGGTCTTGGCAGAAGGTGCTGGGCGGCGAGGCGGCGCATGGGATGCTGGCACTTGGTCCCCGCGCCGTTGAGCGGATCGAGAGCTTCAAGCCGGATCGCGCCATTCCGAAAATCTACCGTATTCGCAAGGGTGACGGGCTGAATGAGGCGATTTTTGAGGGCGCAACGCTGAACACGCCTTCGCTGCTGGCGACCGAGGATTGCCTCGTGGCGCTCGACTGGGCAGAGAAAATCGGCGGGCTAGATGGGATGATTTCCCGCTCGCAGGCGAATTTCAACGTGATGCAGGCATGGATCGAGCGCACCGACTGGGCCGAGTTTATGGCTGTCGATCCGGCGACCCGCTCGACCACCTCGATCTGTGTGCGTGTTACTGATCCGGTCTTTGACGGGCTGGACGAGGACGCGCAACGGGCATTCGTAAAGCGGATGCTGACGATGGTTGGCGATGAGGGTGTGGCCTTTGATATCGAGGGCTATCGCTCTGCACCGCCCTCCTTCCGCATCTGGGGCGGCGGCACGGTCGAAGCGTCTGATATCGAGGCGCTGACACCGTGGCTCGACTGGGCCTTTGCGGCAGTGAAGGGGGAGTATGCGGCGAAGGCTGCGTAAACCCCGGACTTGATCCGGAGCCTCCCTCAATACCGTACTCCATTCAAGGAGGCCCCGGATCGAGTCCGGGGCAGCAATCCATTCTCAGGAAACAAAAAATGACCGCACCCAAAGTGCTGATTTCCGACGCCATGTCATCGAAAGCCGCCGATATCTTTCGCGCACGAGGCATTGATGTCGATGTAACCCCCAAACTGACCCCCGAAGAGCTGAAAGGCGTCATTGGCCAGTATGACGGCCTATGCGTTCGCTCCGCGACCAAGGCGACCGCCGAAATCCTCGATGCTGCGACGAACCTGAAGGTAATTGGGCGCGCGGGTATCGGCGTTGATAATGTCGATGTGCCCAAAGCCACCCAAAAGGGCATCATCGTGATGAATACGCCCTTCGGCAACGCCATCACCACCGCCGAACACGCCATCGCGATGATGTTTGCGGTTGCGCGGCAGATTCCGCTGGCTAATGCCTCAACCCATCAAGGCAAGTGGGAAAAATCGAAATTCATGGGCACCGAGATCACCGGCAAGACGCTGGGCATTATCGGCGTCGGTAATATCGGCACCATTGTCGTATGGCGCGCGCTGGGGCTGAAAATGCGGGTCGTGGCTTATGATCCGTTCCTATCTGAAGAACGGGCCGAGCGGATGGGTATCACCAAAGTGACACTCGACGAGTTGTTGGCGCAGGCCGATTTTATGACGATCCATGTGCCTAAAACCAAGGATACCGCCGGGTTGATTGACGCCACCGCAATCAACAAAATGAAGAAGGGCATATTCCTCATCAACTGTGCGCGCGGCGGGATCGTGGATGAAGGCGCATTGCGGGCGGCGCTGGATTCGGGCCATGTGGCCGGGGCGGCATTCGATGTGTTTGCCGATGAACCGGCGAAGGAAAATCCGCTATTCGGGCATCCAAATGTCGTTGTAACGCCCCATTTGGGCGCGGCAACAACCGAAGCGCAGGAAAAGGTGGCGTTGCAAGTCGCCGAACAGATGGCTGATTACCTGCTCGACGGGGCCGTGACCAATGCGCTGAATGCGCCGTCCCTGACGGCATCGGAGGCGACAACACTGGAGCCGTATCTGGCGCTGGTACGGAAACTGGCTTCGTTTGCCGGGCAGGTGACGGAGGATGCGATTACGGCAATTCGCATCACATTCGAGGGCGAAGCCGCCGCCCTGCCGCATCCGCCGCTGGTACAAACCGCCGTGCAAGCGGTGCTGGGGACCAAGCTCGATAGCATCAATATGGTCAATGCACTGGAGGTCGCGAAGGAACGCGAGATTACCGTCGCCTCCACCAAAGCCGAGACACGCAGCGATTATCAAACGCTCATCAGCATTGAGGTTGAGACAAAATCACAGACCCGCTCGGTCAAGGGTACGCTGGTGGGTGGCAAGCTGCCCCGTATGGTCGATGTCAAAGGGATTTCGGTCGAGACGGATCTAAGGGGCGACATGATCTACGTCACCAATCAGGATCAGCCGGGCTTAATCGGGTCGGTCGGGTCGCTGTTCGCCAAGGAAGGGATCAATATCGCCACCTTCCACCTTGGCCGCGCAGATGCAGGCAAGGACGCGGTGGCCATTGTCGGGCTGGATGCGCCGGTGCCGGAAAGCGTGATCGCGGAGTTGAAGGGCTTGCAATATATCGAACGCGCGATTCCATTGAAATTCGAGTAGATTCACGCCCTATTGCAGCAAGTCCGCATCCCCTCCCTCGATCCCCATTGAGGGAGGCATGGATTTTACGGTTTTTGCACCTAAGGTCTTGAGTTCTTCCACCTGTCGCAGAACATTCCCGCGCCCCTCGGTCAGTTTGTTGAGGGCCGCTGAATGGGCATCACGGGCGGAATCGAGCTGTTTCCCGACTTTCTCCATGTCCTGCGTAAAGCCGACAACCTTGTCGTAGATGGCCCCGGCGCGCTTGGCGATTTTCTCGGCATTAGAGTTGCGCCGCTCCACATCCCACACCGTTTTTACCGTGCGCAGCGCCATCATCAGGGTGGTCGGCGTGGCAATCATCACCTGCTGATTCAGGGCGTATTCCGTCAGGTCTGGCTGTGCGCGCAAGGCTTCGGATAGCGCGCCCTCGATGGGAACGAACATAATGACGTAATCAGCACTTCCCTCGGTGACGGCGGCGTATTCCTTGGCGCTCAGACCCTTGATATGGCTGCGCAGAGAATTGACATGGTCTACGATTGCTGCCTTGTAGACCACCTCATCCTCGGTATTGACCGCCCGTTCGTAGGCGACCAGCGACACCTTGGAATCCACAACCAAATCCTTTGCACCCGGCAAGGAGACGACGACATCGGGTATCACTCGGCGTCCAGCCTCATTAGTGTAGGAGCCTTGGGTCCGGTATTCACGCCCTTCCTCCAACCCCGAAGTCTGGAGCAGGCGCTCGAGGACCATTTCTCCCCAGTTTCCCTGCTTTTTGGTATCGCCGCGCAGGGCTTTCGTCAGGCTTTCCGCTTCTTTCGAGACGGCTTCACTACGCTGAGTCAAAGTGCCAAGCTGTTCCTTGAGCGCCGCACGTTCGGCCAGCGCGCCCTGATGCGCGGAGCGGATTTCGGTCTGGAACTTGCCGATATCGGTTTTGAGCGGCGCAACGATAGAGCCTAGTTGTTCGGTCGCCGTCTTGCGGAAATCCTCGCCGTGTTGGCGGATGACTTTTCCGGCGAGGGCGTTGAAATGGCTGTCCATCTGTTCGCGGGCTTCGGCGAGTTGCTTGGTCATCTGCGCACGGGTCTCATTGGCATAGGCGAGCCGTTCTTCCGCCGCCTTGGCCTGCTCGCGGGCCAAGGTTTCGAGTTGGGCAATTCTTGCCGCATTATCCGTGCGCTCGCGCGCCGCCTGCACCAGATCGCCCTCTAACTGCGCCTGTCGCCCGGTCAGCGTGTCGCGTTCGGCCTCAAGCAACGCCGCCCGTGTTCCGGCCTCTGACAGCCTTTCGCGCATCCCGGCGATGGCCGTATCCAGCGACCGCGCGCGTAAATAGACCCAGATCGCGAACCCCAGCGCCAGCACGGCGATAATCGCAAATAACATCGTCAGGGAAGGATCAGTTGTCGTCATGGCGCTTCCTTCGTCAAATCGTTCAAGGCATTGCGCCAATCTTCAAGGGCTATGCGTAGGGCCGCGCGGCCCCCGGCATCCATATCCGCGACCTCGGCGATTTCGGCCACCTGCGCGCCCCGCTCGTCGATGAGTGCGTGGGCGGCGGGGTCGTCGGCGTGGGTCTGTAACAAGTCGGCGACGGCGCGGAGCTTGTATTCGAGTTCGGGCACCATGCTGGGCGCGGCTTTCTCCAACCGATGAGCAATGCGCAGCACCTCGGCCCGCCCCCGCGCGGCCCCCAGATCGGTCGCCATATAATCGGCCAGCACTTCCGCATCGGCATCGAGCCGCGCCAAGCCGATCACCGCGCCTTCCGGTCCCGGCTCGGCAGTGGCCAGCGCCTCGATCCGCTCGGCGGCATCGCGCAGGATGCCCTCGGTCGTGGTCAGGCGCGCGGCATCCACCGCCTCCTTGCCCTGCATGGCCACATATTGTTTGGCGGTTGAGGCGACGAGGGGCAATTCGCGCAGGATGACACGATTCAAGGCGGGCCGCGCAGCGGGGTCGAGGGCCAGCCGCTTCTCGACCTTGCGGGTCGCCCGCACCAACCGGTCGAGGGGGCGATACATCACCGCATCGCGCCCAATCCCCCGACGGGCGGTGGCAAGCTGTTCACGGGACGTATTCATCAACGCCCCTAATGGCGTTTCCGCAAACTCAGCCAGCGCCGCCGCCTCGCTGTCGGGTTCGGGGGTGGCCTCCGGCTCGGTCGTCAAATAGGCGGAAATTAGGATATGGATCAATAGAATGGCCAGCACTGATATGCCCGTGCCCATACCCCACGCTACGGCCCAGACAACCCCGAAAGCCCAGAGCGCAACCCCCGCCTGCTTCACGAGGGCGCGGAAATAGGGGAAGCGGTTCAGCCCACTCCACGTCTCGCGCGCTTTCGCAACCTGCTTCATGCGCTCCAGTCTCCGAGGGCTACCTGCGCCAGCGCCAGCGCGGCCACAGCGGCGGTATCAGCGCGTAAGATCCGGGGACCAAGGCTAACGGGGAGAGTTGCGGGATGCGCGTGGAGTCGTTCCGCCTCCTCTGGTGCAAAGCCACCTTCGGGACCAATCAGCAGGGCGGCGGGGGCACCGCGCGCCACATCCGCCAGTGCGTCAAGCATGGGCGGGGCTGTGCGCGCCTCGTCGCAGAAGATCAACACGCGCCCTTCCCCCCACTCCGCCAAAACCTCCAGCAAGGGCCGCGCAGCATCGAGATCGGGCACATTGACCCCGCCACATTGCTCTGCCGCCTCGACCATATGCGCACGCAATCGGTCTAGTTTCAGGCGCTCTGACTGCGTATAGCGTGTGATGACGGGGCGCACCCGCGCGCAGCCCATTTCACAGGCTTTCTCGACGATGAAGTCAGTACGCGCTTTCTTGATCGGCGCGAAGAGGAGATGCAGGTCGGGCAATGGCTCCTGCACGCGAAGCCGGTCGCGTACTGTCAGAGTCGCGCCCTTGCGATGCGCATTGGTTAGTTCCGCGCGCCACTCGCCATTGCTCCCATCAAACAAGGCCAGTATCGCCCCAGCTTCAAGCCGCATGACGTTGATCAGATAATTCGATTGCCCCCGGTCGAGCGGTATCTCTACGCCCTCGGCCAAGGCCGTCTCGACATGAAGCCGTATTTTCGGTGCCGTTTCGTTCATGTTAGCGTTATGGCGCGGTACGAAGCGTTTGTCAGGTGCTTCCTGCGCATTTTCGCCACCTTTCCGCTTTGCTGTCACCGTGGTAGCAAAAGCGAGATAGGGAGAACGCCATGACCAACACCACCGTCGCCGATGCCGTCCGGGGAGGATGGGTCGATACCCGCGCGCCAGAGGCATGGCGGCCCTATCTGCGCATGATGCGCGCCGACCGGCCCATTGGCTGGTGGCTGCTGCTGTTGCCTTGCTGGTGGGCGCTGTTGCTGGCGGGGGTGACGCGCGGGTTCGATTGGGGTGATCTGTGGCTGGCGGTCGCATTCTGGATCGGGGCGATGGCGATGCGCGGGGCGGGGTGCTGCCTCAACGATATCGTGGACCGCGACATCGACGCCAAAGTCGAGCGGACGCGCTCGCGGCCCATCCCCTCCGGTGCGATCAGCGTGAAGCAGGCGGTGGCCTGTATGCTGGGCCTGTGCCTCATCGGGCTGGCCGTGTTGCTCACGATGAATATGACGGCGATTACAGTGGCCTTCGGGTCGCTCGTGTTCGTTGGCATCTATCCGTTTATGAAGCGCATCACCTATTGGCCGCAGCTTTTTCTAGGCTTTGCCTTCAACTGGGGGGCATTGGTGGGATGGGCGGCGCAGACTGGCTCGCTTGGTTGGCCCGCCGTTTGGCTCTATGTCGCGGGCATCTGTTGGACCATCGGCTATGACACGATCTACGCCTGTCAGGATAAGGAAGACGATGCGCTGATCGGCGTCAAATCCACTGCGCTCAGGTTCGGCGCGCGCACCCGCGAATGGATTGCTGGATTCTATGCGGGTGCGGTCGTACTAGCCGGGGTGGCGATGGCCAGCGCAGGAATCGGCTGGTGGGCCGTGCTGCCCTTCGCAGGGCATCTGGCTTGGCAGATAAAGACGCTGGACCATGACGACGGCGATGTCTGCCTGCGGTTGTTCCGGTCGAACCGCGATGCGGGGCTGCATTTGGTGTCAGGGATTTGCATTGCCCATCTGCTACCTTTGGCTGGCTAAGGCTACGATCTCCTCGTCTTCATACCCCTGAAAATACAGCGCCGTGCGCAGGTCAGTATGGTCGATCCGGTAGGGTGTCGCCTCACGCAAGGTCGGCTTGGCGCGGTAGGCGACGCCGAAGCCCGCCGCCGCGACCATCGGTAGGTCATTCGCCCCGTCACCGATGGCCATACACTCGGCCAGCGTGACCCCCGCCGCCATGGCCGTCTCGCGCAGCATGGCCAGCTTGGTGGCCGAATCCACCACAGGTTTACGCGCGCGCCCTGTCAGCCGACCGTCACTACCCACCTCCAGATGGTTGGCCCGGTCAGCATGGAAGCCCAGCGCCTCGCGCACCACGCCCGTCACCCGGTCGAAGCCGCCCGATACCAGCACGCAGCGCGCACCATGCGCCGCCATCGTGCGCACCAGCGCGCCCGCCCCCGCTGAATAGGTCAGCCCCTCGGCCACCCGGTCGATTGCGCTTGCATCCAGCCCCGCCAGCATCGCGACTCGCTCGTCCAATGCAGCCTCAAAATCGATCTCGCCGCGCATTGCGCGCTCGGTAATGGCAGAGACCTGCGCTTCCTTACCCAGCGCGGCGGCCAATTCGTCGATCGTCTCGCCGACCACCATCGTCGCGTCCATATCCGCAATCAAGACGCGCCGCCGTCGATTCGCCTCATCCATCACGGCCACGTCGATCTCTGGCAATGCCTCGCGCAACGTCTCGGCAATCGCCGCCGCATCCCCAATCCCATCGAGAGTGATCTCCATCGCTCGATCCGGCGACAAGACGCGACCGTCAACTGGCGATAGACCATAAGCCCCCACCACCGTCGCCGCCACATCCTCGACACCACCTGGCAAGGGCGCGCCGACCATTACGACAAGTTGGGGCATGGAATTCTCCTATCGTCTCTCACTCGTGAGGCGGTGATAGCCGAACCCTATGCTGCCGAAAACGGCTTTATACGTGCAGTATTCGCTCCGCTACATCGTCAGGACGATCTTACCAATGTGATCGGCGTCCAGAGCCGAGTGGCTATCGGCTGCGTTTTCCAGTGCGAAGCTGCGGTCCATAATGGGCTTTACCTCGCCTCGCGCAATCATGGGCCAGACGTAGCGCAGGAGAGCCTGCGCGATTTCACCTTTTTCTTCTGGCGTACGAATGCGCAGGGTAGAGCCGGTCAGGGTCAGGCGTTTGAGCATGATGGGCAGCATATTGATCTCGACCTTCGCACCCTTTTGGAAGGCGATGTTGATGATGCGCCCGTGTTTCGCGGCGAGCTTCATATTGCGGGCGACATAATCGCCGCCAACCATATCGAGCGTCACATCAATACCCTTGCCGCCCGTGGCTTCCTTGATGATCTCAACAAAATCGGCATCGCGATAGTTGATGCATTTTTCTGCGCCCAATGCCTCTGCGGCGCGGCATTTCTCGTCGGAGCCTGCGGTGGCGAAGACGCGCGCGCCAAAGGCTTTCGCGAGCTGAATGGCGGTGGTGCCGATGCCGCTGGTGCCGCCATGGACGAGGAAAGTTGAGCCTTCGGAAAGATCAGACCGCTCGAACACATTGGTCCAGACGGTGAAGAAGGTTTCGGGCACCGCCGCCGCTTCCTCCATTGTCAGGCCATCGGGGATGGGGAGCGTGCAAAGCTCATGCGCCACGGCGTATTCGGCATAGCCGCCGCCCGACAGAAGGGCGCAGACTTTCTCGCCAATCTGGTATCGCGTAACGCCCTCGCCCAGCGCAGCAATAGTGCCCGATACTTCCAGCCCCGGAATGTCAGAAGCGCCGGGGGGCGGGGGATAGTTGCCCGCGCGCTGCATGGCATCGGGGCGATTGACCCCCGCCGCCGCGACCTCAATCAACACCTCACCCTCGCCGGGTTCAGGGCGGGCACGCTGGCCGAGAATGAGCGCCTCGGGGCCGCCGGGTTCGGGTATCTCGATACAGCGCATCATGGTCGGCATGGTGTGTTCCCCTCTGACTTCTCTCGATGTCATTCCCACATTGGCGGGAATCCAATCATCCGTACGTCCGGGATCAGGGAAGAGAGAAAGTGACGAAACCGGCTTTCTTCCATTTCCTTCGGCGGCGGTTTGGCAATGGATACTCCGCCTGCGCAGGGTATGACAATGGAAAGAGGGGCAAACGCCGCTTTTCGACCGTGAACCGGCGTTTGATCACGCAGTAAGGCGCACAGAACGCTATGATGCGGCCATCGTATCCCCCGGAGTGGCCCCATGTTTCTTAGCGTCTTCGACATCTTCAAGATCGGCATCGGGCCGTCATCCTCCCATACGATGGGGCCGATGACCGCCGCCGGATTGTTCCTCGATATCCTGCGCGAGCGGGACGGGGATGATGTGGCACGGGTGCGGTGTTCGCTGCATGGGTCATTGGCGTTTACCGGCAAAGGCCATGCAACCGACCGGGCGGTGATGCTGGGGCTGCTGGGCTGTGCGCCCGATACGCTGGACCCCGATGCAGCGGAGGCGATGGAGGCGCGGCTGCGCGAGGCGCATGTCTTGATGCATGACGGATTGCCGGACATTGCGTTCGATCCTGAGAACGATCTGGTGTTCGATTACGGCCCGCCCCTGCCCGGCCATGCAAACGGCTTGCAGTTCTGGGCGCTGGACGCCCATGGCGAGCGGTTAATCGGGCGCACCTATTACTCGGTTGGCGGCGGCTTTGTGGTCGATGCGACTGAGCTGGAACAGGCGCATGAAGGGGGCTTGGGCGAGATGCGCCGCGAATTGGGCGTGCCCTATCCCTTCGGCAATGCCGCCGAGATGCTGGCATTGGGCGATGAGCATGGGCTTACCATCGCCGAGATGAAACGGGCGAACGAATTGACCCTACGCGACCAAGAGGCGCTCGACGCAGGAATGGATGCGATCTGGGATGCGATGAAAGGCTGCATGGAGCGGGGGCTGAAAATGGACGGCATCCTGCCCGGTGGCCTACAAGTGCGCCGCCGGGCACGGGGCATCCGCGAGGCACTCCTACGCGAGCATGGGACGAATTTCGCCGATCCGTATGCAATCAACGAATGGCTGTCGCTCTATGCCATGGCGGTGAACGAGGAGAACGCCGCCGGGGGCAAGGTCGTGACGGCCCCGACCAATGGCGCGGCGGGGGTGATCCCGGCGGTGCTACGCTGGTATTTCGACCATCATCCGGGGGCGACGCGCGAAGGGGTGCGCGAATTCCTGCTGACCGCCGCCGCCGTGGGGGGGCTGATCAAGCACAATGCCTCAATTTCGGGGGCGGAGGTTGGCTGTCAGGGCGAAGTGGGCAGCGCGAGCGCGATGGCCGCCGCCGGTCTGACGGCGGTGCGCGGCGGCACGAACATGCAGATCGAGAACGCCGCCGAGATCGCGCTGGAGCATCACCTTGGCATGACCTGCGACCCCGTGGGGGGCTTGGTGCAGGTGCCCTGCATCGAGCGCAACGGGTTCGGCGCGGTGAAGGCCGTGACCGCCTCCTCGCTGGCCCTACGCGGAGATGGGGTGCATTTCGTCTCCCTCGATGCCTGCGTCGAGACGATGCGGCAAACGGGCATCGACCTAAGCGACAAGTACAAGGAAACCTCGAAAGGGGGCTTGGCCGCAACCCTGCCCGCGTGTTGATATCGGTGGCATGAAACGGATTTTCCTTCTGTCGCTGGTGCTGTGCGCGGGCGAGGCGCGCGCGATGGGCGGGGAGTGCCTTGCGCTCGAGCAGACTTCGGCATGGAAGGCCGGGGCGACGAAGACGGTCGTGGTGGAGGCAGCGAGCGAACGGCTGGAGATCGTTCCGGCGACCTACCAGACGGTTTCTGAAACCATCGTGATCCAACCCGCCCATTGCCGTGGCGACGAGATGAAGACAGTTCAGCAGACAGTGGTGGTAGAAGAGACGTCGGAGTCGCTTCAGGTTATCCCTGCGACCTACAAGATGGTGAAAAACTATGGCTTCACCCCAGATAAACAGCCCGAATGGCGCATCCATAATGGAGCGGCACTGCGACTATCCTATCCCGGTGCCGTCACGGGCGGTCATCGCACAAGGGTGGTTGATACACCCGCGAGCGTCAGGCGCATTGCTGTTCCGGGCAGGACCGCAACGATTTCGATCCGCGTGCTGACGGCGAAACGCACCTGCCCTGCATCGCAGAGGGTTCCTGCAACAACGCGCACGATCCAACGGCGGGTCGTCAGGACGCCCGCGACCGTAAGGAGTGTTGCCATTCCCGCCCGGACGCGGCAGGTGCCCGTCGATGATGGTGACTCCGTGCGGCTGTCGCTCGTGCCCGTTCGCTGCGATGTGGCAGGGCTGGTGCTGGGGCCGTTTGCCGATACGGGTGCGGCGCTAGCGATGCCGCCGGACCCGAAACCGGGGCGGGTGTATCGCCCGGTGCGCGAAGCATTGGCCGATCCGTCTTGTGTGCGGTGGCTGGATTTCGGCGGGGCGCTGCCCGATCCGAGTGTGTTGCATCCGCTCGATGACGATATCTTTGCTGCGCGGGGAATCGCCGGTACAGAGGAGCGGCTCGCCTATCTGGAAAGTCTGCTGGGCAATGCGGGATATACGCATCGGCGTATTCCCGTCGCGGGCAGCGCGGTGGCCGTGACCCGGCCCGAACGGATCGACGTCGCTGGATACACGCTATCTGATCCGGGGAATACGGCGCATCGCCTTGATATTTTACGCCCCTTGGCAGGTCAAAATAGCGTTCCGTCTGGCTTGTTTCGGATCATCGCCTTCGTCGCTGCACCGAAGGCGGGGCCATGTGGGGCAATGCCCGCACGCTGGTATCTGGCCGTCTACGAGATCGACACATGGGGAGCGGAACCGCACATTCGACGCGAAGATGCCCTCGATATCGACACCCATATCTTCGGATCGGGCCTCGATCCGGTGCTGCTACGGTGATCTGCTTCTGCGGATTGGAACCATACGGATATGCGCTCAGGTCAGGCGTTCGAGATCATCGACCGACAAGAAAACCGCTTCCGCACCTTGCGCATATGAAAGGCCCATGAAATCGGGGCGTGATGCGTCCCGTCGCATTCGTATCCGCACCGTAGGATCGGTAAGGTGTTGCAACTCGACAAGCGCATAGGGCCGCGACCATAGCCATTCGCGGTTTTCTACGGCATCAAGATCAGGATTGGGCAGCGTATCATCGCTCCACGTGTAGAAGTAGAGACAGAACCCATATGGCGCGACCGGCTGGACCGACATCAGCCGCATATCCAGATGATCCGCCAGATATCGCTGGGCTTTATCGATATCCGATACCCTCAACGTGATATGGGCGATGGTGGCCTGCGCGCCGATGGGATGGCCGTCCGGCGCTGGTTTTTCGCGCCCCTCGAACCCATGCTGCAACAGCTCGATGGATAGGCCATCAGGGTCGCTCAGATGCGTCATGTAGCCGATATCGCGGAACTGTACGGGATCACGCACCGGATGCCCCCGGTCGCGTAGATACCGAACCGCCGCATCGAGATTGGCGAGGGTAATGCCGATCTTCCAGTAGAAATCGTTCGCTATCGGCTCGTATGGTTGCGTCGCGCCGGGGTGCAGGGCCAACAGGCATTGCGCGGGATCGTATCCGAAGAGACGCGCGCCCGCTTCGGCGCCAAAATCGCGCATTCCGAGCAAATCGCCATAAAAGGCCGATGCAGCATCAGCATCACGAGCACGCAGATGATGACGGGTGATCTTTCGGTCGGATTGCATCGGATTAGGCCCGCACCGCCCCCTTCGATTCCACAAGGTATTTAAAGCTGGTCAGTTGCTCCGCCCCTATCGGCCCACGCGCGTGCATTTTGCCGGTGGCGATGCCGATTTCCGCGCCCATGCCGAACTCGCCACCATCGGCGAACTGGGTGGAGGTATTGCGCATCAGGATCGCGCTATCGACGCGAGCGAAGAACTCGGCGGCTGCGCCGTCATCTTCGGTAACGATACATTCGGTGTGGCTGGAGCCGAATTCGCGGATATGGACGATGGCCCCGGCGACACCATCGACCATCTTTGCGGCAATGACCGTGTCGAGGAATTCGCGCCCGAAATCAGTGGCGTCCGCCGAAACAACGCCCTGTGCCGCCGCTTGAATATCGGCATCGCCGCGCACTTCGCAGCCCGACGCGATCAGGGCGGCGATGACGGGCTGTACGGCATCCGGCGCGGCGCGGTCGAAGAGCAGGCATTCGGCGGCCCCGCAGATTCCGGTGCGGCGCATCTTGGCGTTGACGGCGAGGTTCACGGCCATGTCGCGGTCGGCGGCACCGTCGATATAGAGGTGGCAGATGCCCTCCAGATGAGCAAAGACCGGCACGCGGGCATCCTTCTGCACCCGCTCCACGAGGCCACGCCCGCCACGCGGGACGATGACATCCACGGTGCCGTTTAATCCGCCAAGCAACAGGGAGACAGCGGCACGGTCACGGGTTGGGACGAGTTGGATCGCCGCTTCAGGTAGGCCCGCTTCGCGCAACCCAGTCAAGAGGGCAGCATGGATGGCGGTGGCCGAATGAAAGCTCTCGGACCCGCCGCGCAGGATGGCGGCATTGCCGGATTTGAGGCACAATGCCCCCGCATCCGCCGTGACGTTGGGGCGGCTTTCGTAGATCACGCCGATGACGCCGAGGGGTGTGCGCACGCGGCGGATATGCAAGCCGCTGGGCCGGTCCCATTCCGCAATGACCTCGCCAACCGGATCGGGCGACGCGGCAACCGCTTCCAACCCCGCCGCAATGGCCTCGATGCGCTCTGGATTTAGGACAAGACGATCCATCATGGCATCGCTCAAGCCCTTGTCTCGACCATAGTCCAGATCACGCGCGTTCGCTTCAAGGATTACCGGGACGGTATCGCGTAGGGCCACGGCAGCGGCAGTCAGCGCGTGGGTCTTGGTCTGCGCTGGGGCGGAGGCCAGCACGGCAGCGGCATCACGTGCATCATTGCCGATGGCGTGCATCAGCGCGGTAATATCAACAGGCGTATTCTCAGTCATAATGTCCTCACGGATTGTCGAGAGGTATCGGCTGGCCGCGCCGATGCGTCAAGCCTCGCCACATAATGGCATCTATAAAAATACGATACGTCATGTGCTTATGCACCCATAATCCTTATGAATAGGACGATGGTAGTACACGACACTCAGCTTTTGCAGATAACGTGCGCGGCCTATGCTTCCTAGAAACCCCAATGTTTCTGAGGCTTTATTGTAGGTGGTAAACGCACTTTCACTGAAAATCATTTGTGTCATGTGATGTCGGCATGACCTTAACGCGGGAATAGGGTTTCGCCGGTTCGGCCATCGTTCTAAATGAAGGGTATGCGCCCTGAAATCTTGTTCCCGCTGTTTGCTGATGCGGCCACCCTGCCGGGGGTGGGGCCTAAGACTACGCCCCTATTTGAGAAGCTGGGCATCCGTAAGGTTGGGGATGCAGTGCTGCTGGGGCCGACGGGGGTGGTGGATCGGCGGGTGCGAGATTCGGTGCAGGGGGTCATGGAGGGGACGATGCTATGCGTGAAGGCGAGTGTCGTCTCGCACCATGCCCCCCGGCGGCCTAATGCACCCTATCGGATCACCGTTAATGACGGGACGCTCGACTTTATCCTCGTGTTCTTTCGACCCGCACCAGAATGGTTGAACAAAATCCTGCCAGTGGGGGAAACGCGGTACTTATGCGGCAAGATCGAGCATTATGACGGGATCGCGCAGATGCCGCATCCAGAGGTGTTTGACCCGTCCAAAGAAGACCCGCCGGATGGATTCGCGCCGGTGTATCCGGCGACCGCTGGGCTGGGGCAGAAGGTGATTGCGAAGGCGGTAAAGGCGGCGGTCGCGCTGACGCCTGACCTACCAGAATGGCAGGATGCGGCGTGGCTGACTAAGCGGGGATGGCCGTCATGGAATGAGGCGGTGGCCGCGTTGCATGCGCCGGAAGGGGCCGGGGCGCTGTCGGCGGATGATCCGGGGAGGGAGCGGCTGGCCTATGACGAATTACTGTCGCATCAGCTTGCACTGGCGCTGATCCGGGCGAAGCGCAAGCGAACCAAAGGGCGCGTGTCGGTGGGGGACGGGCGGCGGCGGCGGCGTGTGCTGGACAGTCTACCATTTGACCTGACGGGAGCGCAGGAGCGGGCGATTGCCACCATCGCAAAGGATATGGAGACGCCGGAGCGGATGCTGCGACTGCTGCAAGGAGATGTGGGCGCGGGCAAAACGCTGGTGGCGTTTATGGCGATGCTGATCGCGGTGGAGGCTGGCGGGCAAGCCGCGTTGATGGCCCCGACCGAGATTCTGGCGCGGCAGCACCATGCTGGGCTAGGGGCGCTGGCCGAGGCGGCGGGGGTGCGGCTGGCAATCCTGACCGGTAAGGACAAGGCAGGCGCACGGCGTGAAACACAAGCGGCGCTGGCGGCGGGGGAGATTGATATCGTGGTCGGCACGCATGCGCTGTTCCAGAAATCGGTGGAGTTTGCCGATCTACGCATGGCGGTGGTGGATGAGCAGCACCGCTTCGGCGTGGATCAGCGCAATGAGCTGGCCGATAAAGGGCGGGGGGCGGATATCCTCGTGATGAGCGCCACGCCCATCCCGCGCACGCTGGCGATGGCGAGTTATGGGGATATGGATGTGTCGGTGCTGGACGAGAAGCCGCCCGGACGCCAGCCCATCGAGACACGCATGGTATCGCTATCGCGCTATGACGATGTCGTGGAGAGCCTGAAACGGGCGATTGCGGGCGGTGCGCGGGCGTATTGGATATGCCCGCTGGTCGAGGAATCGGATGCGCTGGACGTGGCCGCCGCCGAGGATCGGGCACGGGCGCTGCGCCATGCCTTCGGCGAGAATGCGGTGGTCATGGCCCATGGGCGGCAGGCGCCCGGCGAGAAGGATGCGTCTATGGAGGCGTTCCGTACGGGGGCGGCATCTGTACTGGTGGCGACGACCGTGGTGGAGGTTGGGGTCGATGTGCCCGAAGCGACGATTATGGTGATCGAACACGCGGAACGGTTCGGGCTGGCGCAATTGCATCAGCTCAGGGGCCGTGTCGGGCGGGGGTCGGCGCGGTCATCCTGTGTTTTGTTGTACCAAGGGCCGCTGGGCGAGACGGCGCGGGAGCGCCTAGGCGTGCTACGCGAGACAGAAGACGGATTCCGCATCGCCGAGGAAGATTTGCGGTTGCGCGGGGCGGGCGACTTGCTCGGCGTCAAGCAGGCGGGGCTGCCGCGTATGAGATTGGCCGATCTGGAAGTGCACGGCGAGTTGATGGCCGTGGCCCGCGACGACGCGCGGCTGATCCTGACACGGGACGAGGATTTGGCGACGGAGCGGGGGCAGGCACTCAGGGTACTGTTGTATCTGATGGAGCGGGACGATTCGGTGCGGTATTTGAAGTCGGCTTAGGCTCTTTCTCAAGGGAAGGTTGGCGAAATCTTCGGCCTCAGCCTTCCGGGATGCCCGCGTAGACGTAATTCTCGGTTCCGATATCGCCGTGCCAGACGTAGAGGGAAAGGAATGCCTTTGCCCCCGTGCGGGTGGCGTGGGGCAGCATCGTTGGATGGTAAGAGCGTTCGCCAGACCGAAGGGGCGCATATGGGGCGTCGCCGCGCTTCCAGTAAGCTTCACCCGCCATCATTACAAAGGTCTCCTCCGCCGGATGGGTACGGATGCCGTAATCGGCCTTCGGCATCATGCCGTAGAGGCCAAGGCGGATGGTATCGGACTTCGCCAGACCGCTTGGGCCAACTAACTCGACATGCACCTTGGGCGCGCTGTGGGCGATATAAGCCGGGTCGGTCGAGGTCTGGGGCGGCACCCATGCAAAGGACTCCATGGCGACGAGGGCGCAGGCAGGATGGGCATCCGGTGCGGCCATCACCGCTTGAAACGGATCAGGCAGAGGGATCGGAGGCGCGGTCGCCCTAGCGACGGTGGCCGCTTCGAGAAGAGCGGCACGACCGGCACACTCAATCTCCTGCGGGCCATCGAGAACATTGGCTAGAGCGATATAAAGAGTCTCAAGGGACATGGGTGCGCTCCCAGATGATGATGCATCGACTGTAGAGAAACGCAGATGAATCGAAAGTGGGAACATGGCAATCGTTTGAAGAAGAACTCATGCTGCCCCCAAGGCAATGCGGCATGAAATGACTCTTCGCAGATGCGGGACTTCCTGTCATATGGGGCCGATACATTGGACAAGGGAAACCTGATTCAACACATACTCAAATCGCGATAGAGCATCCTGAATGTTAGAGCGACGCGCACTTATAGCCATTTGCGATAAACCTGAGCCATATTTCACGCCAAGAGCCGCGCAAAATATGGCGCTTGATGATTCAGGATAATCGCAATTCGCTTTTTAGAGCATGCCTTTCTTGAAACCCTACGGCTTAACCTGATCGCGTTTCACTGTATTTGGATCAGTATCGAAAACACTGCATCCCCAGCCCACGCCGGAGATGCATAGCTCATATATCTTTCAAGGTTCCCTAGTGGATTGTTTCTAACGAAACGAACCCACTAGATTTTGGTTTGGTGGATCAACTTATCTCGACATTTGAGCGGCTCACGTAAGACAGACAATCTTTGAGCAAGCAACTCAAATGTCTCGGTCGATCCACTAATATTGTGGGTGGCCGCCATTGTCAGCTGGCGTTCTACCGCCCACGAAAGTCACGCCATCATCCGAACCGATAATACGCTCGATGCTTTCGAGATAATCGACTTCGATTACTTCGTTGAAGACATCGCCATCTCCGGTATCAGCCGATGCAGATTGTGCCGCTCCGTTGATATCACCGCCTGCATCCTGAACAATGTCGGTAATGACAGGGCCGTTCTGACCCGCCGGTGCATTATGCAGGTGAATAGCACTGACACCCGCCACGGGCATAAGCTCCGAACTCTCAATGCCCTGAATATGGAGCGTTGAGTTATAGAGCACGATATCGCCATTCTGGGTGATGATAACGCTGCCTTGGCCAGTCGCGGCAGAGGTCGATAGTGGGCCAGGCTCCTGCGCGGCATCAAGATTTGCGTTTAGTGTCAATGTTCTAACGCCATGCAGGTCTGTCAAATCCGACACGGGGATGAGCTGTCCGCGGATTTCGCCGCCGTTAAACTCCGTCGTGTGGACATTGTAGTAGAAGTTACCCGCAGCGGCTTCATCGACCAATTGGGCTGGCGTCTGATCCGTGGTGAGCGACGTGAGAGGTTGGTTTTCCGACGACAGTGAGAACCCGGTTTCACGGGTTGCTGTGCCTGCCTCAAGATCGACAGTGACGGAAACGTCGATGTCATCATAGGCAGCGGTATCGATACCGCGTCCACCGATAATCGTATCGTTGCCTTCACCACCCCGGATGACGCCGTTGGTGCGGCCCTGGGCACCATTGAACACATCATCACCAGCCGAAAGATTGACATCTCCCTTGATGCGCCCGGCATTGACGACATTCACGCTGCCACCCGCATCGGTCGCATCAATAGCCGTTTCATTTGCCCGGATGGTGCCCCGGTTGATGATCTGGCCGTCAAGCGCAATGCCGCTCTCAATGCTGACCCCCGCCGCTTCATTGGAATCGCGGGAGGCGATGATGCGCCCTGTGTTTTCGATATTGCCTTGAACGGTAACATTCGCTTGGTCGCTGAACAGACGCACGCCATCACCGACCGTGTTGCCTTCGGCGGCATCGCCACGCCCTTTGATCTTGCCATCATTGCGGATAGAGCCGCTGACCACATCACCATCGACATCACCGGATTGCAGCGATACGCCCGATCCGTTATTACCTCTGCCCGCGTCGATGCGACCAGTACGTGTGTTGGTGACGGAAAAATCATCGGCAGTATTATCCGCGTAGACCGTCCCATTCCGCTGATCACCCGTGCCGATAATGCGGCCCGAGTTGACGACATCGACCCCTGTGCCATCGATATTGACGGCGCGGCTGTCGCTGGAGATTGTGCCGGAGTTGTTGACCTGCGCATCATGTGCGCCCTCGCCAAAATACACGCCGTTATTCGCGCCAGAGATCGTACCGCTGCGGTTGTTGGTGAGCGTACCATCGAAACCGACACCATCCGCCACACGAAATCCGGCGGTCGGGCCGACATTGCTTTCGGACGTAATCGAGCCGCTATTGGTCACATCACCTTGGAAGGTCGTGCCCCCTTCGGCACCCGCAAAGATCCGCACGCCATCCCCGGCGGTTCCCTCCGTTGCAGGCGCTTGGCCCCGCCCGGTGATTGAGCCGCTATTGCGCAGATCGGCATTCACGACATCGCCCGCTTCACTACCGGTTTGCAGTGCAACACCGGCGCCTGCATTACCCTTGCCCGCGTCGATCACGCCGCTGCGGTTGTTATCGACCGAGAAATTATCGGCGGTGGAGTCGGAATAGACGGTGCCATTCCGCTGATCGCCTGTGCCGAGAATCGTGCCGCTATTGCGAAGCTGAACCCCTGTGCCATCGATATTGACGGCACGGCTGTCGCTGGAGATCGTACCGGAGTTATTGACCTGCGCATCATGTGCGCCCTCGCCAAAATACACACCGTTATTCGCGCCAGAGATCGTACCGCTGCGGTTGTTGTTGACTTGGCCATTAAAGGCCACGCCGTCCGCCACGCGAAATCCGGCGGTCGGGCCAACATTGCTTTCGGACGTAATCGAGCCGCTGTTATTGATATTCCCATTGAAGGACGTACCATCAACGGGCGAGAAAATCCGTACGCCGTCTCCGGCCAGCCCCACATCGGCGGCGGCTTGGCCGCGCCCAGCAATGGTGCCTTGATTGTTGAGCGTGCTATTGATCGCTGCGCCAGGCGTATCGCCATTCTCAAACACAACCCCAGCGCCACTATTACCCGCGCCCGCATCGATCACCGCGTTACGGCCATTATTGATTTGGGTGTTGTTCGATGTGGCGTCTGTATAAACGGTGCCATTGCGCTGATCACCAGTGCCGACGATGCTGCCACTATTATTGACGTTAATGCCATCGCCGCCAATGTTCACACCGCGACTATCGCTGCTGATGGTGCCGCTGTTATTCACGTTGCCGGAAGACTGCCCACCATTGACGAAATTCACAGCATTGACGTCACCAGATATCGAGCCTCGATTATTCACATCGTTGTTCTGGCCAGAGATTGCGACACCAGTTCCTTCAGCTGCTATCTGAGCGCCACGCCCGTTGTTGACCTGACCGTTATTACCATCAAGCTGAATGGTGTTTGTTGCGCCGGTTGTGGAGGCACTGCCCTGATTGTTAAAGGCGACACGGTTGTTTGAGGCGGTAAGAACGGGCGCGCCATCCACCGCCGTTGATGCACCACGCCCCAGATTAAACTGTTGGCCATCCACCCGACTGGTGCGTGCCCGGTTCTCTCCATCTGGGATTGTAACATTGGCAATACCCTGACGGCTATCCTGTCGATTGTTAACGCTGAGTTTCTGACTACGACTCTCGGCCTTCTGATCGCTTCGCGGTTGCTCTTGCGAGGATTTTTGGGCACCTCTGCCTTTGAAACCGGCAAATCCGCGCCCGAAAAATTGCGCAAAAGAACGAGAACGCTGCCCGGTTTGCTGTGATGTTTCAGAAGGCCTAGCGTAGATAGTCATAGTCTGTTCCCCCAAGCGTATTGCTCTACAAAGACACAATCAGAGCGATTATTGATTTTGAGGACTATGTAACTGTTTCGTATTGGGACAAATCACGATAAATTGATCTCGCATATCGACCCATGTGGCCTCAATTCCAAAAGGCGAAGGGGGATGGAATACCTTGAAGGTATCATTGGCCTCACGGCGCGCATGACGGTTGACGTTGGCGGAACAACTGTCACCCCTTACGCTCGCGCCGCTTATGCCTATGACTTCATCGGAGATGAGCGCGAAGTAACGGCAAGCTTTGCCGGGACAACGCCGTTTAATCTACGCTCGGAAGATCCATCGCAGTCGCGGTTCGAGCTTGGTCTTGATGCGAAGATCTCCGACAAAATGTCCCTTGGCCTTGGCTATGAAGGCGGGGTTTGCCTCCGACTATGAGACTCATGCGGGTGTCGTGAGGCTTTCAATCAAGGGATCGCAAAGGAGCCTTTATCAATATTGTTCAAGCAATTACCGAAAGGCTACCATCGGCAATGACACGGCATTTGTGACCTATGCTGATACGATGTGCGAATCCAATAGCCTCACGAGCGGGGAGATCGTGGTTGGGTCTTTTTGGGTGTTGAAAATTGAGGCGGGACGGGGTTGGAAAATCTGATATCACGCGGCCAAACATACTACGTGAAGGGGCTGTCCAGTGTCAGGTTTCAAGAAAATCCTCATTGCCAATCGGGGCGAAATTGCCATTCGTATCAGCCGTGCGGCGAACGAACTCGGCAAGGCGACCGTGGCCGTCTATGCCGAAGAGGACAAGCTGGGTCTGCACCGCTTCAAGACGGATGAAGCCTATCATATTGGCGAGGGGCTTGGCCCGGTCGAAGCGTATCTATCCATTGATGAGATTATCCGGGTGGCCAAGGAATGTGGCGCGGATGCAATTCATCCCGGCTATGGCCTATTATCGGAAAACCCTGATTTTGTAGATGCCTGCACGGCGAATGGGATCACCTTCATCGGACCCAAAGCCGAGACGATGCGGATGCTGGGGGATAAGGCATCCGCGCGGCGTGCGGCGATGGCGGCGGATGTGCCGGTCGTGCCCGCTACCGAAGTGCTGCCCGACCCCGATGCCCCCGGCGCAATGGCGCAGATTACGGCGATGGCGGCGGAGGTCGGCTATCCGCTGATGCTCAAGGCGTCATGGGGCGGTGGCGGGCGGGGGATGCGCCCCATCTTTGGCCCCGATGAATTAGAGGCCAAGGTCAAGGAAGGTCGCCGGGAGGCGGAGGCCGCGTTTGGCAATGGCGAGGGGTATCTGGAAAGGCTGGTGCGACGCGCTCGCCATGTCGAAGTGCAGGTGCTGGGCGATAGCCATGGCGCGCTGATGCATCTTTATGAGCGCGATTGCTCGGTTCAACGGCGAAACCAGAAGGTCGTGGAGCGCGCCCCCGCGCCCTATCTGACCGAGGAACAGCGCGCCGAGATCAACGAGCTGGGCCTACGCATTGCGCGCCATGCAAATTATGAATGTGCGGGCACGGTCGAATTCCTGATGGATATGGATACGGGCGAATTCTTCTTCATCGAAGTTAATCCGCGCGTGCAGGTCGAGCATACCGTCACCGAGGAAGTGACCGGGATCGATATCGTGCGGGCGCAAATTCTGATCGCAGAAGGCAAGACGATGCTGGAGGCGACGGGCGCGGCCAGTCAGTCGGATATCCAGTTGAACGGCCATGCGATTCAATGCCGGATCACGACCGAAGACCCGTTGAACAATTTCATCCCCGATTATGGACGCATCACCGCCTATCGTGGGGCGACGGGATTCGGCATCCGGTTGGACGGGGGCACGGCCTATTCGGGTGCGGTCATTACCCGCTATTACGACAGCTTGCTGGAGAAGGTGACGGCATGGGCGCCGACGCCTGATGCCGCGATTGCGCGGATGGACCGGGCCTTGCGCGAGTTTCGTATCCGGGGGGTTGCGACCAATATCGCCTTTGTCGAGAACTTGCTGAAACACCCCAGCTTTCTCGATGATACCTATCATACGAAATTCATCGACGAGACGCCCGCGCTGTTCGATTTCAAGCGCCGCCGCGACCGGGCCACCCGCCTGCTGACCTTCATCGGTGATATCACCGTCAATGGAAACCCTGAGACGGCGGGGCGGGCCATGCCCCCGGCGGATACCCGCGCACCCAAAGCGCCAAAGGTGGCCCCCGGTGTGCGGCCCGATGGCCTGAAGCAGATGCTAGAGGCACAGGGACCGAAGGCGGTTGCCGATTGGATGCTGGCGCAGGACAAGCTGCTCCTGACCGATACGACGATGCGCGATGCGCACCAATCCCTGCTGGCCACGCGGATGCGGTCGATTGATATGCTACGGGTCGCGCCCGCTTATGCCGAAAAACTACCTAACCTCTTTTCGATGGAGTGTTGGGGTGGGGCGACCTTTGATGTGGCCTATCGCTTTTTGCAGGAATGCCCGTGGCAACGCCTGCGCGAGATGCGGCGCGACATGCCCAACCTGCTGACACAGATGTTGGTGCGCTCCTCAAATGGGGTTGGCTATACCAACTTGCCCGATAATGTGGTCGAGTTGTTTATCCAAAAATCCGCCGATGCAGGGATGGATATCTTTCGCGTCTTTGACCCGCTGAACTGGGTCGAGAATATGCGCGTCGCCTGCGATGCCGTGCTGGAGACGGGGCGGATACTGGAGGCATCGTTTTGTTATACGGGCGATATCCACGATCCAACCCGCGCGAAATATTCGCTGAATTACTATGTGGGGCTGGCCAAGGAACTGGAGGCCTTGGGCGCGCATATCCTGTGCATCAAGGACATGGCGGGGCTGGTCAAGCCCGCCGCTGCGACCGCGCTGGTCAAGGCATTGAAGGACGAGATTACGATCCCGATCCACTTCCACACGCATAACACCAGCGGCATTACGGCGGCCTCGATCCTTGCGGCCAGCGATGCGGGGGTTGATGCGGCGGATGCGGCGATGGATGCATTCTCCGGCCTAACCTCGCAGCCTTGCATGGGGTCATTGGTCGAGGCGTTACGCCATCAGCCGCGTGATACTGGGCTGGATATCGCCGCAATCCGCGAGGTCAGCGATTACTGGGAAGGCATCCGCCGCCTTTATGCCGGGTTTGAATCGGACATGCGCAATGCGACCTCGGAGGTCTATCTGCACGAGATGCCGGGGGGGCAGGTCACAAACCTACGCGCACAGGCCCGCTCAATGGGGCTGGAAGAACGCTGGCATGAGGTGGCGCAGACCTATGCCGATGTGAACGCGATGTTCGGGGATATTATCAAGGTCACGCCAACCTCAAAGGTTGTGGGCGACATGGCGCTGTCGATGGTGTCGGCGGGCCTGACACGGGCAGATGTGGAAGACCCCGATATCGACATGTCTTTCCCGGATTCGGTCATCGGATTGATGCGCGGTGATCTGGGCCAGCCTCCGGGCGGCTTTCCTGAGGTTATTCAGGCAAAGGTGTTGAAGGGTGAAGCACCAATTACGGTGCGGCCCGGCTCGCTAATGGACCCGATAGATATGGAAGCGGCACGGGCGGAGGCCGAAGCGCAGGTGGATCGCACCGTCGATGACGAGGATCTATCCTCGTACCTGATGTATCCAAAGGTCTATCTGGATTATATGACACGGCGGGCGGATTATGGCCCTGTGCGGGTGCTGCCGACATGGACGTTCCTGTATGGTATGGAGCCGGGGGAGGAAATCAGCGTCGATCTGGAGCCGGGGAAGACGCTGCAAATCCGCCTACAAGCCGTGTCGGAGACAACACCCGAAGGCGAGGTGAAGCTGTTCTTCGAGCTGAACGGCCAGCCTAGGGTGATCCGGGTGCCCAACCGCTCTGCCGCCGCCGTGGTGGGGCGGGCCGAGAAGGCGGATGTGGCCAACGAGCTGCACGTCGCCGCGCCGATGCCCGGTTCAGTCGCCTCGGTTGCCGTGACGGTGGGGCAAGTGGTCAAGGCGGGCGATATGCTGCTGTCACTGGAGGCGATGAAGATGGAAACCGCCATCAATGCCGAACGCGATGGAGAAATCGCGCGTATCGTGGCGGGGCCGGGGACGCAGGTGGATGCGAAGGATCTGTTGATCGTGTTTGCGGGGTGATGACCCTAAATCCCTGCCCCGCGAAGGAGAGGAAGAAGGGG
>CALFVD010000069.1 GCA_937928005.1 uncultured Neomegalonema sp. | reverse complement strand
CGGTTGATCCCAGCGCACCCAGCGAGTCTCACCATGCGAGATAGATTGATTTGGCGTTTGAGGAGGCGGCGGTCGATCAGGCCGAGTATCCGTTGCATGCGATCACTCAGCGCCCCGCCGCCATGTATCACTCATGGGGGTCGCAGAATGCGTGGCTGCGCCAGATTCATGGTCGCAACCCGCTCTACGTGCCGGGTGAGCTATGCGACCAGCATGGATTGGAGGATGGCGATTGGGCGCATGTCTCCTCGTATCACGGTCGTATCACGGTGCCGGTCGCGCGGATGGATGCGGTGAACGGCAAGACGCTGTGGACATGGAACGCCATCGGCAAGCGCGCCGGGGCGTGGGCGCTGAACGAGAATGCGCCAGAAGTGACGAAGGGCTTTTTGCTGAACCATCTGATCCACGAATTGCTGCCGCCCAAGGGTGACGGTATGCGCTGGACCAACTCTGACCCAATCACGGGACAGGCGGCATGGTACGACCTGCGCGTGAAGATCGAGAAGGCCGATGGTCCGCCACCTGAGACGACGAAGCCGAGTTTTAGTGCTCAGAAAGGACCGGCGAAGGAAGGGCCTTCGATCGTAACCTATGGCGAGGAATGGACGAAGTGAGCGTAACCGCCAAACATCCCCGGCGAGCGACCTATCAGGATGTGTTGGATGCACCCTCTGATATGGTCGCCGAACTGGTGAACGGTGCGCTGCATCTGCAACCGCGCCCGGTGATGCGGCACGCGCGGTCGATCCAGCAGCTTTCCTTCCGGGTGGAGGGGCGTTTCGGCGAGGGGGGTGGCGAAGGCGGCTGGTACTTCGCTATGGAGCCGGAAATTCACCTCGGTGAGAATATCGTCGTGCCGGATATTGCCGGATGGCGGATGGAGAACCTGCCCGATGATCTCGATGTCGCCTACATGGAAGTGGCTCCTGACTGGGTCTGCGAAGTGCTTTCCCCGTCCACCCGCAGCTTTGACTTGATCGAGAAGCGAACGATCTATGGCGATGCCAGCGTAGCGCATATCTGGTTTGTCGACCCGCAGGTAAAGACGCTCGAAGCGTTTGAGAACCGGGCTGGGGAATGGACCCTCGTCGCCGCATTGCGCGATGATGCCGAGGTGTCCGTGCCACCGTTCGATTCGGCATCGTTCCCGTTGTCATCGTTGTGGTTGCCGACACGGGAGGGGCGATCATGAAACCACTCTCGCATACCGTGAGCGGCTATGGCGGCGTGAAGCTGCATGTGCGCGAGGCGGGGAATCCCGATGGACCGCCCCTGTTGCTGCTGCATGGCTGGTCGCAGCATCACCTAAGTTGGTCTAAGCAGTTTAAGGGTGCGCTGGCTGAACGGTTTCGGCTGATTGCGCCGGACCTGCGCGGGCATGGGGCATCGGACAAACCCGAAGGCGCGCATCATTACGATTGCGCTGCGCCTTGGGCCGATGATGTGCAGGCGGTGATCCGGGCGCTGTCGCTGGACAAGCCGCTGCTGGTTGGCTGGTCGATGGGCGGGCGGGTCGCGATGGAATACGTGTCGATCCATGGCGAGGATGCGATTTCTGGTGTTGTGGTAATCGGCACCTCCGTCCTCGCGCCCGGTGCGCCGGAAGTGCTGGCCGAACGCGCCCCCGCCGTGAAGGCGGACGGGATGTATTCTGCCGATCAGGAGGTGCAGTTGACCTCGACCATCGCGTTCCTTCGCGCCTGCTTCGCCGCGCCGTTGTCGAAGCAGGATCTGGCGCTGATGACTGGGTTCAATATGCTGGTTTCGCCCGCTGTGCGCAAAGCCTCGCGCCTACGCACGACTGACAGCGACGCGACCTTGCAGAGCATGACCAAACCTGTCGGCATCTTCTGGGGCGAGGCTGAGAAAGTCTGCACCCGCGCAATGTTCGACGCGACGACCGCCGCTTTGCCGGACGCCGCCACCTTCACCTATCCCGGCGCAGGGCACGCCCCTTTTTGGGAGCGCCCCGACGCCTTCGATACCGATCTTGCCAACTTCGCCGATGCCACCTTTGGGCATCGAGCGCAGGGAGCCGCCGCATGACCCAACTACCCGAAACCACCGAGCGCAAGCTTGGCCTCGTGATCGACCTTGATACCTGTGTTGGGTGCCATGCCTGCGTGATCTCCTGCAAGGAGTGGAACACCGGCGGCTATGGCGCGCCGCTCGCCGATACGGATGCCTATGGCAGCGACCCGAGCGGGACGTTCCTGAACCGGGTGCATACCTTTGAGGTTAAACCAGAAAACCAGCCCGCGATGGTCACGCATTTCCCGAAATCCTGCCTCCATTGCGAGGATGCGCCCTGCGTCACCGTCTGTCCCACGGGGGCCAGCTTCAAGCGGTCGGAAGACGGAATCGTGCTGGTGCATGAGGATTACTGCATCGGTTGCGGCCTATGCGCATGGGCTTGCCCTTATGGCGCGCGGGAGATGGATGCGGTTGAGAGGGTAATGAAGAAATGCACTCTCTGCGTCGACCGGATCTATAACGAGAATATCCCCGAAGATGACCGCGTCCCCTCCTGTGTGCGGACCTGTCCCGCCGGGGCGCGGCACTTCGGCGATATTGGTGATCCTGACAGCGATGTGTCGAAGTTGGTGGCCGAACGCGGCGGGTTTGATTTGATGCCCGAACAGGGGACCAAGCCGGTCAACAAATACCTGCCCCCCCGCCCGAAACAGCAATCAATGGGCGGTGAAGACGAGCCAGTAAACCTCGCCGCACTGGCGGAGCCAACCGCGAGTGGCGGTTTCCTCGGCTGGCTTGATGGCGCACTGGACCGCCTCGGATGAAGCGTCTGCGGGCGATCTTGCTGGTTTTGCTGGGCTGCCTTACCGCAATCGGCGGGGCACCTGCGTTGGCCATCTTCGCAGCCTTACGAGAGAGCGGCTTTCCACCCTATAATTCTGCAACATTCCTGCAAGGACACGGCTGATGCATCCCGCGTATTCCGTCATCTTCTTTACCGTTTCCTCCGGCGCGGGGCTTGGTTTGCTGGCCTTCATGGGGCTGGGGCCGTTTGCCGTGGAGGACGCTTCAACCGCCTTTCTGCTTACCGCCTTTGGGCTAGGCTTTGCGATGGCGGTTGGTGGCCTCTTGTCTTCGACATTCCACCTTGGCCGCCCGGAGCGCGCTTGGCGAGCGATGAGCCAATGGCGCAGTTCGTGGCTCTCGCGCGAAGGCGTTTGCGCAATTGCGACCTTGATTGTCGCGGCGATCTTCGCTGGGTTGTGGTTGTTCTTCGGCCTATCTTCGGCATTCCTAGGAATGGTGACGACAATTTTTGCGATGGGAACGGTTTGGGCAACCGGCATGATCTATTTGCAGATCAAGGCGGTGGACCTCTGGCACCGTTGGCTCACGCCGGTCTGTTATCTGTTGTTTAGTCTCGCTGGCGGCATGACTTTGTTCATCTTTATCCATGCCCTCTTCACGGGTAAGGCGGGGCCGGAATTGTCTAGCATGGCGATGGTCATGTTGCTGATCGCCTGGGCCGTAAAAATGTTCTGGTGGATGGGTGCGAACCGCGCACCGACATCGACGACAGAAAGCGCGACGGGTCTTGGTTATCTTGGCAAAGTGCGGCTGTTGGAAAAGCCGCATACTGGGTCGAATTACCTATTGCGCGAACTGGGATTTCAGATTGGACGCAAGCACGCGCAGAAGCTACGCATGATTGCTGTAGTTTTGGGCGCAGTGGTGCCGATTCTGTTGATTTTGCTGGCCATTCCCGCGCCGATGGATGTGCTGTGGCTGGGGCTGGCGGTGGTGTCACATCTGGCTGGAATGCTGGTCGAACGCTGGCTGTTCTTCGCCGAAGCACGCCATGCGGTGATGAACTACTACTGACGCTCAGAATATGGACGGCAGGGCACCGGTGTTCGCTTCCGTATAGAGCATGAAGCCCGCGACCAGCGCGGCGAAGGGCAGGAACGCGACGCGGCTGCTGCCACCGAAGAGGTACTGTCGGGCAAGACCGAAAAAGCCCAGCAATCCTGCACTGACGAAGAAGAAGAACAGCCCGCCGCTGAAGCCGAACCACAGGAAGGCCACGGCGGACAGCTTTGCCACCCCGGGATTGAACAATCCATTCACGCAGCACAGGAAGCCGACCGCCAGCGCGGTCGCGCCCGCGTAGGTGTGCAGGAGCATGGTTTCGGCTGGGGTCGCGGTGACGAAGGCATAGCAATAATAGCCGACTGCCAGCGCCCAGAGCATCTTGGAGGGAATGATGTCGTATCTCATGCTCCCGATGATCCCACCGTTTCCTTGCGATACGGTTTACGGGTCTTGCCTCGGTAATCGCGATGGGTGACGGTAGACGGATGACCGATGCCCGTTCCCTGCCACTCCCCCATGATGCCGAACGCGCGGCGCGTGTCGTCGAACTGCTCGACCTCTCACCGGATGGTGCGAGTGGCGCGCTCGTTGCAGGGGTTGCCGGGTGCAGCCGGTATCTCGCGCGGCTGATGGAGCGTGATCCCGCCTTTGCGCGATCCGCTCTCGACGACGATCCGGCGCAGGTTTGGGCAGACGTGTTTGCGGCGACGGAAGGCGCAGGGACGCTGGAACGTCAGGCGGACGTGATGAGCGCGCTGCGCCGTCAGAAGGATCGCTCGGCTCTGTTCATCGCCCTGCGCGATATCGGGGGCTTCTGGTCGCTGGACGAGGTGATCCGCGCGGTTTCGGCTTTTGCAGATGCCAGTATCGAGACGGCGACCGGGTGGTTGCTGACCAGCCATGCGGAGCGAGGATTGGACCCTAGCGGGTTCTTCATTCTCGGCCTTGGCAAGCTGGGCGGGTATGAACTGAACTACTCGTCCGATGTCGATATCATCCCGTTTTTCGACCATGAGGGGCACGCGCCCGATATCTATGAAGCGCAGAAAAAAGGCTTCAACCGTCTGACCCGTGACCTCGTAAAGCTGTTATCCGAGCAGACAGCGGAAGGATATGTGCATCGGGTCGATCTTCGGCTGCGGCCCGATCCCGGTTCGACACCGCCCTGTATGTCGGTCGATGCGGCGGAACGGTATTACGAGAGCTTTGGTAAGAATTGGGAGCGCGCGGCGTTCATCAAGGCGCGGGTTATTGCCGGGGATCGAGATGCTGGGGCGCGGTTCCTAGATGGTATGACGCCGTTTGTTTGGCGGCGGTATCTGGATTTTGCGGCGCTCGAAGACGTGCGCGATATGAAGCGATTGATCCATAAGCACAAAGGGCATGGCAAGATTGCGGTGGCGGGGCATGACCTGAAGCTGGGGCGAGGGGGCATCCGCGAAATCGAGTTCTTTGCACAAACGCAGCAATTGATTGCCGGGGGGCGCGAACCGGCTTTGCGCCTGGCGCGGACTGTGGAGACGCTGGATGTGCTGCTTGAGCATGGCTGGATCACGGCGGATGCGCGGGATGAGCTGGCGGAATCCTACGATGTGCTCCGTACATTAGAGCATCGGTTGCAAATGATCGGTGATGCGCAGACGCACCGGATGCCAAGCGATGCGGAGGAGTTAGAGCGGGTGGCCGCGTTCTGCGGTATGGAGGATTTTGCATCGTTGAACAAGATGTTGCGCCCGCATCTTGAACGAGTGTCGCGACGGTTCGACCGGTTGTTTGAAAACGATACGAACGATGACTCGCAAACCGATATGAATCTTGCTGATTATGGATTCCGCGATGAGAATGCTGCGCAGGCGGTATTGGATCGTTGGACCGATGGCAACATCGGCGCGACCAAGAGCGACCGGGCGCGGGCAAAGCTGGATCGGCTTTTGCCGGTTATCCTTGGCAGTATTGGCGAGGCGGGTGATCCCGACCGTGCCTTGGTCGAATTTGATAGGTTTTTGGGCGGTTTGCCCTCTGGTGTTCAGATCTTATCCTTGTTCGAGGCAAACCCAAATCTGTTGGAGATGTTGACCGAAATCTGTGCGGCGGCGCCCCGGCTGGCGACGTATCTGGGGCGTAATTCGGGGGTGATTGATGCATTACTGTCGCGCGATTTCTTTGAGCCAACGCCGGATGCGGATACGTTGCTCGCTGAATATCAAAGCGCCGCGCCAGAGGTCGATGATTTCGAGGGCAATCTCGACGCTTGCCGCCGCTGGGCAAAGGAACGGCATTTTCGGATCGGGGCGGCGTTGCTACGCGGGATTGATACGCCAGAGGAAGCAGGGCGGGCCTATTCGGCGCTTGCCGATGCGTGCTTGCGGGCGATGGTTGCGCCCGCAACGGCGGAGGTTGCACGGCGGCATGGCCCGCCCCCCGGCGAGGGCGCTTGTGTCGTGGCGATGGGACGGCTGGGTAGCCATGAGATGACGGCGGCGAGCGATCTTGATTTGATCGTGATCTATGATGATGCGGATGCGATGTCGGACGGGCCGAAACCGCTGGCCGGAACGCAGTATTACGCGCGATGGACCCAGCGTCTTGTCAATGCGCTGACCGCGCCGACCGCCGAAGGGGCAGTGTACGAGGTGGATATGCGGCTGCGCCCATCGGGGCAGTCGGGACCGCTGGCCACGCGGTTGACGGCGTTCGAGCGGTATCAGGCCGAACAGGCATGGACATGGGAGCATATGGCGCTGACACGGGCACGAGTCGTTGCTGGGCCGCTCGCCCTGCGCGCGCGGGTGGAAGCGGCGATTGCCGATGTGCTGGCCACGCCGCGCGAGCGGGGCGGCGTGCTGCGCGATGCGTTGGAGATGCGTCACCGGCTGGTGGCGGCGGATGAGGTGGCGGCGTCCGATCCTTGGGCCTTGAAGCTAACGCGGGGCGGGTTGGTCGATGCGGATTTCATCGTTCAGGCGCTGCGACTCTGTGGTGACGATGCGGTTCCGGTAGGGGTTGCCGAAGGGCGGGCATTGCAGGCGGCGCTGCTACATTTCATCCGGCTGAGTCATGATGGAAAATTTGATCCCTCGACCGCGCCCGCCGCGCTGAAAGCGATTATGGCGCGGGCGGTTGGGGCGGATGGTTTTGATGCCGTCGAGGAACGGGTTGTGGCGGCACAGGCGGTAATTCGGGATGCTTTCGCGTCGGTTTTTGGGGAATTGTGAGTGCGCCTACCGATCGTGCATCACCCAGATTATCAGGCACCTCTGCATGACGGGCATCTGTTCCCAATGTCAAAATATGGGTATTTACGCGACGTGCTGGTCGCGCGGGGTCTGACTGCACCCGAAGACTGGCTGACCCCTGCGCCCGCGACCGAGGCGATGATCGCGCGCGCCCATGCGCCCGGCTACGTTGAACGGGTTTTTGTCGGAACGCTGACGTGCGAGGAGGTAAAACGTATCGGATATCCCCATTCGGAGCGGGTGACGCGACGGTCGCGGCTGGCCAGTGCCGGAACGCTGATCGCGGCGCGGTTTGCGCTGGAGACGGGTATCGCGTGCAATACTGCCGGGGGCAGCCACCATGCGCGGTATGAGCATGGGGCGGGTTTTTGTGTCTTCAACGATGTGGCGGTGGCCGTTCGGGCTTTGCAGCGCGAGGGTGGGTTGGGGCCGGTACTGGTGCTGGATTGTGATGTGCATCAAGGGGATGGAACGGCGGCTATTTTTCGCGATGATCCGGGGGTTTATACGGTATCGCTACATGCGCATGGTAACTATCCTTTCGAGAAAGAGAACAGTGATCTGGACATTGCTCTGGCGGATGGAAGCGGGGATGCGGTCTATCTTGATGCGCTGCGGGATACGCTGGCGCGGGTTGAGGCGGAGGGGCCGTTTTCTATCGCTTTCTACAATGCGGGGGTTGATGTTCATGCGGATGACCGGCTGGGGCGGTTGACCCTGACCGATGATGGAATACGCGCGCGGGATCGGATGGTGATGGATTGGGCAGCGGCGCGGAAGTTGCCGCTGACCTGTGTGCTGGGCGGCGGATATGACAGCGACCGGAGAAGGTTGGCGGCGCGCCATGCGATTTTGTTCGAGGAGGCTCAGGCGAGCCTTACAAGGCGCTGAGGGCCAAACCGAGGACGGCGCATACTGCCAAGGTGCGGGCAATACCCAGATGCAAGCGCAGCAGCATGAGGGCGGCGATTGCGGCGATGACCACGACGCGCCAGTCGAAGCTGGCCCATGCGGGTATCCACAATGTTAGTGGGCCGAGTGTCTCGCGCGTGACATCGGCGAAGACGACATGCAGGGCGAACCAGACCGAAAGGTTGAGGATCACCCCAACCACAGCCGCCGTAATCGCCGCTAAGGCTCCGCGTAGGCGGGGGCGTGTACCGATCCAGTCGATATAGGGGGCACCGGCAAAGATCCACAGAAAGCACGGGGCAAAGGTCGCCCAGAGCGTGACGATGGCTCCAGCAAACCCCAGCCCTAGCCCGCCTTCGCGCGCTGCGGCAAGGAAACCAACGAACTCGGTGACGAGGATCAACGGCCCCGGCGTCGTCTCGGCGAGGCCCAGACCGTCCATCATCTCGCCCGCCGTCAGCCAGCCGTATCCTTCCACCGCATCCTGCGCCATATAGGCGAGGACGGCGTATGCACCCCCGAAGGTAACGGTAGCGAGCATCGAGAAAAAGCGCCCGATCTCGCCCAAGATGTCGAAGGGCAGGGCGATATCGACCACAGCGAGCGGCACGAGCCAGATGGTGAGCCATAGAGCGATCGTGCGCAGTGTTTGGCCAATGGTGACGGTGATGGCGGGTGCTGGCCCGGTCTCTATATCGCTGCCCCGAATGGCTCCAACGAGCGCGGCGGCGGCGATGACGAGGGGGTAGGGGAGGGCGAGGAAGAATATCGCAACAAAGGCCAAGCCCGCGATAATCCAATGTTCAATGCGTAGGAGCGCGCGCTTGGCGACGCGCAGCAAGGCTTCGATTACGATGATTAGTACCGCCGCCTTGATGCCGAGAAAGACGGCCTCGGCGAGGGGTAGAGTGCCGTAAAGGACATAGAGCGCGGCGAGGGCGAGGATCACCAATGCGCCGGGGATGACAAAGAGAAGCCCAGCGATCAATCCACCAATGACGCCGTGCATCCGCCAGCCCGCATAGGTGGCGAGCTGCATCGCCTCCGGCCCCGGTAGCAACATGCAAAACGATAGGGCGTTGAGGAACTGCCGTTCGGTCAGCCAGCCGCGTTCATCCACCACAATGCGGTGCATCAGGGCGATCTGGGCGGCGGGGCCACCGAAGGACAACACCCCAATGCGCGCCCATTCGCGGGTCGCTTCACGCAGAGATGGGGCGCTCATCCGCGCACCGACGTCGCGGGCCAGTCATGCCCTTCGCCTTGACCATCGCGCGCCCAACGGTAGAGGGCATCATAGAGTAACATTCCGGCATCAAGCTGCGCGAGGTCGTCGCGGATCATCCGGGACAGACCAACTGAAAAGGCCAGTAATCCCGCCGCTTCTGGGGCGAGGTCGTGGCGGTTGGTATCGGCGGTGCGCACCACGCGGGCGAGGGTATCGAGAGGGGCGCTGGACAGGCCAAATTCGGCAAGCATCGTGTCGAATGTGCAATCCTCGCCGCGATGGGAAAAGGGGACATCCTCGATATCGAAGGGTGTGGCGTCGAATTTTTCGGCCACGAGCAACACGTCTTCCGGTGGGACGAATAGGAATTGCGCGCTAGGGTCGATGAAGCGACGGATGAGCCAAGGGCAGGCGATGCGATCGATCTTTGGCCGGTGGCGTGTGACCCAGCGAGAGCCGGGGATTGCGGCGGCTTTGGCCATGGGTAGCCCCGCATCGCGCCATGCGAAATGGCCGCCCATTAGGACTTCGACGGCGATGCCGTGACCGCGCAGGAGAGCCATTGCACCTTGGGAAATCTTGCGGCCCTTCTGGCAATAGACGACCGCGCGGTTGCCTGTGAGACGCGCTGCGAGGCTGTCGATTTCGGTGAAAGGATGGCGGAAGGCAGCGGGGAGGAGGCGTGGGTCGTCATCGAAATCGGCGTCAATGCGCAGATCCACGAGGGCGGGGGCGTCGGGGGTGCCAATCAGGCGGGCGAGTTGGGTGGCGGTGATTTCGGTTGGTGAAGGCATTGTCGGGCATCCTGTATCATCTCCCCTGGTGGGAAGGGCTGCGGGATGCGATGCTTAGGCCTGAGCCTCACGGGGCGCTCGCCAGCCCCATAGGTTTAAATGTGACGAAGGGGTGCGCGACTGTCAATGCCGTGTGTCAGTCACCCACGGCGACGAATCCGGGTTAACGGGTCGGTTCGATGAGTGATGTGAGGTATTCGGGGTTCCATGAAGCTCGTTTCCGGCGCGTCTTGATGGATTTCTTGTCATTTGCGGCCCTGACGAGGTTGATGGCGAAGTGTCGGACGATGGCC
>CALFVD010000068.1 GCA_937928005.1 uncultured Neomegalonema sp. | reverse complement strand
GGGACTGGCTCGAGGCACACGGCGCCCACATTCAGTATCGCGCATCGCTCGAGCAGGACGTCGCGGCCATGCGCGAGGTCAAGCCGGATCTGGCACTCGGCACCACGCCGCTGGTGCAGGCCGCGAAGGAAGAGCCAAAACCGCCGCGTCATCGCGATGGATCGTCCCGGTTTCGGCTATTCCAAACGCGGATCAGGCGCATGGCCCCCGGCGCGGCAGGCCGCACATCTACGCAAGGCGGCGCTGGCACTAGGGGTCGAAAAACCCATCGTCGTGGGCCATAGCTGGGGTGGATCGGTCGCGATGGCGTGGGGTTTGGACTTCCCCGATGATGTGACCGGCGTGGTCCCTGTATCTGGTGCAACGATGCCTTGGGGGGCGGGTGCGACGGTGTTTCAGACTCTAGGACTGGGCCGGGTCGGCGTCGATTACTATCAAGCCAGCCTGACGCGCCGCGCGGAGGAAGGGGCCATCGAATCCTTCGTTACCCGCGCTTTTCGGCCACAGCAACCACCGCCCGGCTACATTGATTATGTCGGTGCGCCGCTATCGCTGCGCGAAGGCACGTTAGAGGCGAATGGGCAGGATCTCGCCTCGTTACACCTGGCCCTGCGCGACATGGCCCCGCGCTACCCGCAAATGAAAGTACCTGTCGAGATCGTTCATGGAGAGATCGACTGGCTGCTCGGCGTCGAGCAACATGTGACGGAACTGGCCGCGCTACTGCCTAAAGCGCAAGTATCGATTGCGCCGGGGGTGGGGCATATGGCCCATCATGCGCGGCCTGACCTGCTGGAAGCGGCCATCGAGCGGCTTGCGGCGCGCGTATGAGCGGTCTTGTCGTCGGCCCGGCAGGTATTGCCCGGTTTGCGGGCCGCGCGCTGCCCTGCGCCATTGGGCGGGGCGGTATCCGGGCCGATAAGCGCGAAGGGGATGGCGCGACGCCGGTTGGGGAATGGCGAGTTGAGTTTGGATACTGGCGCGCCGACCGCATGGCGCGGCCCCATACCTCGATACCCTTAATCGCCACGGGCGCGCGGGATGGATGGTCGGATGATCCCGCCGATTCCAGCTATAATGCCCCCGTATCGCTACCCTATTCATGCTCGCATGAGCGGATGCGGCGCGGGGATACGCTTTATGATTTGGTGCTGGTCCTCGACCATAACCGGCATCCCGCCATGCCGGGGGATGGCAGCGCGATCTTCATGCATTGCTGGCGTGCGCCGCGCTATCCAACCGCCGGATGCCTCGCCTTTGCACCGCCCGTTTTGCGCTGGATCGTTGAGCGGTGGACGCCCGATAGCCGGGTGATTATCCGCTCGTAGCGGCACCCGTTGGGACACCCGGCACACGCGCGCCGAAAATGGCGGAGCCAACGCGCACGGCAGTCGCACCATAGGCGATTGCCTCCTCGAAATCGGCACTCATCCCCATTGACAGATGCGACAGGCCATTACGCTCGGCGATCTGGGCCAGCAGGTCAAAATGGGGTATGGGTGGCTCATCAGCGGGCGGAATGGCCATAACGCCGATGATTGGCAGGTCGTATTCCTCGCGGCAACGGGCGATAAAGGCATCCGCCTCGCCCGGCGCGATGCCCGCTTTCTGGCTCTCCTCACCCGTATTTACCTGCACATAAAGGTCAGGGCAGGAGCCGCGCTCTTGCGCTTCGGTGGCGATCTTGACGGCAAGGCGATTGCGGTCGAGGGTCTGGATCACGTCGAACAAATCCATCGCCGCTTTGACCTTGTTGGTTTGGAGCGGGCCGATCAGATGCAGGCTGATATCACCATATCGGTCGCGCAGGGCGGGCCATTTTCCCTGCGCCTCCTGCACCCGGTTTTCGCCGAATATGCGATGCCCTTCGTCCAGCACGGCCTCGACACGGGCGAGCGGCTGGACTTTTGAGACGGCAATCAAGTCGATCTCTGCCGCGTCACGGCCAGCCTTTTCCGCCGCCGCAGCGACGCGCGCGGTAATACCGGCCAATCCGCTCATGCCCCTGCCCTCCCGGCAATCTCTTCGGTTTCCGCAACGAGTTCGGGATACCATTTTCCCAATGCAGGGCGGAACGCCTCGTGCAATGTCGCCACTTGACGGTCGTTTAGGGTTTCGCGCCAGCCACCCGCGCGGCCCGAATGGAAAAACTTCTCCATACCGGCGGGACGCTCGATAAAGCCTTTTTCATCTTCTTGCTTGCGCAGCGCATTGAAGCTGGTCGCCTTGATTGTCTTTTTCAATTTCGCAGGGTCAGGGCGCACTTTTAGAAAGGTGAATACCGGCTGAAACCCGTTGCGCGGGTTGGCAAGCAGATCTTCATAGCGCACCACCACACGCGGCAGGCCGGGTGCTTCGGTCCATGACGCGATATGGTCATCCCAGCGGCCCAGAATATCATAAGTGCCCGATGTCGATCCGAGGAGATTGGCCGGATTCGTCATCTGGGTAATCGTATCATCTATGCTCGCGCCCGTATGACGCGAAAAGGACGGGGCAACATCGAAGGGGTTGCGCATGATGTAGATGGCAGCGGCGGTTAATTCAGGGGGGATCAGCGGCATCCCCTCTACACGGTCAAGGATTTGGTGAGTCTTGACGAAGTGATTGCCGTCCCGCGCCCCGGCGATGAGGCGCAGCGCCTTTGCCCGCGCTTTCATATAGGTCGGGATATCCGCATCGGCGGGATGTGCGCCGCCCGTGGCCTTCATAAAGAAATCGTGGCGTGCATCAGAGAGCGTAAATTCGCGCAAGGCGTTGATGCCGATTTCCCGTTTATCGCCGAGGAAGTAATTGGCGAGGAAGGTGCGCATCCACGTATTCCCGGATTTGGGGAAGGATGCGAGCCAGATGATGCGTTGCAGACTGGGCTGCATCACAGGTATCCGAAGCGTTTCATCATGTCGCCGTGCTCGGCCTCAATGCGCTCGATCAGTGTTGGGGACAGTTTTTCGCGCCCCTCGCCGACCTTGCCGGAACGGAAGAAGCTTTTGGCGTCTTTTGGTTTTTCGACAAAGCCGTGGGTTTCTTCCTGTTGCTTTGCTTCCTTGAAGCTGGCGAATCTGATGGCTTGTTCTAGCCTTTCCTGATCTTCCGGCGCGCCGATATAGCGCAAGGCATTGCCGAAAGCCGTGACGGGATCGGCATGCATATCCTCGTATCGTAGGACATGGGTTTTGAGTGTCTTTGAATCGGCCCATGATCGCACATGATCGCTCCATGCGCCCAGATATTGCGGCACGACCGTTCGCGCCTGATCACCGAGGACCGAGTGGATGTCGCTGTTCATCGAACTGACAACCTCGTCTTCCGACCTGCCAAAGTGATGAGCGAAGGACACGGCCATATCGATCGGATTGCGGATAATGTAGATTGCGCCACGCGAATGTTTTGCCGGAATAAGGGCGCGACCGGTGATATCGACATTGGCGCTATGCGTTTTCATAAAGTTGACATCGGCACCGTTCGAGGCATGGGCCTCGATAACGCTGGGGCGCACGCGCAACGTCTCCTGAGCGTTGCTGACATCAATCTTTTTCTTTGAGGCTTGGGTGTAGAGGGCAGCCGAGGCATCGCTTGGGCCGATTCGGTGGGCCTGATTGATTGGGGCCGGTTCATCCAGATTGAACAGATAGTTGAACAGGAACAGGCGCAGCCACGTATTGCCGGATTTCGGGTAGGAGGCGAGCCAGATGATTGATTTCGGCATGGTGACATCCGGTAAAACGAAAAAGAGAGGGCGCGAGGCCCTCTCTCTAACATAACTTAAGCGGCTAGAACTCAGAAGCTGAGTTTGAAGCCTGTACCGATGACGAAGCCGTCAACGTCGCCACCCAAGGTGCTGCCAACTGACTGGTCTTCATAATCAAGATAACCAGCATAGGCACCAGCGGAAACGCCTGGCCCAAGCTTATAGGTCACACCAGCGAGGTACTGTTCACGCTCGGAACCAATATCGAGCTCACCATTGGAGTAGGTGAACGACGCGCCCCAAGGGCCGGTCGTGTAGCTAACACCGAGGTCGAAGAAGTCACCATCGGCACTACCGGATTCGTCTGCAGCAGCGTAGGAACCACCGATCTTGAAACCTGCATAGCCCAGATTAAGGCCGAATGCGTAAACATCAGGATCTGCACCAGGGCTAGTCGCAGTCGCAGATCGTTCACCAATACCGTAGCGACCGGAAACAGCAATATCGAACGCGCCGAAGCTGTTCACATAGTTAGCGCCGATATCGAAGATGTTGTGGAGTGCGCCACTATCGATATCAACCTGCGAGCTGTTATCCTGATTTCCGTCACGGGCATAGGAAGCACCGAGCTGGAAGCCGGAGAAGCGAGGCGTGAAGTACGTGATGCGCTGTGCATCGTTGTTACGCGCCACTTCGACGAAGGACGAACCACCAACGCCACGGAACACGTTTTGCTGGCCGTTAGGGATGAAGGCGGTAAGCGAACCGGAGTTAACGCCGATCCAGGTCACATCAGGTGCGCCATAGGACATTTTATAACCGGCGGAGTTTTCCGAACCGATCAAAATCTGACCGAAGGAACCTTTGACGAAGGCAAAGGATTCATCGATCGTATCGCCGGTACCGTTCGAGCTGGCGTTACCTTCGAGCTGAATGTCGACACCAAAGGTCAGGCCGTTATCAAGCGTGATCGATGGCGTGAACTGAATTTCCGCGTCCTGAGCGACATCGACGCCGTCAAAGTCCGTACCGGGTGCGCTATCAACAGAAGCATAGCCGATGGATGCTTCAAAGTAACCACCCCAATCGAGATCCCACGTTGCAGCGTTTGCTTGGCCAGCGAATGCGCCGGCCATGGCGAGGGCGCTGGTTCCCAACAAAATCTTTTTCATGCGTTCACCTGTTCCTATGTGAAGCTAAAGGCGCGTTTCTTGAGAAGGGTCGCCAGCCACACAAAACTCCGGAATGGGCATCATGCCCCTCCTGAGGAGCAAATTCCGCAAAACACGGCCTTTGGTCAACTCAAACGGTATCATTCCTTTGCGCTCGCCAGTGCGCTGTATCAAATACGCCACATATTGGGCCAGTGATCCGCGCGGAAAGGCTTTGCCGTGAACAGACAATCCGCTTATGACTGGTCATCAAGGCTATATAAACTGTTTGCTTTCCGGGGGGTATGCGTGCGCGCTCTTAATTCAAATGATTCGCTGAAGGCGGTGCTTTGCGCCCTGTTTCTCGTAGGGTGCTCATCGGGCGGCGAAGGCGGGTTCTTCAGCGGTGGTGTGGTCGAAGACATTCCAAAGAATGCCAAAGAAACCAGCGGTACCTTCAATAACGAAAGCTTTCTGGAGGGCCAATCCTTTCGCAAGACCCTGCTGGGCGAGGGCATCGAAGAGAACCGCTTACCGGTCAATAAATACCTGTGGCGCGCCTCGCTGGATACGGTGTCGTTCCTGCCGCTCGCTTCGGTCGATACGTTTTCTGGCGTAATCGCGACCGATTGGGGCGCGGCCCCCGGCGCGAATAATGAGCGGGTACGGGCAACGATCTTTGTGCGTGACAAGGAACTGACCGCTACCGCGCTCGACGTATCGGTCTTCCGGGAAACGCTGTCCCCCGGCGGCGTTTGGCAAAGCGCGGTTGTCAGCCCAGAAACCGCCGAGCAGCTTGAGGATGCGATCCTTACCCGCGCGCGGCAACTGCGCATCGAGGATGTCGACAGCTAGCCCATCGCCCGCAAAGGGCTTTGATCTTACCGGACAATATGCGAAACGCTGCATCCAACCACTGGATGCAGGAGTTTCCCGATGACGCGCTACGATGCCGGACAGGCCGAGCCGAAATGGCGCAAAGCCTGGGCCGACAAGGGTTGTTTCGAGACCGATACGGATGGCGACAGCGCCGATACGGAACGCCCGAAATACTATGTGCTGGAGATGTTTCCGTACCCCTCGGGCCGCATCCATATGGGCCATGTGCGCAATTATGCGATGGGCGATGTCATCGCGCGGGCCAAAAGAGCGCAGGGATTCGCGGTGCTGCATCCGATGGGCTGGGATGCCTTTGGGATGCCCGCCGAGAATGCAGCAATGGAGCGCAACTCCCACCCCGCCAAGTGGACCTATGCCAATATCGACGCAATGCGCGAACAGCTCAAGGCAATGGGGCTGGCCATTGACTGGAGCCGGGAATTCGCGACCTGCGACCCGGAATATTACGCCCAGCAACAGAGCATGTTCATCGATTTCCTCGATGCCGACCTGCTGACCCGCAAGGAAGCAGTGGTCAACTGGGATCCGGTCGATATGACGGTGCTGGCCAATGAACAGGTAATCGACGGGCGGGGCTGGCGCTCTGGCGCAACGGTGGAAAAGCGGGCGCTGACGCAATGGTTCTTTCGCATCACGGATTTTGCCGAGGAATTGCTGGCCGATATTGATACGCTCGATGGCTGGCCCGAAAAGGTGCGCGTTATGCAGCGCAACTGGATCGGAAAGTCGCGCGGGATCGAGATTCCGTTCGCTTTGACCGAATCCTCCGCCGGAATGGATGCGATTCTTTGCTACACGACTCGCCCAGATACCCTGCGTGGGGCCAGCTTTATCGCGATTTCGCCGGAGCATCCCCTGAGCATTGCCTTGTCGGAAACGGATGAAACCGTTGCCGCTTTTCGGGAGGAATGCCGCCTCGCCGGGACATCGGAAGAGGCGCTGGAAAAGGCGGAGAAACGCGGGATCAATACCGGCTTGTCGGTGGCGCATCCCGTCTACCCGGACCAGACACTACCCGTCTGGATCGGCAATTTCGTGTTGATGGATTACGGTACAGGCGCGGTTTTCGGCTGTCCCGCCCATGACCAGCGCGACCTCGATTTTGCCCGCAAATACGATCTACCCGTCGCGAATGCCTTTCATATGCCGGGTGAGAGCGAGGATGTGGGCACCGAAGCCTTGGTGCCGACCAAGGCCGAAACGGTCGTCTATGTCGATCACTTCGCGGGCATCGGGACGACCACCTCGCAAGAGGGAATCGACCGTACCATCGACTGGATGGAAGCGCAGGATATGGGCAAAGGACAGGTCCGCTATCGCCTGCGCGACTGGGGCGTTAGCCGCCAGCGATACTGGGGATGCCCGATTCCGGTCGTGCATTGCCCCGATTGCGGCGTGGTACCGGAGCGCAAGGAGAACCTGCCCATCACGCTGCCCGAAGATGTGACCTTTGACCGGCCCGGCAACCCGCTGGAGCGGCATCCATCATGGAAGAACACGATGTGCCCCGATTGCGGCAAGCAAGCCCAGCGCGAGACGGACACGATGGATACCTTTGTCGATTCGTCTTGGTACTTCGCCCGATTCTGCTCGCCCCGCGCGGAAACGCCGACGAATCGCGCGGAGGTTGATCGCTGGCTGCCCGTTGATCAATATATCGGCGGCATCGAACATGCGATTCTGCATCTCTTGTACTCACGCTTCTTCGCCCGCGCGATGGCGAAAACGGGGCATCTGTCGGAAGCATCCGTCGAGCCGTTCAAGGCGCTGTTCACCCAAGGTATGGTCACGCATGAGACTTATTCGCGGCTGGAGAAATCTGACGAAGGTGTAGAGCGCGAGGTGTTCTTCACCCCCGAGGAGGTGACGCGCGTCGGCGAAGGGGTCTGGACCCTGAAGGCCGATGGCGGGCCGGTCACTACGGGCGGCATCGTCAAGATGTCGAAATCGAAACGCAACGTCATCGACCCCGATGACATCATCGCCCGCTACGGCGCCGATACCGCGCGCTGGTTCATGCTGTCGGACTCTCCGCCCGAACGCGATGTGGAATGGACCGAAGCCGGAGCCGAGGGGGCCGCACGTCACCTGCAACGGGTATGGCGTCTGATATCCGAAGCCGCTGAACGCGCCCCGCAAGGCGGCGACGGGGACAATGCTGCCGAAGACCTGCGCAAGATTACACATCGGGCAATTCAGGCAATCACCGACGATATCGCCGCCTTCCGCTTCAATAAAGCGGTCGCGCAGCTTTACGGCCTGACCAATGCCATCGCCGGATTCAAGGCAACCGGGAAGGCGGCGGATGCGGCCCTGCGCGAGGCGGTGAACGCGCTGACCCTGCTCATGGCCCCGATGACGCCGCATCTGGCCGAGGAATGTTGGGCCATGCTGGGCCATAAGACGATGGTGGTCGAGACGGATTGGCCCGTGGCCGATCCCGCGCTGCTGGTCGATGACCTCGTGATTCTGCCGGTTCAGGTGAACGGAAAGAAGCGCGCCGAGATTCAGGTGGCGGCAGACGAAAGCCGCGATAAGGTGGAGGCAATGGCGCTGGCCGAGGAGGCGGTGGTAAAGCTGCTCGCCGGGGCCAGCCCGAAGAAGGTGATCGTTGTGCCGGGACGGATCGTCAATGTCGTCATGTAACAGACGCTTCCTATTGATGGGCGGCGCACTCGCCCTTGGCGGTTGCGGCTTTCGCCCGCTCTATGGCGGGGGTACGGGGTCTGGGCCGGGGCAGTTGCTCCAATCGGTGCAGGTGGAGCGCGAATCCGGGGAACTCGGTTTTCGCGTCCATGAATCTTTGATCGAGCGGCTGCGCCCTGCGGCGGGCGATTCGCCTTTGCGCCTAATCACCCGTACCCGTCTGACACGTGACAGCATCGCCATTGAGGAAGACGATCAGGTTACGCGCTTTAACTTGCGCGTCTTCACCCGCTACACGCTGCAACGGGCAGGGGCCGCCCCCTCCGCCGCACCGCTGGCCGAGGGGGAAGTGCGCTCCATCGCCGCCTATAACGCAACATCTTCGCAATACGCGACGCTGGTGGCCGAGCGACAAGTGCTGCGCCGCACAGCCGACGAGATCGCCGACAAGATCGTCAGACGACTCGCCGTCGCCTACGACCCGGCCTGGGGAGCCTGATTCGGGGTGGCCAAGATCGCAGCCGGGCGCGCGCGGGGGTATCTGAAAAACCCTGACAAGGCGCATTATGCCTTGCTGCTCTATGGTCCCGACGCAACCCAAATCGCCGCCCGCCGCGATGAGGCCGTGCGCGCCTTGCTGGGCGGGGCAACCGATGATCCATTCCGTTTTGCCCGACTCGAAGGGGATCAGGTACGGCGGGATGCGGCCCTATTGGCCGATGAGGTTGGCGCGCTCAGTTTCGGGGGCGGGGATCGGGTCATCGCGCTGAACAATGCAACCGACGGGACCACCGCCGCCATTGCCGCCGCGCTGGAAGGGATGACGGGAGGCGCGACGCTGATCGTTACCGCCGGACAACTTGCCGCTTCCTCGAAATTACGCAAACTTTTCGAGGGCGCTGGCAACGCCGCCGCACTGCCGTTCTACCCGGTTGAGGGAGCGGCGCTGGAGGCTGAGTTCTCCGCCATCCTCGGCGAATTGGGTGCGCCGCCCGTGGGACCGGATGCCCGCGCGGCGCTATCCGGGGTATTGGCCGGGTTCCAATTCGGCGAGGCGGAGCGGTTCGCCGAAACGCTGGCTCTCTATGTGATGGATGAGGATGCGGTGACGGCAGAGGCCGTGCTCGCCTGCGCCCCCCCGGCGGCGGAGGCCGATTTCGACACAGCAATACAGGCCGTTGTGGGCGGCAAACCCCGCGCGATTCCGTCGCTGATCGACCGGCTAGATGCCCAAGGGGCCAGCCTGCCGGGGATGATCCGCGTGCTGGCGCTCTACTTCCAGCGCCTACACCGGGCGCAGGCGTTGATGGACGAGGAAGGGCTGGATGCGGGGGGCGCGATGGGCAAGCTACGCCCGCCGATCTTCTGGAAGCTACGCGACACCTTCTCATCGCAGCTCCGCGCATGGCCGCGCCGGGCGGTCGAGGATGCGCTGGCCCAGATTGGCGCACTCGAAGCGGATCTCAGGAGCGGACGCACCCTACCCGACCGCGCCATGATCGAGCGCGTCCTGATGCGCATCGCCATGACCGCACCGGGCGCGCGGGGGCGGCGCTGATTTTTTTAGCAGACGCGCGTTATGTTGCACACATGAGCATTGCACCTGAACTCGAAACCCTGCCCGTGGGAAGAGTGGCGACGGATTTCTTTCGTGAGGTATGACATGATCGAAAGCGTTGGCTGGCAGTGGGATCGACGATGCCGATAAATAACAGTTGCTGGAAGCAAAGCTCAAAACGTCCGGACAGAATCATCTGGTGTGCAATACGGAACACGGCACTCAGATTTTACTGGTAAAGTGTGCAGCCTATGCCTCCTATAAACCTGAACCATGTTCCGCGCCAAGAGTTGCGCGAAACATGGCGCTTGATGATTCAGGATAATCGCAATTCGCTTTAGTGTTTCAGCAGCCTTCACTGAAAATCATTTGTGTCATGCACCGTCCTACCGTACCGGCGGCATCCGAATGCTGTTCGAGCGGCATTCGCGGTTGACGTCGCGTCCGCATTTGCGCGGGTTCAGCGCCTTGTCGAAGCAGACCTTGATCTCGCGCAGGCGGTTTTTTGAGCAGTTGATGACGATCTCGTCGGCGTCAATTTGGGGGTTTGCCTCCATGAAGGCATCCTCGATCACGCGCGGGTCGATCACGATCTGCTTGTCGAGGCGCTTCAATTCCTTTGGGATCACGACCGAGTCATAGGCATCTTTCGTCACCTCAAAATACTCGCGCGGGCCAAGGCCAGAACAGGTGCCGTGCTTCTTCCATTGGTGAAAGATCAGCCCCTTTGCGGGCATGATCGGCAGCATCATGTCGACCGTGCGATCCGGCACCCGCGCGCTGGCATCGCAGTAATCCGGCCAGCCCGTCTCGTATTGCGGCCACAGGCCATGGGCGACGAAGCCGTAGGAGCGCGAGCCGTTGCACTGGTTTGATTTGCGGTCGCCGCTGTCTTCACAGAAGCTAGGCGACCATGACAAGGCGAGGACGTAATAATCGAAGCCGGTGCCGCGTTCCTCGCGATTGGCCGCGTTACCTGTGCGTTGCTGTGCCGGGGCGTCCGAACCGATGGTCTGGAACTGCTTTTGCACCATCTGATCCAGTCCGCCTTCTTCCCACGCCGCGATCAGCGCCAGAATAATGGCCCCTAGACCGGCCAGAATCTTGTTCTTCGTCATCTTCTACCTCGCGACAGGCCACTTGAACCTTTTCAATACGCCCCCCTTTGACTATATACCGTCTCAGAAGTCTCCCGGAAAAGCCACCGACCCCCGGAAGACGCGCCCGACCGTGGCGCGCCTGCCCCGCCCCGTGGCCATCCGAAACAGGTTAAGGAAAGAAACGCCCCATGTCCCTACCCCTGATGCCGAAAGCCGTGGCCGTCTGGCTCGTCGACAACACGTCGCTTACCTTCGATCAGATTGCCGACTTCGTCGGGATGCACCCGCTGGAGATTTCCGGCATTGCCGATGGCGAAGTGGCGCAGGGCTTGAAGGGACGCGACCCCATCGCGTCGGGCGAGCTGACCAAGGAAGTCATCGAGAAATGCGAAGCCGACCCCAAGGCAAAGCTGCGCCTGCAACCGCGTGTGCAGATGCCGGAGGTCAAGCGTAAGGGGCCGAAATACACGCCGCTGTCGAAGCGCAAGGACCGCCCCGCCGCGATCCTGTGGCTGATCCGCAATCACCCCGAACTGACCGATGCACAGATCTCGCGCCTCGTCGGCACGACAAAACCAACGATTCAGTCGATCCGCGACAAAACGCACTGGGATTACCAGAATACGCAGCCGGTCGATCCGGTCGCGCTGGGCATGTGCAAGCAGATCGAACTGGATGCCGCAGTCGCCAAATCCGCACCAAAACGCGCGGCGATGGAGGAGGAACTGCGGCCCGAAGGATCACTGATGACCACCGAGGAATCGCTGGCCGATCCGATCGATGCCGATGATGCCCGCGAGGTCGCCGATGCCGATGACGGCACCCGCGCGCCGGACGATTTCTTCAACCTGCCTAAAGGTGGCGGTGAGGATGAGGAAGATCGATCCTAAGACCGGCTTCATCGTCGTCACCGATAGCCATCGGTAAGGCCAAGGCACGCACGCATGATGTTCATCAGCTTGATGCCTTGTGATTTAGTGTTCTGGATTACGTCTGTCATTATGAATAGCCGTACGCCTTTCATGCCCTGCAGGCGTTGTTGCACTTCGTCTGTGATACAGGAGGCGACGAGTATGGTCTCAGCCTCCGACGATGCGGCGCGGATGTTCTCGAAAGACTTCATCATCGCTCCTAGACGTTCCAACGCACCAGCAGGGTCAATCCCAGCCTTGATTTCCACCCCGCCGACGATTTTGGAATCGGGCGCGATGAGCGTGATATCCGGCTCGCTTCCGAAGAGGACGACGGCTCCATTCGTTGTCATTGCTGATTGTAGGTCGGCTGTATTATCGTCCAGCCATCCCGTCCTCAAGCTTCTTGCGGGTATATCATCGCCTGTTCTAGGCGTGACCTTTGAAATCTCGCCATTCAGCAGTAATTCCTTGAGAAATAGCGTGCGGACGATCCGCTCGCCCTCCGACCCTATCTTGTTGCGCCAACTTCCGTCTATGGTCGTGCCCGCAGTCGCATACATGATACCCTTTAGTTTTTCTATCCCCGGTATGGCAACGGCATAAATCGCAGTTAGGTTTTCGTTGATAGTCCGTGCCAGCCTGACAGCCTGCTCTGGATTGCAGCGTGACTGCCCACTCTCGATCTTTTCCACGGAAGAAACGCCGGAAAGGGTCTTCAATCCTTTTTGGGGAAGTGCGGCTATGCAACGATAATAGGTCAGATATCTTGGATTGGATAGAATGATGTTTGGGTGACACAGATACTGGAGTGGATGAAGGCTGCGTTCCTCAATATTCGACATGACGTTCGGGCCAATGCCGAAGCTGTTAGAATTGCCCCAACATAGTGCGTCCTCGGCACTGGCGAGGTTTTCCGAAACGAACTCGAAAAGCCCAACATAGAGATCTTTTTCGAGTTTGTTGGTAAAATAGGTGGCACGCAATTGGTATTGTTCGGCGGTGACCTCGCGCGGAACCCTAGGCATCCTTCCGCAAAAGCTCCATTATCGATTCAGCCACGGCTTTTGCCAGAAGCGGTGGTACCGCATTTCCGACCTGACCGAACTGGGTCATGGTGGTCTTACGCTTGCTACTGTAGCTGTCCAGCCGAACGCCGAAGAACTCCCAATCCTGCGGAAACGATTGCAATGTCGCGAGTTCTCTCACAGTAAGCATTCGATCTTCTACTGGATGTATAAAATCACGATACCCGCTCCGCGTTATAGTTGGACAAGGCTTGTCCGGAGACAATCGACGATAAGTGGAGCCAAATGTCTTGTCGATGTCGGATAATTTACTGCCAACCGGTACCTTCTGTATTTTGGCGAGAGTACTGGGCGCATGTGCTGTAGCAGTATGGTTCGGTAGTTCTTTAATAGCCATGCTTTTCGATCCTGCCTTTTATTGTCTGAGATACGCGTAATGCCGTTTTCGATGGAGCATCAGCTTTTGGCATACCGTGCAGTGCTTGGCCGACTGTGACATGAGGTATGTGTGCGTGGTCGCCCTCATCGGCAGTAGCGTCATGCGTCGGTTTCGGAAAATGATACGAGGAGGTAAGTCGTGACCCGATGATGAAGACACGTTCTCTGTTCTGGGGCACACCGTAATCCGCCGCATTTAGAACATTGTGCTGCACATTGTAACTTTCGCCCGTGGAAAGCGGCTCTTCAAGCATTGCCTCAATCCTGCGCAGGACGATGCCATCCTGCCAATTTACCATGCCTTTCACGTTTTCAAGCAGGAAAGTCTTGGGCCGTAATTCCCTAACGAGTTCGATGAATCTGAACACAAGCAATCCGCGCTCGTCGTTTAGCCCTTCTCGCTTTCCAGCGAGACTGAACGATTGGCAAGGTGGCCCACCGAATACGCAGTCGATCTCACCTGCGCGGAGTCCTGCCATCCTGCAGATTTCATCAGATGTGAGCATACTTATGTCGTCGTTGACGATCTTCGTTCCCTTCAGATTGTGACGCAGCGTGTTGCAGCACGAGGGATCGATCTCAACGGCAAGCCTGACATCGAAACCTGCCATGCAGAAACCGGCATCCATTCCGCCAGCCCCTGAAAAAAAAGAGATCGCAGTCGGCTTTTTCATACCAGCTCCCATTACGACCGCGATGCCTGAAATCTGTTCTTCAGCATTGGTTTCGATTCCCGAAATCGTGTTATTTGAGGCTATTCGAAGGTTCGGCGGATAATTACGACCCAGCTTGATTATGCGTGATGTTCTTGGCGTTATCAACCGATACGGACCATGCCGCGCTCACGCCCCACCCTCAACATTGACCGAAACAGGGCGCTCATAGATTGAGCGTCCGCCATCGACGACCATCACCTGTCCGGTGACATAGCTGGAATGCTCGCTGGCCAACATCACCGCGATTCCTGCGACCTCCGTTGTCTCGCCCAAACGCCCCAACGGTGTGCGGGCCACGAGGTTCTTGCGGATTTCGGGGTCATTCTTCGTTGCGAAGCGGCCCGCCACACTGCCCGGTGCGATGCCGTTGACGCGGATGCCCCATTCAGCCAGCGACACGGCAAATCCGCGCGTTAGCTGATCCAGCCCCGCCATCGAAAGCTCCAACAAAAACCTGTCGGGCCGCGAGCGCGAGCCGGAGACGGCAGAGACATTAATGATCGCGGTTAGCAGGGTGCCGCTATCCAGCGCCTCCACCCGTTTGATGACGTGGCGCGAGAAAAGCTGCGTCAGTAAAAACGCCGATTTCACGTTGACCGTCAGCGCCCGGTCAAAGGCGGTCTCATCGATATCGAGCGGTTGGCCCGGCGCTTCGGTCGATACGGCGTTGACGAGGATATCGGCATGGTCATAGGCGTCGAGCGTTGCGGCCATCAGATTGTTGATATCCAGCCGCTTGGTCGGGTCACAGCGAAAGGCGACGGCCCGCTTGCCTTCGGGGTCCAGTTCATGCGCTTCGGCGATGACCTTCTCCTCGTCGGCATCGGCCAGCATGACCAGCGCGCCCTCCTCAAAAAAGCGCGTCGCAATGGCCAGCCCGATACCCTGCGCGGCACCTGTGACGATGGCCACGCGACCTTCCAGCAATTTTGCCAAGACATGCCCTCCGGTTTAGTGCTTTCAGGTAAAGTTGCGTTGCATGAATATAAGCGTAAGCCAGCGGTCAAATTTGCGCCCCACCTCTGGCAATCGCCCGGTTTCGGCGAATCCATGGCGATGATGCAGGGCGATGCTTGCCGCATTTTCCGCTTCGATACCACCGATCATCGCGTGCAGCTTCGCCGCCGCCGCGCGTTCGCATAGGTCGCCCAGAAGGGCCGTGCCGATCCCTTGCCCCCGATGGCCGGGGTGGACATAGAGCGAGTGCTCGACCGTCAAAGCATAGCCGGAATGGGGCCGAAAGGGACCGTAGCCTGCGTAGCCGATCACCGCGCCCGCGCGTTCGGCGACCGTGACAGCCATGCCCGCCTCGACCCGCTCGGCCAGCCAATCACGCATCCCGTCGGGGGTCCGCTCGATCTCGTGCCAGACATTGACGCCGGTGCGGATTTCCTCGTTAAGGATTGCACGCATGGCCTCGGTATCGGCGGGCATGGCGGGGCGGATGGCGATGGCGTTCATGGTTGTGACACTATCGCGCTTCTCGACAGGCGCAAGAAAACGTGGTCCAACGGCGTCGAAATGATGGGGGATAAGGCATGGCGACCATACTCATTACCGGCGCGAACCGGGGCATTGGCCTCGCGATGACGCGGCTGACGGCGCAACGTGGGGATACGGTTATCGCGACCGCGCGGATGCCGGATAATGCAGATGCGCTGAACGAGCTGGCGGCGGAGACAGGGCGCGTTGCCGTGCGCGCGTTGGACGTAACCGATGAGGCGAGCGTTGCGGCCTTTGCGGATGCGACAACCGAAGCGGTCGATTTGCTGGTCCTGAATGCTGGGGTGCTGAACGCCTATGGTGGGCTGGGTGATCCGGCCCATACTGCCGAAGCATGGCGCGAAGTATTGATGACCAACGTGGCCGGGCCGTTTTTGGTGGCGCGCGCAATGCTGCCGAATGTGGACCGCAGCGCAGGCAAGAAGATCGTCATCCTCTCCTCGATCATGGCGTCGTCAGAGCGCGCGCCGGGCAACGCCTATCCCTATCGCGCATCGAAGGCGGCGGCGGCCAATCTGGCGCGCAACCTTGCCGCCGAGTTGCAGCCGCGCGGCATCGCCGTGGGGGCTTATCATCCGGGGTGGGTGCGCACCGATATGGGCGGCGGCGGCGCGGATATCTCGGTTGAGGAAAGCGCGGGCGGGTTGCTGGGCCGGTTCGACGCGCTGTCGATGGCGACATCGGGCGTGTTCGAGGATTATCGCGGTCAGGCGATCCCCTTCTGATGTTGGATATCATCTTCTGGATCGGCCTCGTGACCGTCGCAGCGGGGCTTGGCGGCCTCGTCCTGTGCATCATGCGCGCGATGGATATTAAGAAAGGCGGCGGCGATGCCGACACCAACCGCAAGGCACTAAACGGCCTTGTCGCCCTCAACATGGCCTCCATAGGCACGGCCTCACTGGGGCTGGCGATGGTGGCGGTGTCGTTGATTTTGTAGAGCTAATTCGATATAAAGAAATATACATATAGTTTGTTATTGGCAACTGATTTTTGTTCTGTCAACATAGGAAATACCAAAAAAAGACCCCGCTGAAGCGGGGCCAAGTGAGTACTTTGGTAGAGGATCGAACTTAGCGTTCTAAGACAGGCGCGACGTTCGATCCTTTCACAAGGTTGATCGCAGATTCGCAATCAGCCTTGTTCCAGTAGCCTTCACCGGAGTTTGCAATCTTCCGGTTGTTGGCCGCGAGCAAAGTCCACCGCCATTGATTGTTGGCATCTCGATAGAGGACGTAAGACATGTCTGATATCTCCTTCAGTTCAGACAGTGAATATAAGCGATACCTCTTTGAGTATCGCCACGAGGGATCGGAATGGGGTATCGAAGTCATTGCCACCTCTCCTGAAGACGCTAAAGACCGACTCAATGCGTTGGTCTGGGCGCGATATCAGGGTGAAGTACGAGCCAAGATTCCTGTTCCTACCGGTAATGTCATCAGACGATTCTTTTCACGGTACGGATGAGATTAGCACTCTGATCAGAGAGCGCCAAGCGATTCTACAAGATATAGTGGCTTAGGCTGAATCTTGACTACGTGTAGCCGTGTGTTGAGCATCTATCACAAGCAGGTAGTGTATGCTTCGGCTTTAATCAGTGAAAAACCCCATAAACTCCCGCAACACATCATCCGGCACCTCCTCCGCCAGATAGTGTCCGCCCGGTAGGGTATGCCCCCCGCACATCCGCCGCCCGTTCGTGCCATAGGGCCATGCAGTCGAAATGGCGCTCTATCGCGCCATTCGCGCCCCATAGCACCAGCAGCGGGCAGGCCAGCTTGCGGCCTTCGTCCTCGTCGTCATGGCGAATGTCGATGGCGGCGGCGACGCGGATATCTCGGTTGAGGAAAGCGCGGGCGGGTTGTTGGGCCGGTTCGACGCGCTGTCGATGGCGACATCGGGCGTGTTCGAGGATTATCGCGGTCAGGCGATCCCCTTCTGATGTTGGATATCATCTTCTGGATCGGCCTCGTCCTGTGCATCATGCGGGCCGTGGATATCAAGAAAGGCGGCGGCGATGCCGACACCAACCGCAAGGCACTGAACGGCCTTGTCGCCCTCAACATGGCCTCCATAGGCACGGCCTCGCTGGGGCTGGCAATGGTGGCGGTGTCGTTGATTTTGTGATGGGTTGTTCGTTGGACGCTTGTGGTAGTCAGGTAGAACTTAATTCTGAGGAGACAGCGGTTGGCATGTATCAATGATTTGAACGAAATAACGTCTGCGCAACTCATTGCCTTACCCAAATCTGCTCGGCTTATCGAAGCGGCCAGAATTCTAGCGGATACGGCACGCCAGATGATCGTGATTGCAAACGAAGAAGGTCAGATGGTCGGCGTGGTCACACGCGCTGATGTCGTGCGCATGATTAGTAGCTGCTCGGGGTCGTCCTGTAGCATTTCCTGTGAGCATGTCATGACGACCAATGTGTACGCTTGCAAGCCCGCACACGAACTCAACGCCGTGTGGGAAAAGATGCACCAGAAACGATTGCAATCAATGCCGGTCGTTGATGAAGGCAACCGCCCTATAGGGCTGGTGCTTGCGCGCAATGTGCTTGAAAAGCTGCTTAATCAGACTGAACACGAAGACCAGCTTATGAAAGAATATGTTATGGGAATCGGTTGCCGCTGAATATTCTATGGCTTAGCCTGATAGCGTTTCACTGTAATCCTCAAAAAACCCCACACTACACGACTCCCAGCTTGCCGGGTTTCCCGCGCGCGCTTCTGAGCCAAGGTTTTACGGCGTTTTCTGGATCGTGCCTGAGGCGATTTCGGAGGGTGTCGAAGCCGGTTCGGAACCATGACTTCGCGAGGTATCCGTGGGATTTTCGAGGCATTGCACCGCGCCCGATGAGTTTGGCCGCTGTGATCGAACTCCACGCAATGGCGATGGCGAGGATTGCGAGAAGCAGAGCCAGTTTTCGGGCCTGGGTGATGCGGGTGTCCTCGACGTTCAGGCCGCGTGTCTTGGCATCGCCGAAGAGGCACTCGATACTCCATCGCTTACGGTACACGGTGAGGGCGTGATAGGCATCCTTGCTGGTGGCGACGATCAGCAATTCGCCCCCTTTCAGGCGTTTTGCGGCGCAGCCGAGCACAAGGGGTTCGTTCTCCCCGTCTCCGGGCAAGGCAGCCTCGAAACTATGTGCACCGCGCGTCTTTCTGAGCAACGTGGATAGGCTGAGACGCTGGCCCTCCTTGGTGATGACGGTCATGTTGGCCTTCAGGCGGATTGCGAAGGGGACATTGTTTTTCTTGAGGTATCTCAACCACTCCCCACCGATGAACTCGCGATCAGCCAACAGCATCTTCACCGATCCGGCTCCGAACAGGGCGAGATACCGGTCCATCAGCGCGATGCGCGCGGCGGTGGAAGAATTGCCCGGTCCGTCAAGCAGGGTCCACATTAACGGTACGCGATGGCGGCGGGTAACGAGCGCGAGTACGAGGATGTTCACATCCTTCGATCCGATCTGCCAATTCGTGCGATCAAGACATACAAACCAAGGTTTCGTAACCCCAAGCAGCGCCACGATCAGGTGCGCTGCCCAATCTTCGCCCGGCTCGACATGCTGGAAAAACCGCTGCAGGCGGCGGTAGGTCGAGGCGTGCTTGACCGTCGTTCCCCGCTCGCTGGCAATGTGGCTCAGATTGACCGTCCGCGCCTCGATCATCCCGGTGATCAACAGCGCCAGCGTCTCCAGCCTGCTCTTGCTCAGGGCAATATGCGACGATAGCCTTTCGGTGAGGACGGCAGGAAACTTCGTGGTCATCGGACAATCCTGTTTGCAAATCAGAATCGTCCAGAAAATCACCTCTCGCCGCCCTCAGATACAACAGCGTCGTATAGTGTGATCGGATTGCACCTAAAAGGCTGATCAAGAAGAAGTCATTGACAATATTAGGTAATTTTCTCTAATGTTCTCTTTTCAGATGGAAGATCTGAAATCTCCCCCAGGCACCAGACGTTTTTCGCGAAGCGAAACGCGGCATCCTTCCGAATTTTCGCAAGTGGCATGCGTCGAGGATATCGACATGCGCACGCCCATCGCCTTTCGGAATTTTGTCAGTAGTCGGCGGCCGTTTTGCGCGCGGTTTCAAGGCGATATACTTCGCCGCAATCGCAATCAGCCACCGCAGGATTGATTCCGCCGGTCGCAGCAGCGCCAATACTGCAAGATAGTGCTGTCCGGGAAAATTGGTCTTTGTATTCAAAAAGGTCCATTGTTTGAGCGGGATATGGTAGAATCGTCGTTGTCGAGACGTCGATTTTTCCATTCACCAAAACAACGGACGCGATGATGAGCGTATGCCTTTTCCAGCAGATCGTGAAGTCCCTTCCGCGCCGCCGGATCGCAAAGCTTGTCTCAACCCACGAGAGTGACAAGTGGACGAAGAAGCTCAAGACCTACGAGCATCTTCTGGCAATGATCTACGCCCAATTATACCATCGGCGGAGATCGTTGACTCGAAAGTGAATAGCTCTTGTTTTGAGATGTGATTCACTGCGCTCATCTGATGGAGGGCGACGATGACGACAGCGATCACGCGGACGGACATGACGGCGCAGGAGCTTCGCAATGCGGCTCGGTCGAGCCGGGACTCGGACGCGGCTTGCCGAATGCTGGCGATTGCGATGGTTCTTGAAGGTGCACGCCGTCAAGCGGCGGCGCAAAGCTGCGGCATGGACCGGCAGACCTTGCGTGACTGGATCATCCGCTACAACGACGAAGGCCTTGCCGGTCTGTCCAACCGGGGCGGCCAGGGGGGCAAGTCGAGGCTGGACGAGGCGCAGCAGGGGCGGTTGGCGGAACTGGTCCGTGAAGGCACGGACCCGGAAAGGGACGGCGTTGTTCGCTGGCGTCGCAGCGACCTCGCGCGTCGGATGAAGAAGGAGTTCGGGGTCGTCCTGCACGAGCGCACGGTGGGGGACTACCTTGCCGTGCTCGGTTTCCGGCGGCTATCGGTGCGCCCACAGCACCCCAAGACGGACGAAGAGACCCAAGAGGCTTTTAAAAAAACTTCGC
>CALFVD010000067.1 GCA_937928005.1 uncultured Neomegalonema sp. | reverse complement strand
TCGCCGAATGTCGCGGTCCACTCGTCGAAGGGCAGGTTCGAGGTGATGATCGTTGCCCCTCGTTCGTAACGCTGGCTGATGAGTTCGAACAGGAGTTCGGCGCCGGTCTTGGACAGCGGCACGAAGCCCAACTCGTCGATGACCAGCAATTCATGTCCGGCGAGCTGACGCTGAAGGCGCAGCAGGCGCTTCTCGTCCTGGGCTTCGATCAGCTCGTGAACGATCGCGGCCGCGGTGGCAAAGCGGGTCTTGATACCCCTCTGGCAGGCCGCAAGCGCGATGCCGATGGCAACGTGAGTCTTGCCTGTCCCGCTCGGGCCAAGAGCGATAACGTTCTCGCGGCGGCTGACGAACTCGCCCCGGGCGAGATCGAGGACAAGTCGCTTGTTCAGCCCCGGGATGGCGTCGAAGTCGAAGCTCTCCAGGCTCTTGAGCGCAGGGAACTTCGCCGCCTTGATCCGCCGGTCGATCATTCGGGCCTCACGATCCAGCAGTTCCAGCTCGATCAGCCGAGCGAGATAGCGGATATGGTCGAGCCCCTCGGTGGCGCATTGCCGGGCGATCTTCTCATGCTCCCGCAGTACCGTAGGCAGCTTGAGCTTCTTCAGATAATGGCGGAGCAGGATCTCAGGGGCTTCATCAGTGGCGGTGCTCATGATGCCCCTCCCGCCATCAGCCGCTGCACGGGGCCACCATGTAATCGGCGGCCTTCGTCGTGCCGACGGTGGCGACCGGCAGGTGCGGGTACCGCTCGGTATCGAGCCGCGCCGGGCGGCCCTCGATGCTGGCCAGCACCAGGTGACGGACACCATCGGCGCTCAACGCGCCAATCCGCAGCGCCTCCTTCACGGCCCCATGCACGACCGGTTCGGGGAAGTCCTCCATCAACCGCAGAACCTGCACGAATTCCCGCTTGCCCGCCGCACGCCGGTTCTTCTGGCTCAGCCGCGCCTCGAACAGGCGGCGCAGCGTGGCGAACTCCTCGGGCAGGTCCCAGTTCTGCAGCGGGGCCGCCTGATCCAGCGCGCCAACCTTCTCCTCGAGCAGCGGCAGATAGTGCAGCGGATTGAAGACGAAGTCCGCACTCTCATAGGAGCGCCGGTGCCGGGCGATCTCGTCTCACGCCCAGATGACCACCACCTCGTCTACGTAGCCCTTCACGATGATCTCCCGGTGCGCATAGGCCACCGGAACCGAGTAGTCGTTGTTCCGGTAACGTACCAACGCCTGATGCGGCGTGCAGCGCTGGAGACCCGGCCCGGACGCTGGTCGCAGGCGTCGAAGGGCACCTCAGGAAGCGCCATAAACGCCGCCCGGTCCTTCTCCAGCCGCTCGGCAATGATACCCTCAGCCCCGCGCAGAGCTACAGCCTGGCGGCCCTTGCAGCGCTCAAGGAGCATCGCGTTCAGCGCGGCGCGCAGCGATCCTCAATGTCGCGCGCCTCGGGGATCGGCACCATGAAGTTACGGCGTGTGAAGCCGACCATGCCCTCCACATTGCCCTTGTCGTTCCCCTTTCCGGGGCGCCGTTGCACGGCGCCCATAGCGATCCTCGAAGACATAGTGGGATTGCAGGGTTGCGAAGAGGTGGCTGCGCTTGCGCGTGCCATCACCCAGAATCTGTGCCACCGCGAGTTTGGTGTTGTCGTAGAGGATCGACAACGGCACCCCGCCAAAGAACTCGAACGCCGCAACATGCCCGTCGCAGAACGCCTCCGCCGTCTCCGAATGATAGGCCTTCACGAAGATCGCATCGCTCTGCGGAAGGTCCACCACGAAGAACCGCAACTTCTGCTCAACGCCGTCTAGCACGGCCAGCATCTCACCAAAATCCGCCTGAGCATGGCCGGGCGGATGTGACAGAGGCACGAAACTTCCTTGCGGACCCGACGCCGCGTGCGCACGTAGTCGCGCACCGTCGTGTAGCCACCATCGAACCCGCGCTCGTCGCGCAGGCGCTCGTATATCCGCCGCGCCGTGTGACGCTGCTTCTTCGGCACACCCTCGTCATCGTCGAGAACCTGCTCAATGAACCCCTCATGGTCCGCCAGCTTCGGACGACGGATCGGCATCTGCCGCTGATAACCCGGCGGAGCAGGATGCTTCAGCATCTTCGCCACCGTCCCACGATCTATCCCAAACCGCCGGGCCGCTTCGCGTTGGCTCAAACCTTCCAGTCGAACAGCCCGACGGATCAAACCGTATAATTCCACGCCGTACATCCTCCCGCCCCCAGATCGTTCCTCGATCCAGAAACTGACAGATGGTCGGTTTTTACACCGCCCGCAGGGACCAATTCCCCGCTCCAACGTGGCCGATTATTGCGCCGCCATTCTCAATCGAGAATGGGGAAACGATCTCAGCCATCGCCCGCCAGTTCGACACCAGCAGACAGACCATCATGCGCGTGCGCGATCAGGCTTGAACGAATGTCGCCTCACGTTCCTTTATGCAGATAGACCCTGATCAGGCGGCGGGCTTTATTTGACGTTCAGGACGAACAGGTAGTGGCTTCGGTCTTCTGGGATTGCATAGCCGTCGCTGATGGTGAAATACCGGGAGATGATCTCCTCTATCCTGTCGAGCTTGGTATCGGCATGACTGCCGATCTTCCACAGGAGTTTGTACCTCTCCTCGGCCCCCTTCATGACCTTGTACAAAAGGTTCTTCACGAAGAGCGGGAAGGGCACGCTGAATATCTTGTATTGGCCCGCCGTCTTGCGAAGCCCCAGATAGAGGCGCATGTCCTCCACCGGCAATGTCAGTATCACGCCTGTTTTTGCGGTCGCGGCCAGTTCCTTTATGGCGGTCTCGAATTCTACGAAAGACAAATGGTGCAGAACACGGGCGCATAGGATCCAGTCATAGGATTTAGGCTCGATGATCGATTTCAGATCTGTTACCGACCCCAGAATGTCCGGCTTCAGCTCGGGATTGATATCCACGGTGGTAACCGGCAGGTCAAACCCCCTGAGAATGCTTGCGACAACTTTCGACCCAATTCCAATTTCAAGCAGATCGGTGGGGCTCGCCTTGAGCACCTCCGTTACCTGATAATGGTATGTTAAGATGCGTGTTTTGCTGACGTATTTCTCATAATCATAGTAACTTTTATTGATTTGCGCTGCGGTTGATGTCGATTCTCGATCTGTGAGAGGATCGCCATCATAAATATTTGGTTCTATATTACCTTTAGTTTTTTCCATTGAACCGCTCCGATATTTCTTTGTTTTTTGGTGTGATATCTGATCCAGAAAAGATCACGAGAAGCGTCTTAATCAATATCTTGATATCCGTCATCAAGCTAACTTCCTTCACATAGGCAACGTCTAAGTCAAATTTTTCCGTCCATGATAACCTGTTTCGTCCATTTACCTGCGCAAGACCAGTTATTCCAGGTTTTACAGAATGTCGTTTTTTATGTTTTTCAGAATATAATGGAAGATACTCCGGCAAAAGTGGGCGTGGTCCAATAAAGCTCATATCACCTTTGATGATATTGAATATCTGCGGAATTTCATCGAGACTCGTGCGCCGCAGAAACAACCCAAATTTCGTTAGGCGCAAACGGGAAGGCGTATCCGGGGGAAAGTCTTCACGGTTTTTCATCGTCCTGAATTTTAGAACTTTGAATTCTTTTTCCCCATAGCCAATGCGGCTTTGGCTAAATAGGATTGGCCGCCCCATGATACACAAGATACATATGGAAACTATCACGTAGATTGGTAGAAATACTAAGAGCACAAATATTGACAGGATTTTGTCAAAAAAAGGCTTCACTAATGATAAATACATTAATCTTTCTATCAAACATTATTGAGTGTTTTATTTCACTGTTCGGTACATGCTTCAATGAAGATTGACGCATCGTAGCGTAGCATGGTCAGCCCATCAATCCAATCGGTAACTGGGGGCGCGGACGGCATCCCCGCGACATGGCGGAGCAACCGTTCTGGGCCATCGGCCCCCGCACGGTTTGCCAAAGGGTATCCCCCGCCGAAACGCGCATTGATCTCAAACACACTGGGGCCGATGCGCTCATCCAGAATAGCCTGAAAGCACAGAGGCCCCCAAGCTCCGGGTAGCGCCGCAGCAACCTTATGCGAAAGCTCCTGCAGCACGGACAACCGCTTGGTAACGCCTTTGTTCACTTCGCCGCCCCGTGTTGCGATCCGAGCATGGGGGACGGCATACATCAATGCACCGTTCTCGACGAATATATTGACCGTATATTCCGGGCCTTTGTGTTTTTCCTGCACGATATCATCGGCATTTAACGGGTTGTCACGGGCCTCGTCGGGAGTTTTGAATTCGCGGATACCGATACTGCTGCTGCCCTGGCGCGGTTTGCAGATAAGGGGGTAATGCCATACAGGATCGTCGGGGTCGAAAGTGTTTTTTTCGCGTGTGCGTGGCACCTGAACGCCGCCGTTTCCGAGCGCTTCCATCGTCAATGCCTTGTCGCGGCATATGCTGATCGTATCAATGCTCGAAACCGCGACCGAACAACCCTGTTCCTTCAGGCGCGGTTCCAATCTCGAGAGTATCTCGAGTTCCGTATCGATGGTCGGGATAACGAGATCGACATTTTCGGCCCTGACGACCTCGATGAACGTCGCCTCATAGGAAGGGTCGTTTATGCTAGGCATCTTGATAAACTGGTCGGCAAAAGCAGCCGCAGAAACCAGCCGCTCATCGGCCCCATCGGTGACGATGATCCTACTCGGATACCCAAGCTTGCGGCTCGCTTCGCGGAACAGTTCCAGAAGCTCCACACGCCGACCCGCACAACTGATCAATACCGTCAGAGGATGTTCGTTATCCGCGATACGGGTTGGCTGGATCACATCATTCATCGTCACGAAACCATTGCACAAACTTACTCTTCACATATCGGCAAAGACGGCGATAGCGTATCGCTACCATCCTGTCAGTGACCCAAAACCCATAACCGGCGATCAGCGAAAGAAGGTTCTCCGCTTTTTTCCGGGCCTTCGCAAGCGGCAATTTGACCCCAGTCTATGCCGGGAAACGGGAGCATCCTTGGCGGACATCCCTTGATTCTGGGTTGGTATGCTTCACGGCAAGAAGGCCGCATCATCGCGCATGCCGAGCTTCCTATGAAAACCGGAAAGCGCTTGGTAGGGTCATCCACGGGTCGAGCCCGTTATTTTTAACAGCCTATAGCGATTTGCGATAAACCTGAGCCATATTTCACGCCAAGAGCCGCGCAAAATATGGCGCTTCGTGATTCAGGATAATCGGAATTCGCTTTAAGGACATGCGCATGATGTTCCTCCGAGACATATTTGGCGCATGGATAGACCCGATATCAATGGGATGAAACACATGCATCGACAATCGTCCTTTCGCCGCCGCGATATTCTCGCCCTGCTCGGGACCGGCGCGATTTTGCCTCATATTCCAGCGGCGCAGGCTCAGGAAACGCAGATGATTGCCACAGGCGAGCGGTTAATTTCCTCGCCGCTCATGGTGCCGATGGGGACGGATTGGCGAGGCAGCCTATCATCCGCCCTTGGCCCTGCCAGCAATTTCAGCGGGCAGGCGCTGGTCTACATGCCCCGGGGCACCGCCGCAGTGCCTATGCCCCACGGGCGCGATTCCGATAATCAGGGATTGTCGTTCATCGAAAACCTGCGGATATTCGGCGATGGAGGCTTTCTGCCAAAAGACGGGCTTATCGGCGCGGCCATGGATGGCATTTCCTGTGGCGATGAAGTCAACAGGCCCACCTATGCCGCGCCCTTCATCCTGTCTCGTATCCGATTCTACGGATTGCGGACTGCACTTGATCTAAGGGTCGCGCTGGAATCGCATATCCGCGATTGCTATTTCCGGGCCTGCGATACCGCCATTCGGATTGGCGTGAGAGCCGATACGATGCCCGTCAATGCGCTTTCGATATCGCATTGTCATTTCCGCAAATGCAATGCCGGGATCGCCGCTGGGAACGTCCGCTGGAACCAGCTCCGCATCAATTCGAGCATCTTCGAGGGCAATCTGGGGCCCGCATTGTCATTCCGCCGGGCCGAGATTGATGCGGGGCGGGCTGCATTGGCGGTGGAGAGCTGCTGGTTCGAGCAGAACAACGGCACAGGCTGGGATATCGAGGCCGATTACGATGGCCCGCTGACCTTCCGGGACTGTTCGCTCGCCCTGACCTCCACCCAGTATCGCAACAAGCCTTGGGTCGGTCGCTATGATTTTGGGCGCTGCGATACGGTCTTCGAGGGCGGTTCGATCGTGGCGAACGGCGCCCCACGGGCCTTGATCCGCTCACGGGGGCGGCTGACCTTCCGGGATTCCGCATTGCGGATGCGGGGGCGGCAATTGCGCCATATCGGGTTCGATCTGGGCGGGGTGGAACCGGCGGCGATGGTGACCTATGATAGCTGTCGCCTCGAAATGGTCTCTCACCTGAGCCTTCAAGGCCCCCAAGCGGCTCCGACAATATTTCGCGGCTTCACCCGGTTCGGCGCATTGGGGGATCCCTCGACCAAGAATGTCGGGAGTGCATTCCAGCTCCTAGCACGGCACCGGGCCTTAATACCAAACGATGCGCCCGATCCGGGTTTCCGGGCCGCTCAGGGACGCCGCGGACCAAGCCTTGTCGATCCGCCGGGATTTTCCCAGATTCTGAACAGGGATGGCACCCACACCGTGCGGGTCGAATGGCGCGGCGGCGCCATCTCCGATGAGGACAGGCATAATCTCGTCCTGATGCACGGAATGACACTACAGGCGGGGGATTACGCGGCGATCAGCCTGTCTTTGCAGGCATCGGTCCCCCGAAGACAGGTACAGCTGGCCCTCGTCACATCGGCGGGCAAGGCAGTATGCCGCGCCGTGGCCTTCGCCGGACCTGAATTAAGCCATGTGCTTCTCGTTGGTCGCAATGACGAGCCGAACCCCGTGCCGCTATCACTCGTGATCTCTGCACTCGATAGCCGGGACGGGGGCTATGCGCTTGATGTATCGGCCCCGCAAGCGCGGCTGGGGTCGCTCACGGCGATACAGCCCGTGCTACAGGGCGGTGTCGACAGCAATCCTTGAACAGGGAGGGTGATGGCCCCACAAGGATCGCTGGAGCAAAGGACGGGCCGCGTTTCATGCAAAGCTTGTTGTCAGCGGCGCAGCGGTGCAGATGGTCGGTTCCTCTCGCATGGGTGATGTCACGATGCTCTCCAGACTGTCTTCGCGCTTCAAAACGATGGGGCAAGGGTTGCTCGTCGATGCGGCGGTAGCGTTTTCCCTGCGCGTCCTCGGAGCGTTTCTTGCGCTCGGCTTCTCGCTCGCCATCGCCAGAAGTCTCGAGGCAACCGGGGTGGGGCTGTATTTCTCGGCGCTGGCCGTCATCATGATGGCCACCCCCATCGCGCGGATGGGGCTCGACAATGCCCTGCTGCGCTTCGTCGCCGTGGGGGCGTCTCAGGATGATTGGGGCAAGGTATCGCGGGTTGTCCGGTCCGGGCTAGGCAGGTCCGGATTGTTCAGTCTGGTGATCTGCGTTGCCATCTGCGTATTTGCCGGTCCTATCGCGATGGTTTTTTTCTCCGAGCCAGCCCTCGTCACACCGCTGCGTGTCATGAGTTTCGGGGTCTTCGCATTCTCGATGGCGACCCTCGTGTCACAGATGCTCAAGGGCGTCCGGCATATCCGCAATGCCCTGCTCGTTATCAGTGTCCTGCCGCCCTTCTTCGCCACCCTCATGGTCTGGCCGCTGGGCCAGATATTCGGCACACCGGGCGCTTGTGCTGCCTATGTGTTGGGCATGGGGCTATCCACCCTGATCGGTTGGTATTTCTGGGGGCGGGCCCGCAAGCCCGTCACGACGAACACGGAGAAGGGAGCGCCAGAGGCGCTGTGGCAGGCGGCCCGACCGCTCTGGGCCATGACCGTCCTGACCATGGGCGTCCTGCCTTGGGTGCCGATGCTTCTGCTCGGCATGTGGGGCGACATGAAGGATACCGGGGTTTTTGGGATTACGGGGCGTCTCGCTGCGCTGACCAGCTTTACCCTAATGGCGATCAACAACATCCTCGCGCCGCGATTTGCCGTTCTCCATTCGGAGGGCAAGATCGAGAGCCTGAAAACCATCGCTCGACAGTTTTCACTGATCAACGTGATCGTCGCCATCCCGGCGATCGGTATTCTCGTCTTTGCGGGCGAGCGGCTTCTCGGTCTTTTCGGTGCGGAATTCGTCGAGGGGTATCCGGTCCTGATCATCTTGCTGCTGGGTCAGATGGTCAATTGCATGACCGGCTCGGTCGGTATCTTGCTGATGATGACGGGGAACGAGCGGTCAACGCGCAATGCAGCGATCTGCGCGGTCATCGTGATGACCATCCTGTGCATCACGCTCATCCCCACCTATGGGGCGGTCGGAGCGGCCATCGCGGCGGCCTCGGCCTCGATGACCTCGAACCTGTTCGCGATGGTCGTCGTCTACAGGCGGCTAGGGTTCTTCGTTATTCCATGGATCCGATAAAGCGAATTGCATCACAAGAAGCGCCAACCTTTCCACAGTTCCTTCGAGGATGGGTGTGTCTGGGCGACCGCCGCGTAGGTATCGGCGTAGAAGCGAGCGCATTCGGCGAGCGCCTCCTCGCCAATCTCGAACCGCTCTTTTGCCGTATTTGATTTCTTATTGGCCAGATCGGGGGCGGATTCGATGCCGATGAAACCCGATATCGCGGCGAGGGTCGCAGGCTCAAACATCTCCTCAAAGAGCGTGGAGAGAAAGCATTCCTCCGGGAAGGCGCTGGCGGCATTGGCTAGGGTGACGTCGTATTGAGTCCTGAACCGGCAATGTTCTGAAGTGATGTAATCCAGAAAAGCCGCATCCAGATCGGGGGTGTCCTGCACGCTCTCGGTTTGCCCTCCGGCAAGCGCGCGCACCCTGTTCATGCCAAAACCCGAGATGCACCGCGCGATGGGGTCGCGCATGATATGGATGCCCCGGAAAGTCATGCCCCGCGATACGATGCCCCCGTAGATCGCCGCGAATGTCTCGGCTGACAGCCCGCTATAGGAGGGTGTGATATCCGCCGCGACGCCGCCCCCATCAAGCAACCTTGCAAAATAATCGAAATAGAAATCCTCGTTCCCCCGCATCCGCCAGACATAGTAATCGGACCGGGACCGGATGCCGAGAAACCCTTTTCGGATCGGCATCTGGGCGGGAATTTCCTTGGCGTCCCAGACATGCATCTCTTTTCTACGAACCGGGCCTTCCCTGTAGAGCGGAGATGCTGACACGTAATCATGGAGCCATGTCGTGCCCGCCTTCTGAGCGCCGATGCCGAAAACGAAATTTTTCATATGAACCGAATTCCTATAGCGTCTTGTACCCTAGGAAGCGGCGTTGCTTTGTTGGGATCAACCCAATGATGCTCATCCGACCGGGGCGAATAATGCCGCGATATCGTCTTCGCCCATATCGAACCGCCCACCCGTGCCTTCCTCGAACAATGCATCGGCAAGAGCCTGCTTTTTGGCCTGCATCTGCTGGATAGCGGTCTCGACCGTGCCTTCGGCGATCAAGCGATGGACAAAGACCGGTTTGGTTTGGCCAATCCTGTGCGCACGATCCATGGCCTGGCGCTCGACGGCGGGGTTCCACCACGGATCGTAGAGAATAACCGTATCGGCCTCGGTCAACGTAAGGCCCGTGCCACCCGCTTTCAGACTAATGAGAAACAAAGGCGCATCGCCCTCCTGAAACTTGGCGATAGCCTCAGCCCGTTTACGGGTGCGGCCTGTCAGCATTGCGTAATCCCATCCTTGCGCCTTCACATCTGCCTCGATCAGTTTTAGCATCTCAACAAATTGCGAGAAGATCAAAACCTTGCGTCCTTCCGCAACCAGCGGCTCCAGCAACGCCATGAGGCGGTCACGCTTGGCGCTGTCTGTAACTTTCCTCGCCGCATTAAGCTTGACGAGAGCAGGGTCGCAGCAGGCTTGCCGCAGCTTTAGCAAAGCATCGAGAATGGTAATGCGGCTCTTGTTGATGCCTTTTTCCTTGATAGCTTTCCTAACACGCGCATCCATTGCCACGCGCAGAGTCTCATAAAGCGCGGCCTGTTTCGGCTCCAGCGGTATGCGTTCGTCGATAATGGTCTTGGGGGGAAGGTCGGCGGCAACCTCCTCCTTTGTGCGGCGCAGTAGGAAAGGGCGCAGACGGCTGGAGAGCAACTTTTGGGCATTGCGCGCCCCCTCCCGCTCAATGGGGTGGCGAATCTGCTTATTAAAGCGGCTACGATCGCCCAGAAGACCCGGCACCAGCCAATCGAAAATCGCCCATAGCTCCTGAAGATTGTTCTCAACGGGGGTTCCAGTCAGAGCAAGACGCTGGCGTGCGTCAATCTCGCGGATACGTTTGGCGTTGGAGGAAGCGGGGTTTTTCACCGCTTGCGCTTCATCGAGAATAGCGAGGTCATAGGGTTGAGCGAATAAAGCTTCGTGGTCTCGGTGTATCAAGGGATAGGTGGTGATAATCAGGTGATGTTCGCCGATATCGCTAAAACGGCTTTTACGATCAGGGCCGTGCAGGACAAGCACCTTGAGATCCGGTACGAATCGCGCCGCCTCCCGCTGCCACACCCCGACCAAAGAGGTGGGGGCGATAACGATACTGGGGCGGTCGCTCCCTTCCTGCAAATGCCGATGGGCGAGTAAGGACAACGCCTGCACCGTTTTGCCAAGTCCCATATCGTCGGCCAACGCGCCGCCAAACCCAGTTTCCGACAACGCTTTCAGCCACCCAAAACCCGTCTTCTGATAGGGGCGCAAGTCGGCATGTAATGCAGCGGGCGGCTCGGCCTCTGGCGCAGCGGCTAGCGCGTTGAGTTTCTCGGCCAATGTCAGAATGGCCGGATCGCCCGTCCATGGGATGCCGCATCCCTCCAGCGCCTCAGCTAGCTCGCGCAGACGTGGAGCTTCGGCAAGGTGAAAGCCCGTTAGGCCATGCACCTCAAGAAATGCACGGATGACAGGAGCCAGCGGTCCAGCTTCCAGCTTGACCCGCTCACCATTCGAGAGTTCCGGGTAGAGTACTACGCCTTCAAGAAATTCACTGAGATCGAATTCTTGCGGCAAATCCCCCACCCTATCCACCGGCAAAACCTCGATAATCGACAGGATGATGGGCAAGAGATCAATCACCTCCTCCCCTGCCGTCAGGGTCAGGGAAAAAGAAAACCAGTCAATGCCTGAGCTTTCCGCTCCAGCATTGAATTCGATCGGCCCTTCATAAAGTTTCAGCGGCCAGCTTTCGTCCGTCTCGACCCGCCATCCCGCAGCGCGCAACTCAGGCACCATTTCGGTCTGAAATAACAGCGCCGCGTTCTCCGCCGACGGGTTGTCGGGTGCACCAACCGCCGGGAACATCCAGTCATCAGACCATGTATTCTCGATCTTCAGGCGACCTATGCTGCGCGCCTCCGATAAGGGGATGGCGTCATAGTCGTAAAGGTTGTCAAGCTGGCTCAGCGCCTTGGCCTCTGCCGCCGTATCGCGTTGAGTCACGGTCAGCACGCCATCTTCGGTCACAGTAATGTCACCTTTGGCATCCGGGGCGATGATCGTACCGCCATAATCAAAGATGGGACGGATGCCGGGCACCGTCATCTCCAACGTCTCGCCAGGGCGGGCAAAACCGTAAGATAGATGCGATGGAATGCTCAACGGCCAGCCTATAAGGCGCAACACTGGCACCGGAGTGCCCTTACGTTCACGGATTTCAACTGTTTCCGGCACAGGAACAGGGCTGCCCCGGGTGATCATCCGCTCGGTCACTTCATGCACCGCTTCAGGCGGGATTATGGGGGCCATCGACGACAATGCAGCAACCTGTGGGGCCAGCGCGGTCTCGACCAAGCCGCAGGCCCCCGTCTCGCGGTCTATATAGAGCGGTGGGGCGAAGGGCAATGTTTCCATCGGTGTGCCCTCCTGATCCAACAGGGTAAGGCGTTGCGCTCCCCCCTCATCCATGCACCACTCAAAGCTGCCTTTGCGCGCCTCAGACCAATGCATTTCTGGCCCGTCCAGCGCAAAGGCCCGCGCTCGGCCCGTAGTGAGAATCTCACGTAGCAACGACAAAAGCGTCTCGCCCTCAGGCCAGTCATAACGCCCAGAAAAAACGCGCAAGACAGCCAGCTTTTGCAAAATGCCCACATCTTCGAGTGCCATGAATTTTGGCGGGCGCGATAGGTTTGAGCCGCCATGGTATTCGGTTGGGCGCGCGCTCAAATCTCCGCTTTTGAGAATCCGCGCCTTATAGGGTGTGATATGAGCACCGTACAGATGGTCGGCATGAAAAACGTAGAACAGTTTTTCAGTCGAAGGCTTAGGGATCGTTGGTGCCGCCATCTCGCCTAGCCGTTGCAACCAGACATCCACTGCACTAGGCAGGACGGGGGGTGCATCTTTCACCAATTGGGACTTGCGATCACGCGGTTCCGACGGTTTCAAAAGCGTATTCGTCGCCAACATTACAGCCACGACATGCTTGCAGTTCCACCTAACCGGACAGGTGCAATTGCCCTCAATCTCCATTAGATCGCCATTACGGTGCCAGACAAGATCAATATCTTGGTGATAAACTTTCCGCCCGGAGCCAGAGACTTTGCCCACGACGAAGTCGTCGCTTTCGATCCCGATATCAATAACTTTGCCTTGCCGAAAATACGCTCTTCCGCGCGAGAAGTCCGGTTCGCCAATCAACCGCTTTAAAATCCGATCATTAATCACAACACATCCCGCTCAAACCTCTATCATCGGCCTATCCAGAGCCAATTTTTGTCTTCCACAGCAGAAAAATCGGCGTTATCGCATTTTCAAATCAGCCAATAATAGTTTACGCTACGGAGTGGTGAAGCACCTCATCATTCGTTACCGAACAAATAAATGGAGAGCAATCTGTCGTCTGGGTAATATGCATCAAGGGTATCGTAATGGTGATTTTGCCCAGTGCCAGAAACTGCGATGCCACCCAAGTCACCCTACACATTGATCACATCGAATTGGTTCATCCATTCCAAGTCTTACCGAATGGTCCGGCGATAGCCCCCCGCAAACGGATGTCTGTTCCAGCCGTTTATCCTGCGCGGCAATGATTGGTGTGTTCTCAGCGGTTCAAGTCAAGCTTCACGCTCGCTTTACCGTGCGGCGTTACATATCGCATCGCTTGCTATGGCAGACAGATTCAGCCCCTGAGCCTTTGCGGTTTCGATTGCCTTTTTATCAAGGGCCATGTGCTGTCATAAGGCATCTATTTACTGTACATCGACAATGCACGATTTTATGGGCGAATTGTTTCAGGCATCAACTCCCACGGCCTGAGCGACGGAGGTAAACCCATCGCGTTCAAGCAGGCGAGCCAAATCGCGCGCTATGTCCTGCACCAAACCCGGCCCCGCATAGGCCAAGGCGGTGTAGAGCTGCACCAGTGATGCCCCGGCGCGGATCTTGGCATAGGCATCCGCCCCGCTCGATACGCCGCCCACACCAACCAGCACGATCCGCCCTTCCGTCCGCGCCGCCAGCCGCGCCAGCACCTTGGTAGAGCGCATCATCAGCGGGGCACCAGACAACCCGCCCTGTGCCCCCCGCCCCGGATCGCGCAGGCCCGTGCGCGACAGCGTGGTGTTGGTCGCAACGATCCCGTCAATGCCGGTTTCCAGCGCCACCTGCGCCACATCCTCGATCTGCTCATCGGTCAGGTCGGGCGAGATTTTCACCAACAGTTTCACACGCGAACATGTTTCGTCACGCACCATCATCGTCCGGGTCAGGAGGTCGGCCAGCACCTCGCGCGCCTGTAGATCACGCAAACCTTCGGTATTGGGTGAGGAGACGTTGACGGTCGCGAAATCGACCCATGCCCCCAGCCGCCGCAACACCGTGCCGTAATCCGCCGCGCGGTCTTCGGCGTCCTTATTGGCACCAAGATTGACCCCGACCACACCGCCTCGTCGCCGGTCGATCAGGCGCTTACGCACCGCTTCCATGCCGTCGTTATTAAAGCCAAAACGATTGATCGCCGCTTTATCGACGGGTAGGCGCACCATGCGCACGCCATCATTCCCCGGCTGCGGATTCGGCGTCACCGCGCCAACCTCCGTGAATGCGAACCCGGCATCCAGTAGCGGTGTAACCGCCTCGGCGTTCTTGTCGAACCCGGCGGCGACCCCAATGGGATGCGCCAGATCGAAGCCCAACACGCGCGTACGCAAGATCGTAGGCACAGGGCCGGACCACTTGGGCACCATCCCCGCCCGCAGCGCCCGCAGCGCCACGCCATGCGCCCGCTCCGGGTTCATACGTTGCAGCGCCTTCAGTCCGGTATTTTGCACAATGCTCACCGTATAATCCCTATACCAGCGCCACCCTCGGATTTGTTCCACAAGTGTCCAGTACGAAGATTTTTGCAGTGGTGCATAGCATTGATTCTACTTGGTTTAAGAATGTCGCGAGCATTTTGGGCGGAATAAGACCGATGTCACGCATTCTCACGATACAGTTTTGAACGGGCTTTTAAAACATGTTCCGATGAAGCGTTGTCGCGGGAGCATGGGATTCGATCGCGGTCGCTTACGCCGCACAAACCATTTATTTGTTCTGCTTCATGCCCACTTGACCGATGCATCGGAGCCTTCGAGCATCGCCCCGTTCCCGCGAGATCAGGTGAGGTTCTTGCCCGAACGCATGGCGCGCAGCCACAAGAGCCTAATGACGGTTAAGATGCGCGAGGTCCGCGTGATGACTGAAACAGGCAAGGAACTACAGTTTATGACCAATGACCTTGGTTCCAGCGCAGACAAGATCGGCGTACTCCCACGAACGCCGCTGGCATCTCGAATTGTTCTTCCGTTGGGTCAAACAGAATTTCAGGATCAAACTGTTCCATGACACGTTCGAGGATAACTGCTGTAAAACGGTTAATAGTTAATTCAATTAATATCAATTGAAAGTAAATTGCGTGGAAGAACGCAACCGGGGTTAGAAAGATCATCAGGACAACACGGTAGCATAGGTGGATCACGTATTTTCACCGGAGCGTTCCCATGTCGATTCTTCGCAGCATTGCTGTCCCCCTCTGCCTAGTGGGCGGTATTTTTGTTTGGACCAATTTGCAGGTCGCCAATCACCGGGCCGAAGCCATCGAAACCTATGGTTTATCGAACGCGGCGGTAGAATTCATGGATGGCTGTACCTCGTCGCTGAAAGACAATAATCTGGGCATCTCGCGTAGCGAAGACAGCGACGATGCGCGCCGGTTCAACACCAAGGCTTGCGGCTGTATTGCATCGAAGATTGGTGAAGACGGCGCGACCGACGCGACCTATAGTGTGGCGCAGGAGATCTTTACCTTCATGGTCGAAGCCCGTAGCGGCAACGCAGAGCTAAACCCGGCGAAGGTACTGCCCGCGCTATTGAGTATTGGCACGGATAACGGCATGGAAGCCGCCGAAATATTCCCCCTCATGGGCACGGTCAGCGACTCGCTGGCAACCTGCGCACGGGACAAATCGGTCTGAGGCGCTCCGCTCAGGCCACCCGGCCCGCCGCCTGTGCGCTGGTGACGGCGATGAGGTCGTAGACATCGTCAGCACTGCACCCGCGCGACAGGTCGTTGGCGGGGGCAGCCAGCCCTTGCAGGATGGGACCGATGGCGCTGGCGCGGCCTATGCGCTGGGCGATCTTGTAGCCGATATTCGCCGCCTCCAGCGAGGGGAAAACGAAGATATTGGCATCGCCTTGCAGGGGCGAATCGGGGGCTTTGCGGGCGGCAACATCGGGAACAAAGGCGGCGTCGAACTGGAACTCGCCATCCATGATCAGGTCGGGCCGCGCCGTGCGGGCAATATCGAGGGCCGCTGTAACCTTATCGACGCGCTTATGCCGCGCGCTGCCCTTGGTTGAGAAAGACAGGAAGGCCGTGCGCGGCTGCATCCCTAAAAGAGCGGTCATGGAATCGGCGGAAGAGATGGCGATCTGCGCCAGTTCCTCCGACGAAGGGTCAATGATCAGGCCGCAATCAGCAAAGAAAACCGGGCCGGGGAGCGGGTGATTCTTTCCCTGTGGCAACATCAAGAAGAAGCTGGAGACTGTCTCGACCCCCTCTGCCCGCCCGATAACGCGAAAGGCGGTACGCACCGTCTCGGCAGTGGTGGCGATGGCCCCGGCGATAGTGCCGCCCGCATCCCCGGCACGCACCATCAGGGCGGCAAAGGTCAGCGGGTCACGCGCGGCCTCCTGCGCGGCGGCGGCGTCGATGCCGGTATGCTTGCGGATATCGAGAAACAGGTCGGCATATCCGGCGGTGCGCGCATCCGTGGCCGGATCAATAATCTCGACCTCACCCCGTTTGGCCCCGGCGGCCTCAAGACGCGCCTGCACAGTGCCCACCTCGCCAATCAGAAGCGGACGGGCCAAACCATCCCGTGCAGCACGGACGGCCCCCTCCACAACGCGCGAATCATGCCCCTCAGCAAGCGAGATGATGGCGGGATTGGCGCGGGCAACATCAAGGATCGTATCGAGGGGCACGAAGTTCTACTCCCAATGGTTGGTGAGGAATTGCAAAAGATGGTAGCATTCAGTATGCGATACATACCTTTAACTGTTTTTCAGGATTTGTGACTAGGGCTTAACGACCATAATTCTCATAAATCCAATCTGCAACGAGGCGACCACAGGTGTTTAAGTTCATCAACGACCGTTTTAAGGCTCTCAGCCTGCCGGTGGCGCTGGTGGTGCTTACATTTGTCTGTTTTACTTTCGCGCTCGTGGCATCGACAGCCGTCTTCACATTGCTTAACGGAACCTTACCTCCGAATCTCATCGCCGTCGTCGGAATATCGTCAATTATCGCTTCTGTACCGATGATTTTGCAATCAATGCCGACGATCAAATACCTCCAAAATTCGCGCGAGCGGCTGAAATCGACATCGGACGAATTGGAAGCGCGGGTGGCAGAGCTTGATGCGGCCTATGGCAAATTGAATGATGCTCGTGCGGAACTGGAAGCGCGAGTCGAGCAACGAACACATGAAGTGAACGAGGCCCGCCGCGAAGCTGAAGGGGCAAATCGGGCAAAATCGGATTTCTTGGCAAAAATGAGCCATGAATTGCGCACACCACTCAATGCGGTAATCGGGTTTTCGGAACTATTGATTCATCCTGACGCGCTTCCCAAAGAGAAAAAACTCGAAATCATCGAAGATTATGCCGGAACCATTCACCAGAGCGGCAAGCATCTATTGTCTCTTGTCAATGACTTATTAGATTTATCAAAAATCGAAGCAGGGCAGATAGAGCTTTATCCTGAAGCTATCGAATTGGCGCCGTTTATCGAGGATATCCACGATCTTATGATCGGACAGGCACAAGAGCGGGATCAGAAGCTAACCGTTGCCATTGAAGCGAATACAGGCTGTATTAAATTGGATCGCCGGGCACTCAAGCAGATACTACTAAATTTGTTAAGCAACTCAATTAAGTACTCGCAGCATGGCTCATCAATCTCACTTTCATTAACACGTCAAGAAGACAATATTTTGTTTACAGTTGCCGATGAAGGATATGGCATGTCTTCGGAAGATGTAAGCCGCGCTTTGCAACCATTCTCGCGGCTTGCCAATGCGGAAATGGCGGGAGCGGATGGTACGGGCCTTGGCCTCCCTATCGTCGTGTCGATGGTCGAAGCAATGGGCGGAACGATGGGCATCGACAGCGTTGTGGATGAGGGGACAACCGTAACTGTAACATTCCCGGCAATCGCGATTGCTATGGCGGATCACAAGCAGAGCGAGGCCAGCGCCGTCGCTTGAAGTCATTGTTATACTAAGGTTTTCATCGCTGAGCCGATGCCATCCAATGTTAGCGGGAACATACGATTTTCGGTAATCTCGCGGATCATCTGGATTGAATGGGTGTATTGCCAATGGGCTTCGGGCACGGGGTTCAGCCAAACATAACCGGGCCATTGGGTGAAAGCACGGCGAAGCCAAACTTCGCCTGATTCTTGGTTCCAATGCTCATTCGCACCGCCCGGAACGGCAATCTCGTAGGGCGACATACTGGCATCGCCGACGAAGATGCATTTGTAGTCTGAGCCGTAGGTATTCAACACATCCCATGTTGACATCTGTTCTGTCCAACGGCGGGCATTGTCGCGCCAGACACCCTCATACAGACAATTATGGAAGTAATAATATTCGAGATGCTTGAATTCGCTGCGTGCGGCGGAGAACAGTTCTTCGACCACTTTGATATGGTCATCCATGGACCCGCCGACATCAAGGAAGATGACCAGCTTTACGGCATTGCGCCGCTCTGGCCGGGTCACGACATCGAGATAACCGCGCTCGGCGGTGGAGCGGATCGTTTCGCCCAGCGCCAGCTCCTCATCAGCCCCCGACCGCGCCCAGACGCGCAAGCGTTTTAGCGCGACCTTGATGTTGCGGGTGCCTAGCTCGACACTATCATCGAGATTGCGGAATTTGCGCTTGTCCCAAACCTTGGTCGCGCGGCGATGACGGCTTTCATGCTGGCCAATGCGCACACCTTCGGGGTTATAGCCATAGGCACCAAAAGGCGACGTGCCGCCCGTGCCAATCCATTTTGAGCCACCCTGATGGCGGCCTTTCTGTTCTTCGAGCCGCTTCTTGAGCGTCTCCATCAGCTTATCCCAGCCACCCAAAGCCTCGACCTCGGCTTTCTCTTCATCGGTGAGGAATTTCTCGGTCAGTTTGCGCAGCCATTCTTCGGGGATGGGTTGTTCCTCGATTTCCTCCCCTGCCCCGCCACCCACGGCTTCGACACCCTTGAAAACCTCAGAGAAGACCTGATCAAAACGATCTAGATGGCGCTCATCCTTGACCAATGCGGCGCGGGCAAGGTGGTAGAACCCCTCGATATCGTAAGTGACCAGCCCCGCCTTCATCCCCTCCAGCAGCATAAGATATTCGCGCAGGGAGACGGGAATACGGGCCTGTTTCAGGGTCAGGAAGAAATGTGTGAACATGGGAGAAGGGTTTAACAGGACGCCTTTGCCACGTCAGCAGGTTTCCTGCGCAGTGCTGTTATCCTGTTAATATCGGTCGTATCGAGCGTTCTGGTGATTTCGGTGGAAGTTCAGACGGCCCTGCGTACACAATTTCCGCACATCGCCTCTGCCGTAAAGACGACATGCTGCATTGGAGTGATGCGCAATAAAAAAAGCCCTCGGTTTTCGCGTTTTGCGATAACCGAGGGCAAGTTCAGGGGAGTGGTGACGCGTAGAATTAGATTAACGACCGGCTGGAACCGGCTGAGTTTCGCGCAGGCGCTTCAAAACCCGTTCTGGGCCGCTCAACACGGTGGTCGATACTGCCTGAACAGATTTGCGCGGCGCGGTGGCTTGTTTGGCGGTATTTGCTGAATTGGCATTCTTGTTCAGAATATTCTGCAACTTGATCCGCTGTTCATAGGCCACGTTTTCCGCCATTGCTGGCGCGGCGGTTAGCGTAGCAACGGTTGCAAGTGCAGCAATGGTTGCGGTCAGGGTCTTCATGTCGCTGGTTCCTGTGATTGCATGTGTCGTGGTGATACAGATATGCCATTCTACCCCGCCGGAAAGGGCACAGACCTTCACCTTAAGACCCGGTTTCGTGAGGGGTTGTAACATTTGCGGTTTCACCACCGTTTAACCGGGGCGTTGTAGGCTGGATGGATGACACAGCCACTTACAGCCGATATCGGGTCGATGGTCGATCTGGTGAAATCCAACCCCTCAATGGAGGCAAGCCTGCGGGCTTTGCTTCTGCTGCTCGGCGCTGCGCCGGACAGTTCGGTGATCGTCACCGCATTGGGCCAGCTCGATGCGGATGCCTGCGGCTCCGACGAGTTGCGCGAACAGGCCGCCGCCCTGCTGGATAAGGCGGATGCTCCCCAGCTTGCGGCATTATGGCGACCGGCAACGGCGGAGACGAATGTGGTTCCTCTGCATGGCGGACAGTCGGCGACAGGCATCGCGACGGGCATCGGTTTTGACGATATCGGCGGGCTAGAGGATGTGAAGCGGCAGGTTCGGCGCAAGATCATCAATCCATTCACCTCAAAACGCGCACTGTTCGAGAAATTCAAGCGCAAAGCGGGTGGCGGCGTGCTGATGTATGGCCCACCCGGTTGCGGCAAGACGATGCTGGCGCGGGCGTTGGCCACGGAATGCAATACGTCATTTAAGGATGTGCGCGCCGCCGATATCCTCGATCAGTATGTCGGCAATGCCGAAAAGCGGATCGCGGCGTTGTTTCAGGAAACGCGGGCGAACCGTCCAGCGGTCTTGTTTTTTGACGAAGTAGAGGCGCTGGCGCAGCGGCGTCAGTTCGATTCGACCCGTAGCGTGAACACGGTCGTCTCCGCGCTATTGACGGAAATGGACGGATTTGCGGGCGATAACGAGGGAATGCTGTTCCTCGGCGCGACCAATGTGCCGTGGTCACTGGATGCGGCATTCCGGCGACCGGGACGGTTCGACCGCACCATCTTCGTGCCGCCGCCCGACCGGGTGGCACGGGAATTTATCTTCAAGGGCGCACTGGACGGGCGGCCCGTGGCGAAAGATCTGTCGATCGAGGCGCTAGTTGAGAAGACAAGCGGGTATTCGGGGGCCGATCTGGGCGCGCTGGTCGAGACGGCGACGGATTACGCCATCGAAGACAGCCGCTCCGATGAAGAAATCGAGCCAATCTCAAACGCCCATTTCAAAGAAGCATTGCGTGAGGTGCGCTCGACGGTCGGTGAATGGCTGGGACAGGCGCGCAACTTCGCGGATTATGCGAATGGCGATGGGACGTATGACGAACTGGCAGAATTTCTAAAGAAATACGCGCGATGACCGCCCTATCGGAAAAGCCTCCAAGCAGGACAATAGGCGACCGGATCGTTGATCTGCTCGAAAAGCAAACATGGATTGTGTACGTTGCACTGGCTGGGTTGCTCTACCTTTTCGCCACGTTCTCGCCCTATGTTCAGGTCTCGGTAAGCGGAACAGCGATGAACCCGCCATTGTCGGATGGCGGGCGGTATCTCGCGGTCAACAAGCCTAATGCGCTTTGCATTGATGATGCAGTGCAGGCTCCACACCCCGATAATGGCTCAAAAGCGGTGCGAATGGTGATGGCATTGGGCGGAGATCGGGTGGTCTTCGATGAGACAGGCTATCGCATCGCAGGGCGAACCACGCCGATGAGTGCGGCATGGCAAGCAGAGGCGCACGCCAAAGGCGGCGATGCGCTGACGGTTCCACAGGGTCATGTGATGCTACGCCGGGCCGATCCCGATGCGGCAGATCTGGCGGAATACGAGGCATTCCTGATGGTCGCAGATGACACAGTCCAAAGCGTATTGATAAGGGCGCTATACGGTACGGGACAGAGCTTCTGGTCGCCCCTGCCACGCCCCCAGACGCGGTGCATCTCGACAAGGGGGATTGCAGGATGAGTACGCCTTTCAATACCGCCCGCGCGCTGCTTGAGGCAGGCAACGTCACCGCCGCACGCCGGATCGCCGTGGATGCGATGGAGGCAACGCCGGATAATGCGGAGGTCTGGGATCTGCTCGTTGATATCGAGATGGCCGAGAAGCAGTGGCAGAAGGCGCTGGACCTGACGAAAGAGGCACTGGCGCGCTGGCCCGATCATCTGGGCCTGCGCCTGAACAACGCGCTGACCTTGATGCATACGCGCCGGGGGACCGATGCGCGCAAGGCCATCGAGAAATGGGAAGAGGATTTCCCCTATCGCGCCGTCGAGGCGGAACTGTTGCAGACGATCTGGCACATCCGGTTCGGATCACTCAAGCGGGCGCGGTATCATCGCCGCCGGTTTGAGGAGATCGCGCCAGATTCGCGCCATGTTGCCATGCTCGACGCGATGATCGCCGAAAAAGCAGACGACATGCTTGGCAAGGAACGGGCATCGCAACGCATGGCCGAGGACGCGCCAATGGATGCCGATGCGCATACGCGGCTGGCTTTCGCGCAGTTCGATCTTTTTCGTCTTGGCGCGGCGCGGCGTTCGGCGCGGGCGGCGCTGACGATGGAACCGACGAAACGGCAGGTCGAGGGTATCATCTGGCTGTCATGGCTGGTGTTGTTCCCGCCATTCTTCGTCTCGCACCTGCATGATTGGCTGAACGGGATGCGACTATCAAAACTGTCGCGTGGATGGGCGGCGGCAGCAAAGATTCCGATGGAGCTAATATATGCTGCCATTGTGATCTGGGCAGTTGTCGCCGTATCGGGAGGGTGGCCCTCAACCCGCGTCTGGATTGCCTTTGCCGTGCTATATGTTGCATGGAACTTCGTGAAGATCGGTGTACCCGAATGGTGTGGGCGCCGCAGCACGCGGGTGCAGGATGTGGAACTGAAGGGGTATTGACGCAGCCCCAGGTAGGCCGGGGCTGCGGTTGCTTTCATCAGCGGTTGCGGACTTCCTCGATTGTAAGGATGCCGTCACCATCGGTGTCGAGACGGGAGAAGCGTTTTAGCACGCGCACCTCCATCTTTTCCAGCGTGACAGGGCCACGCATACCGCCCATCCTGTGCTTGCCGTGACCGCGACGCTCGCCGCGCATCTGCTCGATTTCGGCGAGGGAGACGAAACCGTCGCCGTCCTTGTCGAGACGGGCGAAGCGTCGGGCGGCGCGGGCGGTTGCGGCGGCCTGCATATCGGCTTGCGAAATTTTGCCGTCCCCATCGGTATCCATGCGCGCAAACCGCTCAGCACGACGGTTCTGGCGCATCGCACGGCGTTCATCGCGGGTAACGGTGCCATCGGCATTAGTGTCCATCCGAGCGAAGCGAGCGGCGGCGAAGGCTTTGGCATCATCGGTCGTGACGCGGCCATCATTGTCGGTATCCATCCGCTCAAACATACGCTCGGCACGGGGACCGTTGCCATGCCCCTTATGGGCGATTGCAGCGGTGGTTATACCCGCACAGGTAATGGCGGCGATGGCGATTTTCATCTTGGTGTTCATAAGGTCTTCCTCATCTACTCGATAGGATTATCGTTTTCGGATCAACGGATTGGGTCTTGATTGCCCTTGTCCGTCCGATGCCCCTATCACGCGACTGTGAGGATATTCCGTCGCATTTTTTGCAGATGCGAAATAATTATACCGCGAGGCGCGTATCGATCAGACGGACAGCCTCGGCCACGGCGGCCTTGATCGTCATGTCGGTCGTATCGAGCAAGATGGCGTCATCAGCCTGTCGCATAGGCGCATTGGTGCGAGCGGCGTCACGGGCGTCGCGTTCCTCAATATCGCGCAGAACATCGCGATAAGCGATATCACGGCTCGCGGACAATTCGCGCCAGCGGCGGGCTGCGCGCACATCTGGGTCGGCGGTGATGAACAGCTTGGCGCGGGCATCGGGCAAGACGACGGTGCCGATATCACGCCCGTCCAGCACCGCGCCGGGGGCTTTCTCGGCAAAATCCCGCTGCCAACGCAGCAGGGATGCGCGAACGGATGGATGGGCGGCGACGACTGAGGCACCGCGACCGGCGGCTGCGCTACGCAGGCCATCGCCCTCCAGATCGGCAGGGACGAGGTGAGCGGCGCGCTGACCGGCGGCGGCGGCATCCTCCAGCGTCACACCCTCACGCGCACAGAGGACGGCAACAGCGCGGTATAACAAACCAGTATCGAGATGCCGCAAGCCATAGCGTACGGCGACCTGTCGCGCGATGGTGCCTTTGCCAGAAGCGGCGGGGCCGTCGATGGCGATGGTGAGGGATGGGGTCACGGGCGGCGTTCCTGTCGTTTTCGCTACCCTAACCGCTCCTTTGCCAGCGCGTCTATCTCGGCGGCAAGGTCAGGGCCGATGCGCAGGCGGGCGGCCCATAGGGGCGGGGGCGGATCGCCCACACCAAAGAGAGCACCGAGAAAGATTGAGCGCCCGCAATTATCACCGCCAACCCGCGCGTTAATGTCGATAGCATCGGCATATCCGGTCGCGACGGAGGCGATACGAAAGGCGACGGGCAAGGTCTGCGGCAGAGGACAGGCACGGCCTATATCGCCCGCATAAGCGACCGGGTCGGCATCGCTGGCCAATGCGGCGGCGAGGGGGTCGCGGGCGGCTTGCCCAGCAGCATCCAGCCCAGCGGCGAGGGCGTCAGGGATGGTCGCGCCCGATAGGGCAGCGTGCAGGGCGGCGGCGGCAGCGGGGGCATAGGCGGCAGTGGTTTCATGGTTGCTAATATGGGCCACAGCATTGGCGCAGGTATCAAGGGCAGTGCCCATCATTACGAGCGGGGGTAAGCCTGAGAGTGCAGGAATCTGATCATCATGCGCGCCGGTGGGGGATTTCTCGGCGATGATATTCGCCAGCGTGCCTTTCGTCGCCTTGTCGATATAGCCATGCCACCAGCCACCCGGCCCAAAGGCGGCAGTGAATTCCTTGTGATAGGTGGCCGCATCAAACGGCCCATGCGCCAGCGTACGTAGCATTACTCGCATCTGCGCGCCATATTGCGAGATATCGCCCCGGCGCTTGCCGTGATGGACGAAAACGCCCTTCGCCCCCTCGAAATCCGCCGCATCAGGCTTGCGCCAGAGGGCGTTACCCAGCGCAGCTATACGATCGGGATCGTAGAGCCAATGGACACCGAGCGTTGCTGCGTCGGCGATATAAGCACCCATGAGGGCGTTTTCGATGTTGGTCATGTTGGTTTGTCCTTACGAAAAGCGGGCTTCCATCTGTCGCCGTACCTGTGCCGCGCCAGTGGTGTCGTCAACTTTGACGTCAGACCAACGCAGGACATCACCAGCCCTGACATCGACGGTCAAAGGGGCAGCCTGCGCCAACCCGATGGGCAATGCGCCTATATTCAGCGAAGCGGCGGCGGGCATCAACTTGCCCCAGACGGTCGCCCCACCCTCGCCATCCAGCACCTCGCCCGCTTTCAGGTCGCGTTTGGCGGTGGCGACCACATCACCCGTGAAAGCGCGGGTCGAGCCGGTGGGTTGACCCGTCAGACCTGCTGAGAGGACGGAAATACCGAGTTCAAGGCCGATCAGATGGAAGGGCTTGTACATGGCGGAATAACGGCCCGTGGCGTCGGTGTTCATACCGTATTGGCGAAAGCATGCTGCGGCGTAGTCGGTAGGGGCTTCGATGACGACATAGACACCCCAGCGCAGGTCGCGAGCCACCTCGCGCCCATCGCGCTCCATTGAAGAGACGACCTCGACCGTGCCAGCATCGTCCAATACGCCGCCCACTGCGCAGGGGCGTAGGATATGAGCGAGATCATCCATGCCGCAGGGCGGAAAGGCCAATCCATTCATTGGCACCGATAGGGCGCAAGCATTCGCAACCGCCGCCATCTCAAGCGCGGATTTCGTACCGTCGAGAAAGCTGTTGAACATCTTCGGGTTCATACCCGCCGCTTTGGCTTGCTGCGCCGTCAAGCCGTAATGGTTCCAGACGGTTTCAGGAGTCGAAGCGTGATAAGCAGGCAGGTATTTGGTGCCCTTCCCTGCCGCCGTTACCGCAAAGCCGCAGCAACGCGCCCAGTCGACCATTTCGGCGATAAGAGCGGGTTGGTCGCCATAGGCAAGGCTGTAGGCGATACCAGCACTGCGCGCCCGCTCGGCCAGCAGGGGACCGGCGAGGGCGTCCGCCTCTACATTGACCATGACGATATGCTTGCCCGCGTCTATCGCCGCTTGTGCATGCAGGATGCCCGCCGCCGGATGACCAGTCGCCTCGATCACAACATCCACATTATCGCGGGCGATGGCGGTGGGGGCGTTATCGGTAAAAGTGGTCGCTTCGATCTGTTCATCGCTCCACCCTACGACACGGCAGGCGTTACGAGCCGCATCTGGGCGCAGGTCAGCGATAACCGTAACCTCCAACCCCGGTGTGGTCAGAACCTGAGCGAGAAACATGGAACCGAACTTGCCCGCCCCAATGAGCAAGGCACGGACCGGGGTGCCTTCGGCAGCACGGTTCAGGAGAGTGCTATGTAGATACATTGGCTTGTTCTTTTCGTTTGAGAACGCTTTGTTTCAAGACCCTCGCTGTCACTCACGTTTTTGCAATGCAGCACTACAAGTCGTCATCGGACGGACTATGTCGCACGATATAATACCAGTCTTGCAACAGGATCATACCCATGTTCAATCGCACCCTCACCGCAGCCTTGCTCGCCTTCGCCCTCGCCACCACCGCTGCACAGGCAGGCGCGGGCAAGACCGGCACTTTCACCGGCGAAAACCGCCATACCGTGAGTGGTGGAGTCTCCATCATACCGCATAATGGCGGCTTTGCCGTAAGGCTTGAATCAGATTTCTATCTTGACGGCGCGCCGGACCCTAAGGTCGGTTTCGGCAAAGGAGGCCGCTATGTCGACGATACGCTGATCGGTTTGCTAAAAGCGAATACCGGCAAGCAGATATTTCCCATCCCCGCCAGCATGGATATATCGGGCTTTGACACCATTTTCATTTGGTGTGAGAAATTCTCGGTTTCGCTAGGCAAAGCCGCTTTGAAATGAATATGATGGAGGCACCGCCAGCAAGGAAACGCCTCCATGTCCAACGCCGATTATGCACGATTGATGGCCCAATACGGGGCTTGGCAGAACCATAGCCTTATCAAAGCGGCAGAAGAATTGGACGAAGATGCGCGCCTCGCAAACCGGGGCGCGTTTTTTGGATCGATATCCGGGACATTGAACCATCTGCTCTGGGGCGACCGGGCTTGGATGAACCGGTTCGCGGGCAGCGATGCGCCTAACGCGCCCTCGATTGCGGCTTCGCCAGCGGAGACGGCATCTTGGGAAGATTACATGTTTGCGCGCGGAAAGATGGATGCGCAAATCATTAACTGGGCAAAGAACCTTGATGATGGCTGGTTCGCTGATGATCTGACATGGTGGTCAGGGGCGGCGGGGCGCGAAATGTCGAAACCCCGAACATTGTTGGTCACGCATTTCTTCAACCACGGCACGCATCACCGAGGACAGGTTCATGCCATGCTGACCGCCGCTGGTGCAAAACCGGGAGATACGGATATACCGTTTATGCCATGAAGGATCAGGCGTCGTCTTCAGACGGCACGATCAGGTCAAGAGGCAAGCCCGGAGCGCGCTTTGAGGTACGCACCACGAGTTGAGTCTTGACGTTAGCGACGTTGGGCGCGGCGGTTAACTCATCGGTCAGGAATTGTTGGAAGCTAGACAGGTCGGGCGCGACGCAGCGGAGCAGGAAATCCACCTCGCCATTGAGCATGAAACAATCACGCACCAAGGGCCACTCGCCCGCGCGACGCTCAAAATCCACAAGATCAGCCCCTGCCTGACTACGCAGACCAACCATCGCAAAAACAGTGACATCGAAGCCAAGCGCGCGGCCATCGAGTTCGGCGTGGTAGCCGGTGACAAGCCCCGCTTCCTCAAGCGCACGCACCCGGCGCAGGCAAGGCGGCGCAGAAATACCGACACGGCGCGATAGTTCGACATTCGTGATGCGACCGTCCGCCTGCAACTCGGCGAGGATTTGCCGGTCTATCGCATCGAGTTTGCTGCCCGGCATACTGCCTCCGCTCTGGCTCCGGCGGCCTGTGCCGGATACCGTGTCCTTCAAACGCAGGTAATGCGCGCGAAACCTTAGACCACAGATGAGGGTGATTTGGCGAAAGAAAATGACGTGAAATCGCAATTTTGCGACACGGATTTGCCTATTCTAGCCTTATCGGACGGGCGCGCAGGCAATGTGGCCATGGCCGAGGGATTGGCGGCGGCATTGGCGGCGCGGATCGGAACGGTATGGCGACGACATGATCTGGTGGTTTCAGGGGCGCTACCCGCTTGGGTGTGGGGCGCCTTGCCCGCTTCGTTCGCGCTGCGCGGGGCGGAGATTCCGTCGGCGGGGATTGTGGTTGGAGCGGGTCGGCGGGTTGCGCCGATTGTTGCGGCACTCGAGCGAATGGGCACGGCACGGGGGGTGCAGGTGATGAATAGCGGAATTGCGCCTAATCGCTTTGCCGCTGTTGTCGCGCCCGCACATGATGACTTGGCGGGGACGAATGTGATCTCGACACTGGGGTCGGTAAACCGGATTACCGGCGATACGCTGGCAGCGGCACGGGGGGAATGGGCGCAGATATTCGAGGTGATGCCAAGGCCGCGTGTGGCGGTGCTGTTGGGTGGTGCAACGAAGCGCAAGGCGGTGGAAGCGGCACAGATCGACCGGCTGGCGGCGGATTTGACGGCGCTATCCGGCTCGTTGCTTGTGACGGCATCACGGCGGACGGGAGCGGCGAATATTGCGCGGTTACGCGCGGCCCTGCCGGATGCGTGGTTCTGGGATGAAACGGGGGCGAACCCATATATGGGGATGCTGGCATGGGCAGATGCGATCATCGTTAGTGATGACAGCGTGAACATGGCATCCGAAGCCGCCAGTACCCCGGCCCCGGTCGCAATCTGGCCATTACTGAGCGAAGGCGGCAAGACTGCCCGATTTCACAAGGCGCTCTATACGGCGGAGGTAGCCGAGCCGTTCACAGGACGCTTACCCGAACGAAGCACACCGCCACTCATCGAAACGGCACGGGCCGCTGATGCAGTGCTGGAGGTACTACTGGGTGGACGCACTGACCCAACTTGGTCGCGTAACACTCTAGATAGCCGGTAGTTTTCAGATTAACGCTTGCTTATCCGTCTGAAGGACGGGGATTTTGGGCAGGCAAGCGGTTGATAAATCCGCCACTTCAAAAGGGCAGCGGATTTATTATTTTATACCGAAAGCCTCAATACTGCGGCGTATACCTCTGGTACTGGTATGTCGGCTGTCCATAAGAGCCCGTGGATGACCCATAATTATACGTGGGCACACTCGGCGCAGCATAGGTTGGCTGCGGGCTATACGACGAAGCGGAAGTGCCCCTGTAAGACGGTGTAGCACTGTAGGTCGTCGACGGCTGCGCAGTATACTGCTGCTGCGGCGCGACGTAACGCTGCGTATTGTAGGACGGCGCAGCATAGGTTTGTTGTGTGTTGTAGGAAGGTCGAGCAACCTGGGTGCCGTAAGTTGGTTGTGTATTATATCCGGTCTGCGGCTGTGCGCCGTAAGGCTGCGTGGTCTTGCCCGGAGCATAGGCATCGCCGATCTGCGACCCAGCAACGCCACCGATTACAACACCGGCGATGGTTGCCGCCGTCCTACCCGAGCCGCCACCGAACTGGCTACCCGCCACACCGCCTGCGACTGCACCGAGCAGACCACCAACCGTTTTACCGTTGATCAACGAATCCTGAGCAGATGCCGTGCCTGCAAAGACGAGAGAAATTACAACCGTTGCCGCCTGAATCCTACGCATCGTTTTATTCCTTTTGCATATAAGGTCGTACTGCTGACTACGATTGCAGCCTGCACACGACTCCGCTTAAAGCGTCAATGCAGCACAATGGTAGAACGTTCCGTGCCACAGGTCACGTTTCGGTTATTTTATCATGGAGTAGCACGAACGCGCGGTTCAGCGTTGCCCCTTGCACTGCCTTCTACTCTGGCTTCCGGCACACGACGTGCAGTTTATGGCCATCGAGGTCGCGGAAATAAGCTCCATAATAATCAGCACCATAATCTGGGCGTAGGCCCGGTGGTCCCTCACACGTCCCGCCCTGTTTAAGTGCATTCTCATATACAGCGCGCACCGTCACCCGATCATCGGCGACCAAAGCGATCATGCACCCATTACCCACCGTAGCCGCCGCATCATCAAGCGGCTT
>CALFVD010000066.1 GCA_937928005.1 uncultured Neomegalonema sp. | reverse complement strand
CCCTCGCCACCGATTGCCCGTGCCATGTGGAGACGGACAGCGGCCATGGCCGGATCGAGGAGTGCACCGTATGCTCAGGCGCGATCCCGAAAAACGCTCCATCAAGCGAAAGCGACTTAAAGCCCTCATCAATCCCCAATTCCGCGCAAAAATTCTCGCAGGTTAACGATTGATGATTTCACCCTCAATGGAGTCTCTCCTAGTATGTCGATGGTTCGTGCGATGCGATACGATGGACGGTGCCACGGGTTTCATCACCCTGATAGATGCCAAAGCTGCCTTGTTGATGCTCGGCGACGTATCGGGTCAACATACTGCGCTCGGCAGCGTTGCGCACGCGCGACAGGGGTAGATCGTCCATGGGATAGAATTGATGGCCTTGCGGCGGCGTACCGCTGGCGGTGCCATGGTAGAAAATACCATACCGTCCGGTCGCGCTATCGCGAAACACGGCATAGAGGAAATCCAGATCGACGGTCAGCCCCGCCTGCTGAAGCAGAGTCGTCAACACGTCAATATCTGGGATGATGCCGGGAGCTTTGGGTACTTCCAGCCCACCGCCGGAAGCATTGGCCAGCAACAGCGCCCCCTCCCCTTCAATCAACGCCCCGATTTCGATATCGCCGCCATGCGAGGCCGCATCGATCAAATCCTGCTCGTTCCCCGCCGAGAAATACGTACCGCGAAAATAACCAAGCGGTTGCCCCGGTCCGGTCTCATGGCCAATCACGCGGCCCAGCAGGATAACATGATCCCCGGCATCCATAATTCGTTCGCAGGCGCAAACGAGATGGGCAAGGGCACCATCAAAGACCGGCATACGCGCCACGCCAGACCGCCACGGCACTTGCTCAAACTTATCAGTCTCGCGCGAGGCGAATATACCCGAAAGGTCTTTTTGATCCTGCGACAGCACGTTCACCGCGAAATGGGGGGCATCCGTGAAAACGGGGCAGCTATGGGCAGTCTTGGCCACACAGACCAGCAGCATGGGTGGATCGAGTGATACGGAGGTGAAGGAATTGGCTGTAAACCCACGCGGCACGCCATCTTCCTGTCTCGTAGTAACAACCGTAACACCAGTAGCAAAGCAGCCAAACGCATCGCGTAGGGCACGCCGGTCAGTATCCAACATCGGTGCCAGCGGCATTTCGGCGAGATAGCTGTCAGTATGCTCACCAATGCGCGGAGCGGGCTTTCGTGGCGGCGTTGGCATGGCGGAGAAAATAGGCGACACCTCATCATCGGTGGCATCCAGTATAACAATCTGACCTTGGCCCGTCGCTTCGGCATGGCGCAGGGCCGCCATCACTCCAAAGGCGAGATCACCCCCCGAAACCGCCGTTCCACCCGCTATGACCACATAGACGAGCGCGGGATTATCGGCGGAGAGGCGCTCATAGGTATGATCTGTCTCCGCCAGCACCACATGTGAAGTGGCGCTAAGCCTATGGAATGCGGCCAGCCCATCGGGCGCATCCAAATCAAGCACGACACTCTTCGTGCCGGGCATGGTAGTTCCGTTCGGATCATCTCGAATATCAATAATCTCGGCCCCATGGTCGCTCAACATCTGCGTTAGCGCGGGGTGGACACTGGCTTGAGTAAGATCAAGAACGCGGATGCCCGCAAGAATACCATCAACCATGATTACGATCCAAGAAAGCGCGTAGCGAGCCGTTGACGGCCTCTGGATCTTCAACGAGGGCCATATGGCGCAAACCCGGTAGGATCACCGCCTCGGCCCCCACAATTTCGGCGGCGATAGCGTGGGTCATCTCCGGCCCATTGCCGTAATCTGCATCCCCCGTCAGCACCAGCACCGGTAGCGATAGCGCCGGATCGGGCGTGACGATCTCACCGACACCTTCGGCCAGCACACGATAGATTGTGTGATAAACCTCAATATCATTGGCCAATACCCAGCCTCTTACCCGGTCCATCATCGCGGGGGTCGCGGTGCGATAATCTGCGGTGAACCAGCGATCCAGCGCCGCCTCCACTGTCGCAGCGGGTCCGTCTTTGCGAGCCTGTTCAACACGGGCGAGAATAGCGGCCTGTGCATCGGGGTCGCGTTGATGCGGGGAGTGAAGGATGGCGAGGGCGGCGGCACGGGCCGGGTAATCCTGTGCGAACCGCCGCGCGATCATACCGCCCAAGGAAAACCCCGCGATGGCCGCGCGGTCGATGCCCAGATGATCCATCAGTTCGGCGAGCTGCCGTGCAAACAGGGTAAGAGACGGCGTCTCTGGCGGGTTTGCGCTCTCCCCATGACCATAGAGATCATAGCGGATGATGCGGTAACGATCCGATAGCGCCGGGATCGTCCAGTCCCAACATTCTCGGTTCAGGCCAAGACCGTGAACCAGCACGACAACCGGCCCCGTCCCCATATCCTCGAAAATTGTGCCGTTCGGTGCCTCACCGCGCATTGGTGCTGCCTTGTGGTCGGTAGGCGACCACCTCCACTTCGACCCGGCAATCGACCAGCAACTCACTAACCACCGCCGAGCGGGCGGGCGGTTCGGTCGGGAAATACTCGGCATAAACTGCGTTGAATCCCGGAAAATCAGCACGTTCGCGCAACCAAACCATCGCTTTGACCACATCGCCCCGCGTGCATCCGGCCTCGGCCAATGTCGCGGTGATGTCATCAAGAACGGCGCGGGTTTGCTCCTCAATTGGGCCGGTCGTCAGGGGTGCGCCGTCGCGCATGGGGATCTGTCCGGTTAGGAACACAAAATCCCCCGCACGAATCGCCTTCGACAGCGACAGGACGCGCCCGCCGATTTCGAGTGGGCCGCCGATTACGGTTTTCTTGCTAGACATTGCTTCATTCCCCGTTTCGGTGGTCAGCTTGCATGGATAAAGGGCGACAGTTCGATATTTTTCGATACACGGTGACGAATATTTGCAAGCGTTTCGCGAAAGATGCGTGAAATGTCGATATAGCAGAAGGGATTCCTCGTCATGGTTGATATTGAACGCTACGACATGCTGATCGACGGCGCTTGGGTAGGCGCATCAGATGGGGCAATGTTCGACAGCATTAATCCGACGACCGGCGCGGTCTGGTCACAGGTTCCAGAGGCGACCGCCGACGATGTGAATCGCGCCGTCGAAGCCGCGCATCGCGCCTTCTCCAGCGGCCCGTGGGCGAGCATGACCCCAACAGCGCGCGGCAAATGCCTGCGCCGCCTCGCGGAATTGCTGGCTGATCAATCCGAGGAGTTGGGCCGTATCGAGAGTGTCGATACCGGAAAGATGCTCAAGGAAACAAAGTGGCAGGCGAAATACATCGCCGAATTTTTCCAGTTCTATGCGGGCTGTGCCGACAAGATCAGTGGAGAGACACTCCCCATCGACAAACCGGATATGTTCGTCTTCACCAAGCGCGAACCGCTCGGCGTGGTTGCGGCGGTGGTGCCGTGGAATTCGCAGCTTTTCCTAGTAGCCGTAAAGATTGGACCAGCACTCGCCGCCGGGAACACGGTGGTCCTGAAGGCCAGCGAGCACGCCTCCGCCGCCATGCTCGCCTTCGGGCGGCTGATCGAGGAGGCGGGTTTTCCGCCGGGTGTCGTAAACATTGTGACCGGCCACGGCGACCCCTGCGGCAAGGCGCTGACCTCGCACCCGCTGGTCGCACGCATTTCCTTCACCGGCGGGCCGGGCGCGGCGCGGCATGTTCTGGAAAACTCAAAGCGTAATTTCGCCGAGGTATCGCTGGAACTTGGCGGTAAATCGCCCTTCATTGTCTTCGACGACGCCAATATCGAGAGCGCGGTAAATGCGTCGATTGCGGGTATCTTCGGCGCGACAGGGCAAAGCTGTGTCGCCGGATCACGGCTCTATCTACACGAGGATATCGCCGACGAATTTCTCGACCGCATGACCACGCTCACCAAGGAAATCCGCATTGGTGATCCGCTGGCCGAAGAAACGCAGATGGGGCCACTATGCACAATCGGACAGCGCGACACCATCGAGGCCGAGATTGCGCATGCCGTCTCAGAAGGCGCAGAAATCCTTACAGGTGGCAAGCGACCCGACATGGAAGGCAATTTCTTCGAGCCGACCATCCTCGCCTGTCCGCGCCAAAACTTACGCATCGTCGATACCGAGCTTTTCGGCCCTGTTCTCTGCGTCCAACGGTTCAAGACCGAGGAGGAAGCCCTCGCACTGGCCAACGACACCGAACACGGCCTTGCAGCAGGCATCTTCACTCGCGATAGCGCCCGCTCCCTGCGCATGGCCAATGCAGTTCGCGCCGGAATCGTCTGGGTCAACACCTACCGCGTTGTTTCGCCCATTGCCGAATTTGGCGGTGTAAAAGGCTCCGGCTATGGTCGCGAAAGTGGGTTTCAGGCGATGTACGACTATACCCGCCCCAAGACAATCTGGATGAACACATCCGACGAGCCAATGGCCAACCCCTTCGTGATGAGATGAGAACCGACCCATGAAATTTCAACTTGCCGTCAATCTTGAACGTCTCGACGATTCCATCCCGATGGAAAAGGTCGCGCGCCATACGCTCGATATGGTGCAGATGGCCGACCGGGGCGGGTTTGAGATCGTCTGGGCCGCCGAGCATCACGCGCTGGAGATGACCATCGCGCCAAACCCGTTCAGCATCCTCGCATGGTGGGCGGGCGAGACGGACCGCATCCGTATGGGTCCGGCGGTCGTGAATGCCGCCTATTGGCATCCGATCAAGCTGGCCGGTGAAGCCGCATTCTTCGACCTTATCAGCGGCGGGCGGCTAGAATTCGGCATTGGGTCGGGGGCGTATCAGCGCGAGTTTGACCGCATGGCACCGGGCGTAAAACAGACAGATGGTTGGCGCTATATGCAGGAAATGCTCCCCGCGCTACACGCCCTCTGGGCGGGGGATTATGAGCATGACGGCGAGTTTTGGCAGTTCCCAACCTCGACCTCCGTGCCCAAACCCGTACAGGCAAAAGTGCCCGTCTGGGTCGCAGCGCGTTCGCCCATCACCTATGATTACGCAGTAAAATCGCGCGCTAACGTGATGTGCTGGCCCTTTACCCGCCCCCACGCCGAAGCGGAACTCTATAAGAGCCATCTCGAAGCCTCCATCGAGAAAGCGGGAGGGGATTTCCGGCCCATCTTCGCCCTGATGCGCCATACTGCACTCTATGAAAACGATGCAGGACGCGATCAGGCCATTGGCGCAATCACACGGGTTCTGGGGCAGTTCGAGAACCTCTATCGCAACCTTGGCGATGTGAAGAACGGTTTCCCCAAGGAAATCCCGCTATCGGAGTTGGAGGGGCGCGAGCAGTATGACCCGACCATGCTGGAGGAAAACCTGATGTTCGGCTCGCCCGACACGGTGATCGAAAAGCTACGCATCTACGAGAATCTGGGCGTGGACGAATACATCTACTACGCCAGCATGGGTCTTGATATGGACGCCCAGAAACGCTCGCTGCAATTGTTCATCAACGAAGTCATGCCCGCATTTAACTGATACATCCCATACATGACTCATGAGGTTGCTGCTCCCCCTGAGAGGCGAACGGGACAACCATCGCGTCGATCGCCTCGGCGTTCGCCGACTCTGATGAGTTCCGAACGCTCGCGGGCGAGCCAGACAACGGCGCCTTCGTCGATGACGTGTACCGCAACGTCCTCGGCCGTGCTCCGGATGCAGAAGGTCGTTCGTTCTGGGTCGACCAGCTCGACAACGGCTTGCGCCGAGGCGATCTCGTGGTGGCCTTCTCGGATGCACCAGAGTTTGTGATCATCACAAACACTGCGGCCCCAACTGTTGGTTCAACGGGAGCGGTCATCAGGCTCTACTGGGCCTTTTTCCAACGACCACCCGACGCCGGAGGCGTTGCGTTCTGGAGCGACCAGATCGACAACGGGCGATCACCGCTGAGCGCCGTCTCCAACGCCTTCGCTGCCTCACCGGAGTTTGCGACCACCTACGGGACGCTGAGCAATCAGGAGTTCCTCGACCTCGTCTATGACAACGTGCTAGGGCGCCGAGCAGAAGACGGTGGCTTCAACTACTGGCTCACCCAACTCGAAAGCGGCCGACGTCGTGGCGACGTCATGCTGGCCTTCGCCAACTCGCCGGAGTT
>CALFVD010000065.1 GCA_937928005.1 uncultured Neomegalonema sp. | reverse complement strand
CGCCGCCAGCGCGTCCATTTCCTCGCGACTCATCACGCCGCCCGTGGGATTGTTGGGGCTATTGAGGATCAACAGGCGGGTGTGGGGGGTGATGGCGCTCAGAATATCTGCCGCGCGATAGGCGAATCCGTCCTCCTCGCGCGGGCTGACGGGTACGGGCGTTGCGCCGGTATAGCCGATCATCGAGCGGTAGATGGGGAAACCGGGGTCGGGGTAGACGATCTCCGCGCCCGGTTGCCCGAACATCTGGATTGAAAAGAACATCGTCGGCTTGCCGCCGGGCATAATCAGGATGTGCTCCGGGTTGACCTCCACCCCACGCCGCGCGGCGATATCGGCGGCGACGGCCTTGCGTAGCGGTAAGATGCCTTTTGCAGGGGTATATCCGTGATGACCATCACGCAGGGCGCGGACACCCGCCTCGACGATATTTTCGGGGGTTGGGAAATCGGGCTGGCCGATGCCGAGATTGATGATCTCGCGCCCTTCGGCCTGTAGTTGCGCTGCGCGGGCAAGGACTGAAAACGCGCTTTCGGTGCCGAGGCGGGCAAGGGCGGGGGTGGTCTGCATGGCGGAAAACTCCGATCGAAAAGCATGGTTTTCCCGCTGTAGCACCCCGGACGCGATAATTGAAAGAATCACAGCGACGGGAATCGAATCATTGCGCGTACAAGGCTTGACGTTATGTCTTTATAGTAGAAATCAATCAGAGGAGATTGAGATGTTTCGGATTTTTGCTTTTGCAGCGGCAATCGGCATGGCGGCTTCCGCCGGTACGGCCAGTGCTCATCCACCGGATTTGTATGATTACAGTTACAATTCTGGCCGCTCGGTCAGCTATGGCACAACCTACAGTCAGCCTAGCTATGGCACGACCTATGGCACATCGTCTTATGTCAGCCCATCCTATTCGGGCGTTTCATATGGCAGCACGTATTCGTCGCCAAGCTATGCAACGTCGAGCTATACGGCACCGTCTTACAGGCCGACCTATACGAACCGATCCTACAGCAACAGTGGCTACAGCGCGCCCAGCTATGGGTATCGTCACCGCAAGACCGGATATCGCAATCAACTCAACCGGTATGTGCGTAACCCTTACGCCAACTATCCGGTAACGCCTTATGGCCATCGTAGTTTTGGTCCTTACGAGGATATCCCGACGACTGAAGGGTTTAACGTGGGTTATGCTGGTGGGCCGACCTATGGCACGGACCAAAATCCAGTCATTAATGGCGTAAGGCTGAACGGCGCACCGAACTGATCGACACCATAGCAATCGGTGTATCGAATGTAACGACCAGCCCCGGAGCAACGCTCTGGGGCTTTTTTATGCGGATAAGGGAGCGGGTTCGATCCACCAACTCTCATGGTTGGCGCGCATAATGCGGGCGGCGTCTAGGGCGGCATTGCGATCCGCGAAGAGGGCGAAACAGGTTGCGCCAGAGCCAGACATCCCAGCATAGAGCGCGCCGGGTAGAGCCGCGAGGGCGGATTCAATCTGCGTTATTTCAGGCATCAACGAGCGGGCCGCCGGGGCGAGATCGTTGGTGGTCGCTTCACGCAACCAATCGGCGAGAGCCTGCGGTGTCGTGAAATCGTCTGGCATTATGGGCGCTGGGGTAGTCGCGCTCGTATCGCGGGCGGCGAAAACGGCGCGCGTTTCTAATCCACGCATGGGATTGACCAGCAGCATCCATACCGGGGGTAAGGCGGGAGCCGCGTCAAGCTGATCACCGATACCGCGCAGCATCCGGGGGCGAGAAGCAATACAGACCGGCACATCCGCGCCGAGGGGCAAGGCGACAGCTTCGAGGTCAGTATCGGTCAAGCCGAGATTCCAAAGGCGGTTCAGCGTGTGCAGGGTGGCGGCGGCATCCGCCGACCCCCCACCAATACCAGAGGCAACAGGCAAACGTTTGGTTAGCAGCAGGGCAGCGCCCGGTACGATGCCCATGCGAGCCTTTGCCACGTCTTGCAAAGCCATCGCCGCGCGCAGCACGAGGTTGTCGGCGCTGGTTTCGAGGACATCGCCGAAGGGGCCGTCAATACTGAGCGAGAGCATTTGGCTCGGCTCCGCCGTGACGGTATCGCCCATCTCAACGAAGACCACGAGACTATCAAGTAGGTGATAGCCGTCAGATCGTCGTCCGGTCACATGGAGAGTGAGATTGACTTTCGCGCGGGCCAATTCACTGACTGGCCCATGCGTATCAGCCGTCATCTTTCGGTTTTTCGCTCGATGTTTCAGTCTCGACTGCTTTTTCTGCGTCGTCTATCTCTGCCTGACGTTCTTCTTCGAGCACGACATCGAGACCGACAGAGAGCTTGCGCTTGATCCGTTCGCGCAGTTCTTCTTCATCGGGCTTGAACGATAGGGCGCGGCGCCACTGAAAGCGGGCTTCGGTGCGGCGACCCACGACCCATAGGGCATCGCCGAAATGGTCGTTAATGACCGGATCAGTCGGGGTCAGCTCGACCGCACGTTCCATTGTTTCTACTGCGGATTCAAAATCACCGAGACGGTATTCGACCCAGCCGAGAGAATCGGTGATGTAGCCGTCATTCGGACGCAGCTCGACGGCCTTTTCGATCATCTCGCGGGCTTGATCGAGATTGCGGTCCTGTTCGATCCATGAATAGCCCAGATAGTTCAGAACGTGAGCCTGGTCGGGGCGAAATTTGAGAGCCTGTTTCAAGTCGGCTTCGGCTTCTTCCCAATTGCCGAGTCGTTCGTTGGCAACGCCGCGCGCATAATGTAGCGACCAGTGCCGCTCCTCTGTTTCGCCTATGATCTCGATGGCACGATCATAGGCCACGCGCGCCTCGTCGTAGCGTTCGGCACGGCGCATCAGATCACCGATGGCGATGGGAACGGTTTCGTCTTCGGGGAAGACGGTTTCGAGACGTTCAAGCGCCGCATGGGCCTCGTCGATCTTGTCAATGCGCGACAGGGAATCGGCGCGGCCCACCTGTGCGGAGCGATAATAGGGGCTGGATTCATCAAAATTTTCGTAGGTTTCGGCGGCCTCTTCCCAGCGTTCCTGCGCCTCCAACACATTGCCGAGCAACAGGCGGGGTGCTTCCATCTTCTCATTGAGGTGCAGCGCAAGCTGAAGATAGACGAGCGACAGGCGGATGCCTCCTTCATCGCGGGCAAAGGCGCTGGCGAGGCCGTAGAGGGCCTCGGCACTGCCCTGTTTGCCATTGGCGACCAGCGGCGCAGGCATGGCTGTGCCCATTGCGGCCCGGTCACGTGCCATGACCATGACAGGATCACCGGGTGCGCGCTCCATCGCCGCTTCATAGATTTTTACGGCGTCATCGCTACGTCCTTCGCGCTCAAGGAAGCGACCATAGGCTTCGGCGAGGCGCGCGGTGGGCTGGTTGTCACCAATGGAGGATTTAAACAGTTTTTCAGCCGCTTTCGGATCATTCGCCGCCGCCGCCGCTAACCCGGCATGGTAGTCGGCAAAGATACGATAAAGCTGTTGGCCATCGAGGGAGGCAAAGATGTCCTGCGCATCGTTGGTTTTCTTGAGGTCGAAGGCGGTCCAGCCGGAAAGCAATTTGGACGTGACGGTGTTGAACGCCTTGTCGCCATGGTCCTTGAGACGCTTGGCCGCCGATTTCGACTCGCCCTTGCGGATATCCTCGACCACCAGCAAAAGCTGTCCGATGCGATGGTCTGGCTCTTTTGAGATCAGCGTGCGGGCGATGGGGATAGCGGCATTAATGCGCCCGGCGGCGATCTTGTAGAGGACCGCCTGTTCCATCAGGGCGATATTGGTGGGGTCGGCGGCAAGCGCGCGGGTGAAATAGGTCGCGGCCTGTTCGATATCGTTATTGACGGCGGCATGGCGTGCGGCGAGATATGCGCCCGTATTTCCATCCGCTAAGGCGGCAGGGATGACCCCAACGCTTGCAAAAAGGGCGATACTGGCGACGGTAGCGCGCAGATGACGCCGGAAAAGCGTGAAAGACGGTATCATGGCCTGCATCCTGTACGAGGCGCGGGAAGCCCCGCACAATTCTTACGATATATGTCTTCAACGTCCGATGTATAAGGTCCGGTGCTGAAAAAGGGATTGATTTTTATGCATCAGCGTGGAAACGCCGCAGCACGATGCACCTATGCAACCCCTATGACATCACGGTGGGACGATCATGGACGCGATGCCTTTCAGAAAGATGCACGGTCTTGGCAACGATTTCGTCATTGTTGATTTAAGAGGCGGCAAACCTTCGCCAGACGCGGCATTGGTGCGGGCTGTGGCGGATCGACGTCGGGGGATTGGGTTCGATCAATTTATCAGCATTGAGGACGACCCAAGCGCAGAAATCGGCGCGTTTATGGGTATTTGGAACCCCGATGGATCACGGTCTGGAGCCTGCGGTAATGCCACGCGCTGTGTTGCCAGCCTGCTATTGGCCGAAACGGGGGACGATAGCGTGCGGGTGCGTACCGATGCCGGGATATTGAACGCATGGCCCGCCGCCGGTGGGCTGGTGCGGGTCGATATGGGCAAACCAAAGCTGGAATGGGAAGAAATTCCACTGACGGATGCGTCGGATACCGTGCGGATCGACGTGAAATTCGGCCCCATTGACAATCCGGTGATGTGGGGGCCGGGGGCGGTGAATATGGGTAATCCGCATGCGGTGTTCTTCATTGATGATGCGGAGGCATTCCCCGTCGATAAGATCGGGCCAATGGTCGAAAATCACCCGATGTTCCCCGAACGCACGAATGTAGAATTCTGCACCGTTCTGGACCGTAACCGCATCCGTATGCGCGTTTGGGAGCGCGGGGCAGGGATAACGCAGGCTTGTGGGTCCGGCGCCTGCGCGGCGGTGGTGGCGGGGGTGCGGCGCAAGCTAATCGACCGCAAATGCGTGGTAATGCTGGATGGTGGGCCGCTGGGTATCGAATGGATAGAGTCTGGGCCGGTGATGATGACCGGGCCGGTCGCCCTGTCGTTCACGGGCGAAATCGGGCCAGATATCCTCGCGCAGGCAGAGCGCGAGCGGCGGTAGTACCGATATCCACATAAAACCGTACATTCGTAATATATTGGTTCGCTCTTTCTCTCCCTTCTGGAGAAGGCTTGAGAAAGATTCGATCCTATAGCCATTTGCGATAAACCTGAGCCATGTTTCGCGCCAAGAGCCGCGCAAAATATGGCGCTCGATGATTCAGGATAATCGCAATTCGCTTTAGCGCAGGGCGTGGTTCAGGGTTTTGCGCGTCTTTGGCCCGACGATGCCATCGGGTGTCAGGCTGTGATCTTTTTGAAAACGTTTGACGGCCCGTTTGGTCATCCGCCCCCATAGGCCATCGGCGGGGCCGCAGGGATAGCCGAGATGGATGAGGGCGTGCTGTAGGGCTTTGACGCTGGCGTGGTCGCTTTTCTTGATGGGGGAGAGGCGCGAAGGTTTGCCCGCCGCCAGCATCGCTTCGCGGGCGAGGGCCGTGCGCCGAACGCGGTCGGCATGGCCGTTGAGGCCGCCATTGATGCCCTTGGTAACGGCTTTGACCTTACCCGCCTTGGCCAGATCGATCAGACAGGTTCCCTTGCGCCTACGGGTACAGAGATACCAGTTGGCAATCCGCCATGCATGGACGGGCGAGCGGGCACGCTTAGGGTGGGCCTCATAATCAATGCCGAGCGCGGCGCTGGCGGCGGCGAAGTTGGCACGACCTGTTAGGTGGATATACCCCGCCCCTCGGAACCGCCAGCCATCGCCCTTGCGGGTGTTGCCAAGGCGTCCACCATAGACTTCATTGGCCAGTTTCTCTGGCTTGCGGGCATAGGGGCGGGCCTGTGCGCGGGTGAAGTCACGGGGCCAGACCTGCGCGATACGCTTGGCCGAATAGCTGAGATTTTCCTCCGTCGCGGTGAAATCGGCGCTCTCATGGGCAAGCTGACCGAAGACGATGGCGGCGCAGTCGATGCTGGCGAGGATGGTGTCGGCGAATTCCCGCCGAGCAATCTTCCGAAACGCTTTGATAGCCGCCTTTGGCGCATTCGGAGCAGCGGCGCGCAGGCCGATCAGAGCGGTATCATGGGCGGAACATAGGGAGCCCTCGAAGTCGCCAAGCAGTTTGAGATTTAGTAACCGCGCAAATCAATCTGCCCCTCGGTCAATGAACAGCTTCTCCATAAGCGCGGCGGCGGAGGCTTGCATGTTCGTCGCCATGGGGATCGTCCGACAAATCGGCGAGTGTCAGGCCGCTCTTTGCTAGAACATACTGCTCCGGACCGGGCAGCTCGCCATACCAGCGAACGGGTTCTTCATGACCGTCAGCGGTCCGCACGAGACCGTTCTTGAGGATGGTCATACCCGCGCCTTCGATCATCTGACGCAAGGTGATGGTCGTGCTGTCGGGTTTCAGGATACACGTCCCTAGTCGTAATTGTCCGATCTGCCAGTTCTTTTCATCGAGCAAGTCTTTGCTGATACAGTAAGCAACCGGTACAAAGCAGTCGTCTTCCGACCCCACAATCACGTTGGTTGCTGCGCGTACGAGCGTTCCATCGGCTTTGACGATGGCCCCGTCGCTAGTCAGAATGTCAATAATCGGCACGCATTGCCCAGCATATCTGCCATCAGCGCAGAGAGTAACGTGGCCCGGCGTGACGCCTGAGCCGTGAAAGTCGAGAACCGTGGTGACAGAGTTGATGTAAGTCTCCGTTACCTTTCGCGGCACCAGATTGCCGCGTCCGCCATTGGCTTTAGGATCAAAAGATAGTACTTGATCTCCAACAGAAATTTCTTCGATTGGTCTTTTGGTGCCGTCCCACATGTCGATCAGAGTGCCTGCGAGAAAGCATTCAGGGCGCTCTGAAGGTGTAACAATCGATAAGTTTTGACCTGAGGCACTCTGCGTTACCTCTAAAATCGTTTCCATCTCGGCTGGTGATACATTCAACCCAAGGTAACCGATGCCAGTATCTATGTTTGTATATTCGCCTGTTGTGGGGTTATAATAAAATTCTTCACCTTCTTTATTTCTTAGATAAAAGACAATCTCTCCGTTTTTTTCGAATGCTACTGCTGTGTTGCTCTGAACTAAGAAAAATGCGGCTTCAGCAAAATTACTTCCAGTATCATTAAACGCATTAAGAATAAAAAATTGGCTTTCAAGGGGGCCGTCACTCAAAAATGGTGCATTACTGACGACAATCGAGGGAGTGATGTCTTTGTTAACTGAATTTCTGGCAATATCAAGGACATCTGCCCGTGTTACTACTAACCCAATATTTGCAGCTCCCGGACCTATGGTAATCGTGTTAGTAATCAGTCCAGAATTTATATCTTCTTCCTGAGTATATCCAATACCATTCTTCCCAAGAGCAATCTGTCCTCCAGCGCCAACAGTAATTCCTGCTGCATCGTCAATCGTTGTTCCATTCGAAACTACACCAACTTCAATAACCGCTCCAAATCTACTGACTGTTTTGAACGAGCCGTCTGGATTTTTTATCGTTTCTCCGGTATCATTTTTGAATTCGTAATATACACCGGCTTCTGAAACTTCATCTAAGCCGGTGATGATGACGCTTCCACTATTCGTCTCTAGCATTGACCAAGTCAGACCATTGTACTGGACGCCACCAACAGAGAATTCGGCGAATTTTCCAAGTGTTATACTTATGCCTGCTTTCTGAGCGCCATAAAGAGAAGAATTAACTGATAACTGAACACCATTTGTTGCTACGATCTGAGTCCAATCCATTTAGTTAAACCCATAATAATTTTGAATAAATGAAACAACTAATATGATCGATATTGTGCCTAGGAACCAAGGTTGTAGGATATTCAGATAGTATAGGGCTGCATTTGTCTCGACCCAGATCGATGGTTGCTCTCTGAGTGAGAAAAAATACTCCCCTTTTTCGTATTTCTTGCCTACCACGACACCACCTATTGCAAAGTGAAGTAACATGGAACCCAAAAGAGCAACCCAAAAGAGCAGCCCTCCTGATTTTCCGATGGTTTTGCGTACTTCTGTTACAGCCATTCCCAAGTTTGGGGTGATATCACGACGATTGCAAGTGCAATCTGTCAATCTGCAAATCTGTCAATCGGTGATGCTTTGCGCGAGGCCCGCCCGATGCTATGGTTATGGCATGAGTGCCGTGGTTCGCATCGACGATTATGATTTTGCGCCTGCCCTGCTGACGGGGACGGATATCCTCGCCATGACGCGCGCGGGGGTCTTACCAGAGGGGCGTGGCTACGAGTTGATCGAAGGGGTGCTGGTAGGGACGGCTGCACAATACGATCCGCATGTGAAGATGGTCGCCCTGCTGCTCCGGCATTTCGCGCGGGTCTTGCCGGATGATCTGCTCGTGGCCACACCGAGTATCTTCCTGTCCGAAAACACCATGTTGGAACCGGACCTCGCCATCTACCCGATAGACATGAAAAGCACAGATGTGCGCGGTTGCGACCTCGCTCTAGTCATCGAGGTTTCTGACACGACGCTCCGCAGTGATCTGGGCAAGAAGGCAAAACTCTACGCTGCGCATGGGGTCGAGCATTACTGGGTCATCGACCTGAACGCCGAAATCCTACACCGTTTCGGCGAACCGGGAGCGGAAGGCTATGGGGCGAAGCTGGAAAGCGGATTCGGCGAGGAAATCGCCGTGCCGGTCGATGGCACGACGACGATCACGCTTGCCGATCTCTAAAGCGAATTGCGATTATCCTGAATCACCAAGCGCCATATTTTGCGCGGCTCTTGGCGTAAAATATGGCTCAGGTTTATCGCAAATCACTATAACCCATCACATATTCGGATAATTCGGCCCTTCGCCGCCCTGCGGAGTGGTCCAGACGATGTTCTGGGACGGGTCTTTAATATCGCAGGTCTTGCAGTGGACACAGTTCTGGTAGTTGATCTGGAACTTGTCCTTGCCCGCGTCGTCCTTCACGAACTCATACACCCCCGCCGGGCAATAGCGTGCTGACGGGCCGCCATAGACGGGCAGGTTGATATCGACCGGCACGCTGTCATCCTTCAGGTGCAGGTGCGGTTTCTGGCCCTCACCATGGTTTGTGAAGCTGTAGGCGACATTGGTGAGGCGGTCGAAGCTGAGTACGCCGTCGGGCTTGGGATACGTGATTTCCTTGTGATCCGCTGCCTTGCCGGTCATCTCCGCATCGCTCGCGCCATGCTTGAAAGTGCCCATCAGGCTGAGGCCGAAGCGGTTCTGAAGCTGCATATCCAACCCGCCGAGCGACAGGCTGCCAAGCATTCCGAGTTTGGACCACATCGGCTTGACGTTGCGCACGGGGTAGAGGTCTTTCTTAATGGCGCTGTCCTGAATCGTGCCTTCAAATTCGATCAGGTCATCAGACGAGCGGCCCGCCTTCAAGGCTTCCGTGATCTGCTCCGCCGCTAGCTTGCCTGATATCATGGCGTTATGATTGCCCTTGATGCGCGGCACGTTGACCAACCCCGCCGAACATCCGACGATCAACCCGCCGGGGAAGCTCATCTTCGGGCGCGATTGCCAGCCGCCTTCCGAGATTGCCCGCGCACCATAGGCGATGCGCTTGCCGCCTTCTAGCAACTCGGCGATCATCGGATGATGCTTGAACCGCTGGAATTCCATATAGGGGAAGAGATGCGGGTTCTTGTAATTCAGGTGAACGACGAAGCCGACATAAACTTGATTGTTATCAAGGTGATAGACAAAGCTGCCGCCGCCCGCTTCGCCCCCAAGGGGCCAGCCCATCGTGTGCAGGACCGAGCCTTCGCGGTGCTTTTCGGGTTTAACCTCCCACAGCTCCTTCATGCCGAGGCCGTATTTCTGCGGCTCGCTGTCCTTGTCGAGTTCGTATTTCGAGATGATCTGCTTGGCCAGTGACCCGCGCACGCCCTCGGCAATCACGACATATTTGCCGCGCAATTCTATGCCGGGTTCATAATCAGGACCGGGATTGCCCTCTGCATCAAGGCCGAATTCGCCCGCGACTACGCCCTTGACGACATCCCCTTCCATCACGAGCTGCGAGGCGGCAAAACCGGGGAAGATCTCGACTTCAAGCTCCTCGGCCTGCTCGGCCATCCAGCGGCAGACATTGCCCATCGAGACAATGTAATTGCCGTGGTTGTTCATCAACGGCGGCATCAGGGCGTTGGGTAGGCGCATGGAGCCGTCTTCGCCCAAGACGACGAATTTATCGTCGGTCACGGGTACATTGAGGGGCGCGCCTTTTTCCTTCCAGTCAGGGATCAGCGCATCGAGGCCCACGGGGTCTAGCACCGCACCGGACAGGATATGCGCGCCAACCTCGGAGCCTTTCTCCAACACGACGACCGAGAGATCAGGGTCGATCTGCTTGAGCCGGATCGCAGTGGACAGGCCCGCCGGACCCGCCCCCACGACCACGACATCATATTCCATCGCTTCCCGTTCGATTGCCTCGGCCATATGTCTGTCCTTCGCGCGTGTAATGCTGAATTTGGGCGAGGTTATGCAGGATACGAGGCGGGGCGGTCAATCGGGACGTAAGGGAAGTGTTGCCGCCAAGCGTTCTACTTCTTTGGGGCCGCCGTTGCCGGTTTTGCGGAAGTCGCTTGCGGTGCGGTGCCGAACAGACGACCGAAGAAGGAAGGAGAGCTTGACTGTGTTCCTTTATTCCTCCGCGATTTCTCCAGTTCGGCTGCAAGCTCTGCCTGTCGCTCCTGAAGGTCGGGGCCGCCTTTTGCACTGGCGGGTGGCGAGGAGATCAGCACTGCGGACAGTGTGAGCGCGGAGACAAGTGTTTTGATGATCATTGGTTCCTCCATCTTTGAGATATCAATGATCTGGGGGCGTATCCCTACAATGTCGCATCACAGGAATGCACGCTTATGCCATAGCGGCGTGATCCCATACGAAAGAGATCAGCCCGCTTTTACCGGGTGTTCAAGTCCCGTTGTTACGATAGGTGGCAAGGGGGGCACCATGAACTGTGAGTATTGCGGCAATGCGATGGGCCCGGCGGTGGCGCGCTGTGCGGGCTGCGGCTCGCCCCGAACGGCGCCGCTCGCCGAACCGGCGGGCACCGCTGCCTCGATCTACGAGGAAATCGGGCGCGCGGTGGTCAATCGCGAGCCGAGTGGAGCACTTGATCGGCTCGTAAGTATCGGTGAGCGCAAAGATGCCTCGACCCGCGAACAGAAGACCGCGCGGGGGGCGAAGGTGATCTTCTTCCTGTTCATTCTTTGGCAATTCCCGATGATCCTGCCGTTCATCTTCGCCTTCGGAACGATGTTCTTCATCTGGGTCTACGTGCCGTATATGGG
>CALFVD010000064.1 GCA_937928005.1 uncultured Neomegalonema sp. | reverse complement strand
TCCGTGTCCTCGACACTTGCGAGGCTATCGAACAAGCCTGCTGCGATGCATGGAACCAGCTTGTCGACCAGCCAGACCGGCTGAAGACCATCACAGCATACCCATGGATCAAAAACGCGATTTCATAGGACTCGCTGGTATAAGGCGTTGGCGTGGATGCCGCCTTCATGTTATATTTAATTTATTGAATATGATTGAAGGATAACGCGATGCGAACCGCCCTCCTTGGCCTAGTGATACTGGCGTGTAGCACGCCAGCAATGGCCGACCAATCAATCCCGGATCAGTATCCGGCTTCGCTGCTCTATAGCAAACCGGTCGAGGTCATCCCGCATGTATGGAGCGCCATTGGCGCAACCGCGCCCGCGACCTATGAAAATGCAGGGCATAACAATAATCTCAGCTTTATCGTCACAGGCGAAGGCGTTGTCGTCGTAAATGGCGGGGCGGCATACCTGCTTGCTAAAGCTCTGCATGATGAAATCAAACGCATCACCGATGAACCGGTCATCCTCGTCGTCAACGAGAATGGGCAAGGCCATGCGGCCCTTGGGAATAGCTATTGGGCTGAACAGGGCGTACCAATCATCGCCCATGAAGACGCTGTGGAGGCGTTCGATGAGAGCGGTTATGACAGCCGCGACCGCCATGCCACGTTATTGAAGGAACGTGCGGAAGGCACCGATGTTGTCTTGCCCGACGAAACCTTCACAGACGCGAAGGACGTGTCGCGCGGACGTTTTGAGATCAAATTGCTGTACCTCGGCCCTGCCCACTCTCCCGGCGATATTTCGGTATGGCTACCAAAGGAAAAGCTCGTGATCGCCGGTGATATGGCCTTCCATGAGCGACTGCCGCCAATCTTCGACGATACCAACACGGCAGGTTGGATCGAAACATGGAACGACGAATTCGAGACGCTGGGCGCGCTCTACGTCATCCCCGGCCACGGCCATCCGACCAATATGGCTCAAGTGCGCCGCTACACGCATGATTACCTCATCTATCTACGCGGCAAAGTGCAGGAAATCATCGACGCGGGCGACGGTTTAGCGGAGGCTTATTACGTGGATCAGACGCCCTATGAACATCTCGACACGTTCAAAGAACTAGCCACCCGCAACGCCGGTCGCGTATTTGAAGCGATGGAGTTCGAGTAGTATTCCAGCGATTTATGACAACTCTGAGCCATATTTCGCGCCAAGACCCTGCGAAATATGGTTCAGAGCGATGCTGGATAATTGTAAGCGTAATCAGTGACCCACGTATTCCTGCTGGTTAATTTTTGAAGGTCGTGTCTCGAAACTGGTGGAAATTCATCAGCGTCGCTTTCCGGGCATGTGGATTTGCGCCTGATCAGGCGGCGAGGTCAAGCGCGATAGGCTGAACGGGTTGGGCGAGGGTTTCCCATCCATCGATCTTTCGTATGTTGATCTGACCGGACGCCATGAGCGCCCAGAGCAGCATCGGCACGGTTTCGGCGCAGGGGAGGACGCATTGGGTCTTGATCCGACGCCGAAATTCCTCGTTGAGATGCTCGACCGCATTACAGCCATTTGCGATAAACCTGAGCCATATTTCACGCCAAGAGCCGTGCAAAATATGGCGCTTAGTGGTTCAGGACAATCGCAATTCGCTTTAAACATCTAGCACCATGCGCTCGCGTCTCCGGTTTTGCCAGAAATACATACGATTTTCCGTTTATGATTCCATTCTCTGGTGATTGTGAGGTGAATTTTGCGGGTTTTTTGAATACCAAAAAACGATGCCGTTAGGACACGATGGCAAAGAATTTAATATTGAATTCTGGACAATGTCTTACGCGGACGATTTGTTAACGCTGCGTTTAGGCAGGCTGCGAGTGTGCTGAATCGGACGTGCATGTTTTGTGCATTTCTGACGTAAAACGCGGCTCAAGATTCTCGCAAATTGCTCCTGCGCATTGTGCAACGGAAAGACCACAAAAATTCCAGAATGGATGAGGATACGCCAATGAATACCCGCATTACAATGACTGCCATCGCCCTAAGCATGATGGCCCTAGCTGGTTGCAGCAACCCGTTATCGGGCAAAGACCAGATGACCGCTCCCGCCGCTAAGGCTGCACCTGCCGCCACTGGCGAAGCGATAACCAAGGAAGCCATGATCAAGGAAGGGGCCGAACTGGCCAAAGACGCCATGATCAAAGAAGGCGATGCTATGGTAAAAGACGCCATGGTCAAAGAAGGCGATGCTATGGTAAAAGAAGGCGATGCTATGGTGAAAGACGCCATGGTCAAAGAAGGCGACGCATTGTCCGCCGATGACGCCGCCATCAATGCCTGTTTCCAAGCCGGTGGTCAGGTCGTCAGCTGGATTGGTGATCCTACCGGTGGCGAGCAAGCATGTCGCCGTGAAGACGGTCTCGAATACCGCCTCGCCGACGCCCAGTATTACCAATAAATCGACCGACGGCGGACGGGATCAGGTCGCCCTATAGCGATGCACCCCGTCCGCTGTTTCTCTAACGGCCCGCCCTGCCGCGCAGAGGCGGTTGAGATGCGCCACTGCCTCGACGATGGCGAATCCGCGCAGACTATCGGTGATCGGGCGGTCAAATAGCACATCGAAACAGTCCAACGCCGTTCGCGGCTCCGCCAGACTGCACTCCAAAGCATCCAGCGCCTCCTCATGATGCTTGATCAGCGCCCTCAGCCGCGCCCGCACCCCCGTAAACGGCTCGTTATGCCCCGGCAGGACCAACGCCTCCTCCGGCAGTGCCACGCCCAGCGCCGCACATGAATCCAGCCAATCCCCTAGCGGATCGCCCTCTGGTTCGGTCGGGTACACCCCGATATTCGACGTGATACGCGGCAACACCTGATCCCCCGCCAGCACCAGCCCATCCGCCAAGCAATGCAGCACCGCATGTTCTGGGGCATGGCCATGCCCGACCAGCACGCGCCAGTCCCGCGCGCCAATCCGAACGCTACTGCCCTCGACCAATCGCCTGAACCCTAATGGCAGCGGCGCGCAAACCATCGAAAACCCGTATTTCGCCCGCGCATGCAGCGCCGCCATCTCCGCCTCGCCATAGCCCGCCGCCTTGTAGAACGTCACCGCATCGGCGGGTGGTTCGGTCCATGGATCGAGCTGCAACGCTTTGGCGAGCAGAAAGCTGGTCCGCGTCGTCACCAGTGGCACCCCCGTCCGCGCGCAGAGCCACCCGGCCAGCCCAATATGGTCTGGGTGAAAATGCGTCACCAGCACGCGCGTCACGTCCCGCCCTGCCAGTGGCCCCGCAAACAGCGCCTCCCAAGCCTCTCGCGCGGGCGGCGTATCCATGCCGGTATCGACGAGACACCACCCGTCCTCGTCCTCCAGCGCATAGACATTCACATGGTCCAGCGCCATCGGCAGCGGTATCCGCGCCCACAGCACCCCCGGCGCAACCTCGGTTGCCTCGCCAGCACTGGGCGCATCGGGGAACGGAAACCGCAGGCCAGCCGCTTCGGCCTCCCGGATCTTGTCGGCACGGGTCTTCATGGTCGTTCTCCCTCCGCGCGCCGCATCACCGCCAGCCGCTCTCGGTTGAGCGTATAGAGGCCCGACATCACGATCACCACCGCCCCAACCAATGTCCATCCGTCGGGTAGCTGATTGAACACGAAGAAGCCATACAGCGTCCCCCATAGTAGCAAGCTGTACTGCACCGGCGCGACCACCACCGCCTGCGCCGCATCCAGCGCCATGATGACCAGCGTTTCCGCGATCCCCGCCATAACCGCCATCCCCACTAGCAGTGCGATTTCCTGCCCCGTCGCGGGCGTCTGCCAAAAGAACGGCAGCGGTATCGTCAGGATCGTCCAGGACACGATGGCCGTATAGGCCACCGTCGTCTGCGTCCGGTCATCCCCGGCCAGCAACCGCGACAACACCTGTCGCATCGCGAACGCCATCGCCGCCAAGATCAGCAAACCAGCGGCGGGATGCACCACCCCCATGCCGGGTCGGATCACGATCAGCGTGCCGATGAACCCTACCGTCACGGCGACCCAGCGCCGAACGCCGACCGGCTCACGCAGGATCAGCGCACCCAACACCGTCACCATGAACGGCGCGACGAAGGTTAGCGCCACGGCATCCGCGAGCGGCACGAACCCGACCCCGATAATGAACAATGTCGCCGAACACGCGGCCAGCGCTCCGCGCCCGATCTGCAATTTCGGATGCGCCGAATGCAGCACTGACCTTCCCCGCAGCGCAATCAAAACGATCACCCCGAACAAAAGCCCAAGCTGACGGCACCACACGATCTGAACCGGATGCATCGTCTCGGTGAGAACCTTGCCCATCGTATCCACGCCGGAGAACAGAAACATCCCGGCGGCCATCAGCGCGATACCGCGCAGGCTGTCATTCCGCTTCGGCGGCGGTGCCGCCCGCAGCGGCGCAATGGTAGGAATAGCGATCTCGTCTCTCCAAGCCCCGCTCGCGACAACGCGAAGCCCCTCAGGCTTGCCCTATTCCCGAAGGAAGCACAACGGCAAGCAGGCGACTACTGCGCGGTCAATCGAAACGATAAACCGGCATCGAGAGGCCCGGAAAACCCGACCCACGCTCCATCGCGAAAGACGGACACCGGTAATGGAGCGATTTCATCACGTATTTCCGCCGCATCAAACGCTCATAGCCGGTGAAATGCGCATCGACGATGCCCAGCGCCGCATCGGTTCGCCGGGCGGCAAAGGCAAGGTCGAGCGCGATATCCGCGAGTTCTACCTCTATCGGTCGCCCATCCCGCAGACGCTTGGCCGCTTCCACCCACGCCCCCAATCGAATTCGGCGGGCAGCAGGGGGTCTATTTCGGGTGGATCGGAAACCTCAGATGCCACGAAGTCCTTCAACACCCTCGCTGCGATGTCCCAATGGATCGCATCGTCAACCAAATGCGCTTTCAGGTGTGGACGCTCACCGCCACTGAACGTCAGCGCCCTACCGACCTGTTTTTGCCCAAACCGCTCGACCAAATCTCCATACAGAAACACACGCGCCTCATGCAGATCGCGCGGTAGGGTCATCAATCCATGATCGAGCATAGCGTTCAGGCTCTGCGCAACCGCACCAATTTCCAGTTCCTTTCCGGTCCGATTCAAAAATCCCGTCAAGAATCCCAGCCGCCCTAAACGCATATCCGCACGCTCGATCTGAAAAGTGGCGTCAATGTAGGGGCGAACGCTTTCATCTATGCCCTCCGGCCAGTCCCAGACAGACGATTGCTGTCTCAGGATACCACCACCGGCAGTCCAAGATTGGCTAGGTTTCGTGAATGCCGGATGATCTGGATAGCGGCGCTTGATTGCTCGGAAGGCGTCGAGATTCGACTGGTCCGCAAGAAGTTCCAGCGCCGCATGGATCTCGCCCATGCGCTCTGCCGTGGCTGCCACATTAGCCCGCTTTTCGTCGGACACATCGAACAACAGACGTACCGCGTAATAGGCGACCATGCTTTCAAAAGCGAATGCAGAGCCAAGTTTGGCATCTTCCAGTTCGCGCCTCGCAAGCTCGAAGAACCGCTCACCATCATCTACAAGGATCATCGCCCGCCACATCGACGGATAGTGAGGCAGCGTGTCGATCTCTTCGGGAGAAATCCGACCCGTCACCAGTCGGTAGGTCAGCCGTAGCTCTTCACTTCGCCTCACCCGCCGCGTCACCTCTTCATCGAGCAGGGCGTCGATTTCTTCACCGCTCAAATCGCCATGCTTGATCAGAAGATACGGCGCATCCTCCGTGAGCCGCCTTCGCTTCAGAATTGATATCTCTTCGCTCTCATCGAGCAATTCCCGCGCAATCGACGCGATGGTTCCGCGCTCGCACGTATCAGTCTCTTCCGCCGATACCGGCGAAACGGTCCAGCAAAACACGGCGATAAATACACAGGTCAAATGTTTCATGGCCGGATCGTGCCAGTGATCCGCTCGCCCCTCAATCCCGAAACTCCTCCGCCGTCGGTATCCGCCCAAACGCGATCTTTGCCCCGGTATAGGGTGCGATTTCGACCGGTCTTTCGCCGAAGACGATGGTATCTTGCCCATATTTCTGGTTCAGCGCGTCCACCTGTGCGCACAGCGCCTCGCGCGGTGAGACGGCCCCGCTTTCGGGCCGGTCGAACAGGTCGCCGGTATCGCTCGCCCGCTCCCTCAGCCCGCCGAGCATCACGCCCACATGCACGGGTCGCTCAAGCCGCAACTCATCCCACAGCGTCGCGAACCGCTCCAGCAGCACGAAACTGTCCTGCGTCGCCGCCATCGTCGCGGAGCGCGACACCCGCCGCCCGTCCTCACCCTTGTACGACACGCTCAGGTCGGTCGCGAAGAACCCGCCCCGCCGCACCCGCGTCGCCGCCTTGATCAGCAACCGCCGCGCCACCAGCCGCGCGCCCTCCGGGTTGCGGTTTCGCCCCGACAATATCTGCGAATGGCCAAGGCTACCGGGTCGTGTGACCGGATCGGGGATATCCTCCCCGCGCAGCGCCCGCAGGAACCGCTCGCCATCCACGCTGTTCCAGACTTTGCGCGCGTGTTTCGGGGCCATATCGTGCAGTTCGCGCACGCTACGCACCCCCGCCGCCAGCAACCGCCGCTCCATATTCGCGCCCACGCCCGGCAGGTCACGCAGCTTCAACCGGGACAGTTTGCCGGGCAGCACCTCCGGTGTCAGCCATTCGAGGCCCGCAGGCTTGTGCATCTCTCCGGCGGTTTTGGCCAGCAACCGGCTCGACCCCAGCCCGATGGAGCAGCGCATTGCCTCACCCACATGCTCGGTGATCGACCGCCGCATCGCTTCGGCCAGCGCGATTGCCGCCTGCAACGACTGATCATCGCCCCGCAAGCGGCATGAGAATTCATCGACCGAATGCGTTCCCTCCACCGGATGTACCCGCTCTATCGCCGCCTTGATACGATGGTGAAAATCGACATAGACGTCATGCTTCGCCGCCCGAAAGACGATATCGGGGCATAGCGCCCGCGCCTCCTTTGTGCGCGTGCCCACGCCGATGCCCCGCCGCTTCGCCTCGTAGCTGGCCGCGATACAGGCCGCACCGGGCCGCTCGATGGTCACGATCCCAACCGCCCGCCCGCGCAATTCCGGCTCCAACTGCTGCGCGACACTCGCGAAGTAGCTGTTCATATCGACATAGATATACCGGACCAACAGTGCCATTCACGCCCTCGATTCTCATTAGCCTGAAAATCGAACATATACCGAACAAAAAGCAAGCAACAACAACCAACGCAGCTCATTTTATTTGAATCGTGATTAACCCAAACCCCATTTCCATGCCCCTCTAGGACATAAACCCACGGCTTTGAACTTGGGTTAATGTTCTTGTTTTGATTGTTCTGTGGTGATTCAAGGTGGTTTTCTGAACGGAGTCACCTATGGAAGACTTGAGCGAGAAGCCGCGATTGCGGAGCCTTCTGGATCATTTTTCGGCGAT
>CALFVD010000063.1 GCA_937928005.1 uncultured Neomegalonema sp. | reverse complement strand
GGGGGGATTGGGCACCAACCCCATGATCGACAGTGCTGTCATTGATTTGCCACAGCCAGACTCGCCCACAATCCCAAGGATTTCTCCGCCCCCGACTTCTAGCGATACGTGGTCTAACACCCGTGCATTGCCTGCGCGTGTTTTGAAATCGACGACAACATCGTCAATGGAGAGAAGCGGCGCACTCATCGCTGGCGCAGTTTCGGGTTAAGGGCGTCGTTTAACCCGTCACCAATCAACGAGATAGCGAGCACCGTTAGGAAAATCGCGAAACCGGGAATCGCAACCGAGAATCCCGCATCGAGGATGTAGGGCCGGTTCGACCCGATCACCTGTCCCCAACTCATCACGTTGGGGTCAGACAAACCGAGGAAGGACAGTGCCGCCTCGAACAGGATCGCAGAGCCAACCATCAGGTTCGCCTGAACGATAATCGGCGGTAGAGCGTTAGGCAGGATCACACGGAAGATCAGGTAGGCATCCTTTGCGCTACCAGAGCGGGCAGCGGTCACATATTCTAACTCGCGTATGCGTAGAAATTCGGAACGGGTCACGCGGGCAACGGCGGTCCAGCTTACCACGCCAATGGCAAAGGTAACGGTCAGAAGTGACGCGCCGAACAAGGCGACGATTACCATCGAAAAGAGAAGCGTGGGTAGCACCTGAAAGAACTCGGTAAAGCGCATCAATGCCTCCTCAACCCAACCACCATAATATCCGGCGAAGGCACCGACGGTCACACCGATTACGACCGAAATTACCGCTGCGGCCAATCCGATGGCCATGGACACCTGCCCCCCCGCCATCATTGCAGCAAGGATATCGCGCCCAAGGTAGTCAGTGCCGAAGAGGTATTCGTCCTGTCCGGGGCGTGTAAATGGCGCCCAGACCATCTCGAACGGGTCAGTTGGATAAAGGACCGGGCCAATGAAGGTGAAGAGCAAGATGGCAATAAGCAAAATCAGGCCGAAAACCGCCGTATAGTTACGAAAGAACATCGCTACCATTTCACGTAGCGGGTTCGTCACTTTCACGGGCGGTTCGGCGACGAAAGGCTCAGATACGATCATATCGTTGGGTTCGGTCATGCTCACCCCGCCTTGATGCGTGGATCGACCAAGCGTAGGGCGATATCGGTCAGAATATTAAAAATGATCACCACGAGCGATGAGAAGAACAGGATGCCCATAATCGTCGGTGTGTCGCGCGCAAGGATGGATTGTAACGCTAGCGTCCCCAATCCCGGCCAACTGAACACGGCTTCGACGACCACAGCACCGGAGATGACGGAGGCAAATTGCAACCCCGCGACAGTGATGACAGGGCCGAGCGCATTGCGCAGCGCGTGCTTGTAGAGGACGGTACGCTCCGGCACGCCCTTGGCCCGCGCAGTGCGCACGTAATCGGCACCTAGTACCTCCTGCATCGAAGCGCGGGCAAGGCGGCTGTATAAGGCGAGGTAGATTGAGGCGAGCGTCACCATCGGTAGGATCAAGTGATAGAGCACATCAAGCGCCTGCACGAAAAAGCCCCCCTCCACCGTTACATCACGCATTCCCCCAACCGGGAAGATCGGGATAATCGAAACAAAGGCGATAATCAGTAGAATACCAGTCCAGAAGACCGGCGCGGCAAAGCCAAACAACGATAAGAATGTCACGACCGTGTTGAGCAATCCGTTAGGATTGCGCGCCGCCATAACCCCCAGCCATGTCCCGGTCACGATGGCCAGCACTTGAGAGGAGACGACGAGCAACAGCGTCGCAGGAAGTCGCTGTAACACCAGTTCCGTGACGGGGGTATTAAAGAAGTAGGAATAGCCCAGATCGAAACTGAAGATGCCGGACATATAGCGCCAGAGCTGCGTCAGGAATGGCTGGTCTAGCCCGTAACGCGCACGGATTTCCTCGATCACCTCAGCATCCGCCCCGCCCATATCGCCCGCAATCGAATCGGCGATATCACCCGGAGCGATGGAGACGAGCGTGAAATTGAGAACCAGCACGGCAAGCAGTAGCAGTAGCCCGTAGCCGATACGCGTCAGAAGGATGCGGATGAGGGACATAGATTACGCCGGATGCGAGAAGAAAAACCCTGCCCTAGCCTTGAGCCAGAGCCTATAGGGCCGGAAAACATTATCCGGTCCTAACAGGCTCCAGATCAGCGTCCAGAGCAGGGGCGAAGTGGTCAATTCTTCAGATACACCCGATCAAGTGGATGCGACGTACCCCAGATCGAGTCGGGCGGGTTGCCGACTTTACCGTTCGATATCGTATGATAGGGCGAAGGGAACAGCGGATATAGCGGCAGTTCATCGGCAATGATGTGCTGGAATTCCGCATAGTACTTCTTGCGCTTCTCAATATCGTTAGTCGACCCGGCAAGCTCCATCAATTCATCAACACGATCGTTTTTGTACTGTTGGGTATTCGACCAGATGACGCCTTTTTTGATGTTCTCACTGGAGTAAGTGCGGTGAACGCCAATCACTGGATCACCCCAGTTGAAGACATTGTCGATGGTCATATCGAATTCGTGGTTCGAGATGCGCTTCGACCATGTCGGGAAGTCAGGTGATGCGCGCACAGTCACGTCGATGCCAATCTTCTTGAGTGCAGGCTTCATGTATTCAGCCGGGGGCTTAACCGTCGGCCAGCCGTAATCGACCGTCAGACCAAAGCGCATTCCGTCAGACCCTTTATCATAGCCCGCATCGTCCAGCATTTTATTCGCTTTGTCGATATCGAGACCATAATCCTCAACCGTGTCGTCATAGAAGGGGCTATCCGGGTGGATGCCGGTCTTCGATGGGCTGGCCGTCCCTCGCATCAAAGCTTTGAGCATGAAGTCCGTATCGATGGCATAGGCGATGGCCTTACGCACGATGGGGTCAGAAGTCGGGCCTTCGGCTTGGGTATTGAAGGCGAGCCAATTAATCGGGCCAATGGCCCCATAGCCCTTGTCAGAGACGGTCAGATCTTTGTTTTTCTTCAAACGCACGAGATTGAGCGGATTTTGCTCGAAGCCCGACATATGCAACTCGCCGTTCTCCAGCGCGATGGTGCGGGCGGAACCGTCTTTCATAACGCGCATGACAATCTTGTCGAGATGCGGCAGGCCATCAATGAAGTAGTCATCGTTGCGTTCGAGGATGACGTGTTGATCCTTCGTATATTCCACGAATTTGAAAGGACCGGAACCAACCACGTCCTGCCCATTTCGCGGATGTGCCTTAGGGTCTTGCCCATCGCCGTAGATATGTTTGGGAATGATTGACAATAGCTGTGACGACATCGCCAGCATCAGCGCGGGGTGCGGCTTTGACAGGCGCAGAATCGCGGTGTGCTCGTCGGGCGTCTCAACGCTTTCGACCGGGGCGAACATGGATTTGAACGGATGGTTCGCTTTCACGGTATCGATGGAAAACGCCACATCTTCGGATGTGATCGGCTCGCCATCGTGGAATTTCGCGCCTTTGACGAGGTTGAGCGTCACCGACAATTCGTCTTCGGCAATCTCCCAGCTTTCCGCCAGATAGGGTTGCGGATTCCAACCTTCATCGTAGCGCAACGGCGCGGCAAATAGCTGTGCGCCCGGCTGTCCTGTGGCTGTACCCGATTGAACGGCGGGGTTCAGGTGGCGCGGTGTCTGCTGAATCGCCATGACCAGCGTGCCGCCCTTTTTCGGCTCTTCCGCCTGTGCGAACGGCGCGGTTAGGCCCGCCGTCATCACAAGAGCGGTCGTTAGTGAAAGCAGGTGCTTCATGAGTCTTTCTCCCCCGAATATTTTTTCTCTGCACCTCGGCTCTTGCATCTTAAGGCGTGTGGGTGACACGCTGCCCGTGCAATTTCGCCGATGTGTTGATGACACTACGGCATGTTTTTCCCGATAGGGCAATGCCCCACGGGATGGATTCGCGACATGAGGGATTACTGATGACGACGATTTACAGCGCCCGGAAGATTATTACGATGAACCCAGCGCGACCCGTCGCAAGCCATGTTGCTGTGCGCGATGGGCGTATTCTGGGTGCAGGGACTTTAGAGGAGTTAAGCCGCTGGGGTGAGCATACGCTCGATGAACGTTTTGCCGATAAGGTGCTGATGCCGGGGTTGGTCGAGGGCCACGCGCATACCATGGAGGGCGTATTCTGGCGCTACGTCTATTGCGGATTCTTTGACCGCACCGACCCGGATGGCAAAACATGGCAGGGTGCAACGAGCGTAGATGCGGTGCTGGAACGGCTGCGCACAGCGGAGAAAATGCTGGATAATGCGGATGCGCCGCTAACCGGTTTTCAGCTAGACCCAATCTATTTTGATAACCGCAAGATCAGCCGTGCCGATCTCGACAAAGTGTCCTCCACGCGCCCTATCGGCGTCGTCCATGCCTCCTGTCACATTATGAATGTGAACTCGAAAGCATTAGAACTGGCCGGTCTGTTACGACCGGGCATCAACCACCCCGGCGTGCCATTGGGTGATGATGGCTTGCCCACCGGCGAGTTGAAGGGGCCGGACGTGATGACCCCAGCAAGCGTACATGTGGGTTTTGACCGTGACATGCTGGCTTGTGACGAGCGAGGACTGCTCGATTTTGGCAAGCTCTGCGTCCGGGCGGGTGTGACAACCGTGACTGATCTCGCCGCACGCCTCAGCGATGATGCGGTCGACACGATGTTGAAGGTGACTGAGGCAAAGGATTATCCAGCGCGCGTCGTGCCGCTGCGCTTTTTTCAGGGGCTAACGGCGAAGGATCTGATCGACAATGCCGTCGCCCTCAAGAAACGCTCGACCGACCGTCTGCGCCTTGGGATGGTGAAGTTGGTAGCGGATGGCTCGATACAGGGGTTTTCGGCCCGGATGCGCTTTCCCGGCTATTTCAACGGCGCGCCGAATGGCCTGTGGTATATTCCGCCAGAGCAATTGCTTGAGACCTATGAGCGCGCATTGGACGCCGATATTCATGTCCACACCCATACGAATGGCGATGAGGCGACGCAGCTTGCCATAGAGTTGCTGGAAACGGCACTGCGCAAGCACCCCTCCCCTGATCACCGCTACACGCTACAACATTGTCAACTCGCCGATGCGGCGCAGTTTCGGCGGATGGCAAAACTGGGGATGTGCGTGAATCTGTTCGCGAACCACCACTTTTACTGGGGCGATGAGCATTACAACCTCACCGTTGGGCCAGAGCGGGCGGAGCGTATGAATGCGTGCCGTACGGCGCTGGCGAATGGCCTGCCAATGGGCATCCATTCCGACGCCCCGATTACACCGCTTGGGCCATTCTTCACCGCATGGTGCGCCGTCAATCGCCTAACTGCATCGGGCCGAGTACAGGGTGAATACGAGAAAATATCTGTCGAAGACGCCCTCTACGCCATCACCCTTGGCGCAGCCTATACGCTGAAACTTGACGGGGAAATCGGATCCATCGAGGCGGGTAAACGCGCCGATATAGCCGTACTGGAGGATGATCCGACCGAAATTGGCGCGATGAAACTCAAGGATGTCGGCGTCTGGGGCACGATGCAAGGGGGCCGCATCTTCGAGGCCACCGCCGTCGCAAGCTGATATGGCGCTGTCACTCACAATCATCGGCGGGTATCTCGGCGCGGGTAAGACAACCCTCGTCAACCACATGCTACGCCATGCGAACGGGCGACGTCTTGCGGTTCTGGTCAATGAATTCGGGCAATTGCCCATTGATGAGGATCTGATCGAGGCGCAAGGCGACGACATTATCAGCATTGCGGGGGGATGCGTCTGTTGCAGCTATGGTAACGACCTGACGCTTGCTTTGATGGATATGGCGGCGCTCGATCCGCCACCTGATCATGTGGTGCTGGAGGCAAGCGGCGTCGCTCTACCGGGGGCAATTGCCGCTTCCGTCTCACTGCTTCAAGGCTATGCTCTCGACGGGATCATCACCCTCTGCAATGCGGAGACAGTGATGGAGCAAGCCGCCGATACCTATATCGCCGACACAATCCAGCGGCAAATCGAGGATGCCGACCTGATCGTGCTGAACAAGAGCGATCTTGTGGAGACGGGCCGTCTCGTTGAGATCAAAGAGCACCTGCGTCGGGCGTCGGGGCGCGCACAGGTCATCTCTGCACAGCATGGGGCGCTACCCTTGGAAATCCTTTTGCACAGCTTCGATGATCGAGAAGCAGCCGTGCCTACACCCACCGCCCAGCACAACCACGGGTTTCGTACATTGTCTTTCTCGATACCTACGCCAGTCGATGCCAGAGCATTAGCCCGCGACCTCGCCGACCCCACATTCGCATTGATCCGCGCGAAAGGTTTCGTCGACGATATCAGCGGCACGAAAAAGGCTATTCAGGTCGTTGCCCGGCGATGGGATGTCTCACCTAGCTCCAACGCAACCCCAACAGCCATTGTCGTAATCGCAAGGGCGGAAGACATTGACGAAGATGCTATTCGCGCTTTGATCTCCACTCACCGTACAATGATTGCAAACGGAGCGGACTCACCTCACGACTCGGAAATCGCGCCAAAACAATAACCTAGAGATTCTGCAACAACCCAAGGTTTGCTTTAGATACGGCTAAGTTTCCAGTCTGGATATATGCCAGAATCCTGTATGAACGTATTTGCATCCAGCCCGGTGAACAATCCATCCTGAGTCACCAAAACGGTGCGCCATCCGTGGGCCGCAGCGCCGAGGATATCAGTATGAAGGGTATCACCGCACATCGCAATTCGATGCGGTGCAATACCGGGTAACGTGGCGTCGGCAAGGGCATAAACTTCTGGAAATGGCTTGCCGAAGAAACGCAGTTGCGCTGTACCCTGATCAGCAACCTGACACCCAAAATACCCTGGTTCTCGTGAAAAGCCATCATCACGCGGGGCGGCGAGGTCAGCATTAGCGATGAATAGCGGACGTGGTGCATTACGCAGGGACGCTTCCAGCATTTCCTGCTGCGCTTCGGTCCAATTCGCCGATGACAGAAAGACAAAACCATCCACAGCATCGAAATCATCCGAGTCGTCATGCAACCGGATTGAGGGGGGCATATCCAACAGGTTATCCGTTTCCGCCGCAATAACCCCCCATTTTCCGGGCGGAAGATGCTGCAAGGTCGCATCGCGGCTAGTGATGATCTCATCATCCTCAAGGCGCATTCCAAGCCGCTGAAACTTTGCGATAGCAGCCGCCCGATCGTAACTGGCGGCGTTCGTCAAGACACGGATCAAACAGCCACGCTCCCTCAGTTGATCCAACCGCTCGGCTGCGCCTTCGATTGGCGTTTCACCCACATTGAGGACTCCAAACGCATCAAAGATGAAAGCGTCGATATCTTCGGCAATATCGAGAAGCGAACCAATCTTGCGGTCTTTTCCTATGCTTTCGCTAACAGGCAAAAGGTGACGAATCTCCTGATATCGAGCATAGATATCCTGCGTCGTTCGCATCAGCGACTATTCCTTTTCTTGGTCGCGGACGTCACGATCCCTGATTGTAATTCAGCATCGAACCGCGCGCAGAGTGCGGCCATATCATCTTGCGACAATAAACCGGCGGCATCTTGTGCGTTCACGAAGCGGCGTTCTCGCTCGCCACGCTCGTCCCATTTTTTGAGAACGCGGTCAATTCTCACTGGATGCAAAACGATATCAAGCGGTTGCACCCAATCATCACGGAACTTGAGACTATGATACCGCCCGATTATGCGCGGCAATCCTTCGCCAACTACACCCGCTTCCTCGAATGCTTCACGGGCCGCCGCTTCCCAACCCGCCTCACCCGCTTCGAGTTGCCCTTTGGGAAAAATCCATCGGCCTGTGCGCCGCGAGGTGACAATAAGGTATTTCGGCCCTTCTTCATCGATCAAGTATGCGAGCGCAGCAAATTGGACGCGCTCCGCCTTTTCTCGCAATCCCTGTCCGATAGCGTCACTCATTCTTGTCCCAACCGTTAATTGCGTGTCACATGATGCGTGCATGAATGCAGTATACATACTGCATCCAAGTTGAAGCGTCTGGTCGAATATGCGTGACTCTGCAAAAACTTCAGGCTTCAGTAGATGAAAATCAGAATATCGGGGAAGAAACATGCTCAAGACAAAACTCATGGCCGCCGTCGCTTTTGGTTTCAGCTTTGCTGCAAGCCCTGCTTTCGCCGCCGATTGTCCACGCGGCACTCTGGACGAGCGGTATTGCGACTGGGACGGTGATTTGGTCGCAGATACGCCAAGCAATCCTGACGAATGGCTTGATCCGGATACACTAGTCTTCGCCTATACACCGGTCGAAGATCCAGCGGTCTACAAGACGGTTTGGTCCGAGTTTCTCGATTATCTCGCGGAATTGACCGGCAAGAAAGTACTGTTCTTCCCCGTACAATCGAACGCTGCGCAGATCGAAGCGATGCGTTCGGGGCGCCTGCACATCTCGGGTTTCAATACTGGGTCGAACCCATTGGCCGTGAATTGTGCCGGATTTGAACCTTTCACAATCATGGCCTCGCTGGATGGCAATTTCGGCTATGAGATGGAAATTCTTACCTATCCCGGCTCTGGCATCGAAAAAGTCGAGGACATCAAGGGCAAGCAGCTTGCCTTCACCTCGCCAACCTCCAATTCCGGCTTCAAAGCCCCCTCTGCAATCCTGAAATCAGATTACGACATGGTCCCAGAGCGGGATTTTGAGCCGGTTTATTCAGGTAAGCACGACAACTCGATCCTCGGTGTCGCAAACAAGGATTACCCGGCGGCCTCTATCGCCAACTCGGTCCTGAGCCGCATGATCAGCCGCGAAGTGGTCAAGCCCGAACAGGTCAAGTCGATCTACAAATCACAGACGTTTCCTACCACAGGGTTCGGTGTGGTTCACAACCTTGATCCGCGCCTGAAAGCGCAGATCCGCAATGCCTTCTTCAGCTTCGATTGGGAAGGCACCAAACTTCAGGAGGAGTTCGAGAAATCCAACGAAGGGCAGTTCCTCGCGATGAACTATAAGGATTTCTGGTCCGTCATTCGCAAGATCGATACCGCGAACGGCATCGAATATACCTGTAACTGAGTGTTGCGCGCGGGGGCGGCGGTCGTCGCCTCCGAAATCTTTCGTAAAAGGGTCGCGCCGATGCTTCGTCTTGAAAAACTTTCTAAAACCTATGCAACGGGTGACCGGGCTTTGTCGGAGGTCACACTCGACATTCCCGACGGAGAAGTTGTTGCACTCATCGGGCCTTCGGGCGCGGGCAAAAGCACACTTATCCGCTGCATCAATCGTTTGGTAGAGCCAACTTCAGGCCGGGCTATTCTCGATGAAACGGATATCACGGCGTTAAGGTCTGGCGGATTACGCCAGATGCGCCGCCGTATGGGCATGATCTTTCAAGAATATGCGCTGGTCGAGCGTCTGACTGTCATGGAAAACGTATTATCTGGGCGCTTGGGGTATGTCGGGTTCTGGCGCAGCTATTTCCGTAAATTCCCACAATCTAATGTGGATGAGGCTTATACGTTGCTTGACCGGGTTGGCCTGATCGAAATGGCAGATAAGCGCGCGGATGAGCTGTCTGGAGGGCAGCGTCAGCGCGTAGGTATCGCTCGTGCTTTGATCCAGAATCCTGCTCTGCTGCTGGTAGATGAACCAACGGCTTCACTCGACCCAAAGACATCGCGCCAGATTATGCGTTTGATCCGCGAGTTATGCGACGAGCGTGGCCTCGCAGCGATCATTAATATCCATGACGTCAAGCTGGCACAGATGTTCGTACAACGAGTCATCGGCTTAACGAAAGGCGTGGTACAATTCGATGGCCCTCCTGATAGCCTAACCGAAGATGTTTTGACGCGCATATATGGCGAAGAAGACTGGAAAGAGACTATCGCCAAGGAAAAAGCCGCATGAGCGCCGCGCTTGATGCGCGCCTTGGCCGGGCATGGAAGAAACCACCATTAATCAAGCGCAACTGGCTGCGCTGGAGCCTTATAATCGGCGCGCTGATCTATTTCATCGCTGCGCTTGCATCAATGGAGGTTAATTGGTCCAGAGTTTACGAAGGGTTGGATCGTGGATGGCAATTCATCATTGCCTTTACCTCGCCTGATTTTGGCTCACGGGCCGCCGATATCCGCGAAGGTTTGATCGAAAGTGCGATTATGACGATTGCCGCCACGGTGGTAGGCATCGCTATTTCGATCCCTATTGCGCTGGGTGCAGCGCGTAATATCGCGCCTTTGCCGATCTATCTGATCTGCCGCACCATCGTCGCATTGAGCCGCGCATTAAATGAAATCATTGTCGCAATCTTGCTCGTTGCAATCTTCGGATTCGGCCCTTTGGCGGGTTTTTTGACTCTCAGTTTTGCCAGTATCGGCTTCCTCGCTAAATTGCTGGCCGAAGACATCGAAGACCTCGACCGTAGTCAGGCCGAGGCCGTAAAGGCGACTGGGGCAAGCTGGCTGCAATGGATCAATTACGGGGTTCAGCCGCAGGTTATGCCACGCCTCGTCGGATTGTCGATGTATCGTCTCGACATCAATTTTCGCGAGTCCGCCGTGCTTGGCCTCGTGGGCGCCGGAGGAATCGGAGCAACGCTGAATACGGCCTTCGACCGTTATGAATTCGATACCGCAGCCGCGATCATTCTCGTCATCATCGTGGTGGTAATGGTGCTGGAATACCTATCCGGGCTTATCCGAAAGAGGATGCAGTAATGCCGCAAATCCTGACCGGAGACGGCACGAAAATCTGGATGCTACGCGACCGAAAAGCGCAGTTTCTACGCTGGGGCGGTTGGCTCGTCGGGGCGCTGGTGTTTTTATCGTGCTGGCGGGTCATCTCCGACGCAACCGAATGGTTTTTCGTCTATGATGCAGGGCGCATCGCCGCCGATATCGGTGGTCGGGCAATTCCACCTCGCTGGTCCTACATGGACAAACTGTGGGAGCCGCTGTGGGATACGATCAATATCGCGACACTCGGTACGTTCTTTGCGCTTATCACGGCTGTACCAGTCGCTTTTCTTGCTGCACGAAATACAACGCCGAATGCGTGGCTCATACGCCCTGTTGCGCTGTTCATCATCGTCGCGACCCGGTCGATTAACTCTTTGATCTGGGCGCTGTTGCTGGTGGCGATTATCGGGCCGGGGGTCTTCGCAGGGATGATTGCAATTGCCATCCGTTCAATCGGATTCTGCGCAAAGCTGCTTTACGAAGCTATCGAGGAAATCGACACAAAACAGGTTGAAGCCATCACAGCAACCGGGGCGAGCCGCTGGCAAGTAATGGCCTATGGTATCGTCCCTCAAATCATGCCCGCCTTTGCCGGAATCGCAGTCTTTCGATGGGATATCAACATTCGCGAGTCCACGATTCTAGGGCTTGTGGGCGCTGGCGGTATCGGCCTTCAACTCAAAGGGTCATTAGATACACTGGCATGGCCACAAGTGACACTGATCCTGATCGTAATTTTTGCGACTGTGATCCTCAGCGAATGGGTTTCGGCCAAGGTACGCGGCGCGATAATCTAAAGTTTACGCTCCTCAGCTTCATCTTGCATTTTCAACGATGTCATCGCTGGCAAGCCGACTGGACAGAAGATCACCTGATTTCGACAAGATCGGGTAAGCAATCATCGAAAAAGCGGTGTTCACCTGTTTCAGGGCGCGTAGCGTTTCCTGATGGATATTGCTGGTCTCGATGCTTTCCACCAGCCCCTCGCGCAGGCGGCCAAGGTGGTTGCGTTGGAGTTGTTGTTCGATATCGCGCACTTCATCCTTTGCGACCACCAATTCGCGTGCGGCATCGGGGTTTTGCGTCATCATCACGTTGAGGCCGAGTTGCACGTTCGAGAGGACGCGATCATGGAAATCCGAGATTTCCTTGCGCCCTTTGGGTGAGAATGCCTTGTTTCCACGCTGAAGGCGACGGGCGAGCGTCACCATATTTCTCGCAATCATCGTCGACGCCGCTTCGAGGTTTGCAGCGAGCGATGCGTGGTCCATTGATTCCCGGCTTTCCTCATCTTCGAGCGCCTGTCGATGCAGCCGAGCATGATAGAGCTTTAGGTCGAAATGCATCTTACGGATTTCGCGGTCTTTCTCCTCAATGGCCTTGGCCAATGGGTCGTCCCATGTGGTGTAGAGCGAGTCTATGGCGCTAAGCATGGTTTCGACTCTTTGCCCAATCGCAAGGATTTCGCGAGATGAACAGGCCAGTGCTTGTACGGGTTTTTCGAGCGCAGACTCGTCCAAAGCCGATGATATACCCAGCACGGCACTTTGATTGCGGGGTTCGGGAAAGCCCGTCTCGATAATTTTTTCGATACTACCCAGCATAGATAAGGCGAGAACCGCGAGCGCAAAATTAAAGGCGAGGTGCAGGTTGACGACCCGGCTTGCATCGGTCTGCCCCAACCATGACACTGGGTAATCAAGGAATGCGAGCACGACGAGGAGCAGCGCCGCCCCACCGCCTCGCAAAACCAAATTGGCCGTTATGATACGCCGCACCTTGAAAGGTGCTTTCATTGTCAGGGCATAGGCAATAAATGCCCCGCCCAGATTGGCCCCTAACACGATGGATATGGCGGCGGAAACCGGCAGCAACCCTTGTGCAACAAGGGCGAAGATCAGCAGAACAACGGCCACACTCGAATGCATCGCCCACGCGGCTAATGCGCCGACGATGAAAGCGGAAACTGCATCCTGCCCCAGATATTGCATCGTTGCGAGTAGGCCGGGGCTATCCGTCAGCGGCACCGCCGCAGCGCGGATCATATCGAGTGATACGAATACCAGTGCGAGGCCGATGAAAATGCGCCCTATCTGGCGCGCACGCGCAGTTGGCGTTTTCAGGAATAGGACCACACCAACCAGTAGGAGAGCGGGGATCATCAATTCTTTTCGTTGCAGCAGAAACTGGATCACCATCGCCGAGCCGACATCGGCCCCTAGTAACATGGCCAACCCAGCGCCAGTTGTTATCGCGCCCGTTGAGGCAAAATTCGCCACAAGAATAGCCACCGCCGTAGAGCTTTGCAGCAACAGTGCAGCCCCTGCCCCACTGGATGCAGCAAGAAGCCGACTACCCGTTGACCGTCGCAACCAACGGCGCAACTGGTGCGAGAACGCACGCTCCATCCCTGTTCGTACAAGGCGCACGGCCCAGAGCAACAGTGCAACTGCGCCCGCTATCGCAATCGCAAATTGCAGGAATTGCTGCTCGGGCACCGTATCTGTCTCCTGTTGAGCTAGTTTGGATTGAAGGGATAAGGGCCAGAGCCGGTCGTTGGTGGCACGGCAAGCGTGCGAAATTTGGTAGCCCAATCATGCAGCAAAAAGCCGCCGGGACTGTCTAGAAAACCGAGAGGAGCATCAGCGCGAAAATCGATATCAAAAGTGCTGCACACAGCCGGAGCGGAGAGTGCGGGGCATCCACCAACCGTCACGAATTGGGTTTGATGGATATGACCGCATACAAGACGCACGTCGCCCGCCGCGTTTCCAAGCCGGGCACGATGCAGGATCGCGGCGAGTGCGGCAGCGTCCGACAGGCCAATGGAATCCATGAACTCAATCCCGCAAGCAAAAGGTGGATGATGCAGCGCAATAAGGATAGGGCAATCCGGGGCCGTCTCCAGCGCATCAGCCAGAAAATAGAGCGTTGCGACGTCGAGCGCACCGCCGCCCTGCCCTTCGACCAGTGAATCCAGCCCTATCACGCGCAAACCCGGCAAATCCCGCACCCAGTTTAACGGCCCCGCTTCTCGCATTAGCCCCGTATCACTGAAGGCCGCGCGCATTGGCTCGCGCGCGTCGTGGTTGCCCGGTATTGCAAGGATCGGTAGATCAAGTGGTGCCACGATCTCACGAAACCGGGCGTAGCTGGCCGGGTCGCCATCATCGGTGATATCACCTGTCACCAGTAATGCCGAAATCGGCCCTACCTTCGCCCGTAGGTCTTCGATCCGCGTGACCGTATTCTCCAATGCCGCCGCTGTATCCAGACGGCCAGATGCGAGTCTAGGGCGCGCGACAATGTGGGTGTCGGATATCTGAATCAACCGCATATCATTTGATGCCCGCGCGCAGGAATGCCTGTACGAATTGCCGTTGGAATAGCAGGAATGCGAGCAAGAGTGGGGCGACCGACATGCGCGTGGCCGCCGAGATTACGCTAATATCGACACCATTTTCGGGTGCGCCAAAGATCGAAAGTCCTACGGTCAAGGGGCGCGTATCCGGTGAATTCGTCACAATCAAAGGCCAAAGAAAATTGTTCCAATGGGTCGAAACCGAGACGAGCGCATAGGCGAGATAGGTGGGCTTGGCTAAGGGCACGTAAACACGCCACAGAATACCAAGCAGTCCGCACCCTTCGATCCGCGCGGCTTCATGCAGTTCAATAGGCACCGACTTGAATGCTTGGCGCATCAGGAAGATGCCAAAGGCGCTTGCCATATAAGGCATCCCAACACCCAAAATCGTATCGAATAACCCCAGCCGCGAAACCATCGCGTAATTCTCGACGATCAAGACTTCAGGTAGGATAAAAAGCTGCATCAGCACGAGGATGAAAACAAAATCCTTGCCCGGAAACTCTAGCTTCGCGAAGGCGAACCCGGCCAAAGTTGTCAAGACGAACTGTCCGATTAGCACGGTGGTGACGAGCAGGAACGTATTGATAAAATACTGGAACCACGGTGCCCCCGCCCATGCAGTGCGGAAATTATCGAGCGTCCATGGCGAGAGCAGCGTGAAGTTCACCGCATCCGATGTCGAATGGAAGGCTGCCCATACTGCAAAGAGGAGCGGTGAGACCCAAATGATGGCCAGCAACACCGCACCAAAGGTATCTATGCGGTTGCTCATTGGTAATGCGTCCGCTTGTCGATGTAGAAGAATTGAATCGCCGCAACAACACCCAGCACAACCAGCACCATGATCGTCATTGCTGCGGCATGGGGTGAGTCAAAAAAGGCGAACGCCATTTCCCAGATGTAATAGAGGATCAACTTGGAGGCATCTGACGGGCCACCTTTGGTCAGAATAAAGAGGTGATCAATCAGTTTGACCGAATTGATAAGTGCGTTGACCATGATGAACAGTGTTGTGGGCATTAGAAGCGGCAACACGATACGGCGCGTATAAGTCCAGCGGCTCGCACCCTCGATATCAGCGGCTTCTTTAAGGTCTTCAGGGATCGTCTGGAGTGCGGCAAGGTAGAAGATCATAAAGAATCCTGCTTCCTTCCAGATGGTGACAATAATAATGGCCCAGAGAGCGGTTTCGGGTTGGCCCAGCCAGTTGACTGTGGGCAAACCGAACAATCCACCAATCTGATCAAGCACACCAAGCCCCGGTGTGTAGAAGAACAGCCATAGGTTCGCGGCGGCGATCATCGGCAGGACGGTGGGCGTGAAATAAGCAGTGCGGACGAAGCCCCGCGCCGAAATCTTTGAATTGGCCCAAAGCGCCATGGCCAGTGCAATGGCAATGGAGACGGGGATCGTGACTCCCGCATAGAGCAGATTATTCTTCACCACCAACCAGAAAGTCGGGTCAGCGAATAGGTCACTGTAGTTCTCGCCGCCAACATATTCAGACGGCCTACGCCTTGTGTTGCGCGAGAATAGGCTCGACCACAGGGTCGCGATGGAGGGATAGAACGCGAAGATAGATAAAAGGATCATCGCCGGGGTAAGTAATAGCCAGCCATAGATCGCCTGCCTGCGGCGTTCGAGGTTGACGTGGCTATTCATGGGGGGTGGTCCTTAGCGTGTGGAAGACTTGAATATTGGTCGTGTCATCCCCGCTTACGCGGGGATGACATTTGCATAGAGATCAGCGATAGGCTTTCAGCAGCCGGTCTGCGGCTTTTTGCGCTTCACTAAGCGCATCTTTCGGCGTCTTCGCCCCGGTCAAAGCCGATTGGATAGCGTTGTTCAACCCATCGCGTACCCGCGCCGTCTCAAAGGTTGAGAATTCGGCGACGGCGTGTTCAAGCTGGTTGCGCGCGACGAGGGCTGGTGGGAATTCCTTGGTGTAGGATTTCAGCGCATCCGTTTCGTAAGCAGCGGGGGATACCCCCATATAGCCTGTAGAAATCGACCACTTAGCGGCCTGTTCTGGAGCCGTCATATATTGGATCAACTTCATCGACGCGACCTTTTCTTCATCGGAGGTGTCTTTGAAGATGTAGAAATTACCACCGCCCGTGGGTGAACCGAGCCGTTTATTACCGGGCAGCATCGCGACGCCAAAATCAAATTCGGCGTTCTTCTTCACTGCCGTTAGATTGCCGGTCGAGTGCCACATCATCGCCGTTTGGCCCTCTAGGAAGGCTTGGCGCAGCGTGCCCCATTCTACTGTACCCGTAGGCATGACTCCGTGATCGGCAGAAAGCGACTTCCAAAACTCTAGTGTATCGATAACTGCGGGGTCGTCGAAGCTTGTCGACAATCCATCACCGGACATCACTTCCACGCCGTTCTGGATCGCAAGCGCCTGAAACATCCAGTAGGGATAGCCTGTCGATGGGATCATAATGCCGTAGGTATCGCCTTTCGTGAGTTTTTTACCCATCGAAATCAGATCATACCACGTTGTCGGCGGACTTTCGGGGTCGAGGCCCGCTTCACGGAACAAATCCTTGTTGTAATAGGCCACAATGGTTGAGCGCTGGAACGGGATGCCCCATGTTTTGCCCTCAATCTGGCCATTGGCCATTAGCGCAGGATAGAAGCTGTCGATCCAGTCTTTGTCTTCGACCAAATCATCGAAAGGAACGATCAAATCTTGCTCGATTAGATCATAGGCGTCGATAGAGAACATCACCGCAAGCTGCGCCGGTTCACCGGAGTTAAGCGCCGAGAGCGCCCGCACGCGGGTATCATCGTAATTACCCGAATAGATCGCGTTAACCTTGATGTCAGGGTTTTCCTTCTCGAAATCTGCAACGATCCCGTCAACGACTTCGGTCAGCGCGCCGCCGACCGCGATGGGGTAATACATTGTCAGTTCTGTTTCCGCATTTGCGGGTGCCGCCAACCCTAACGCCAAGGCGCTTGCTAGTCCCAATTTAGAAAAGTACGTCATCGCGTTCTCCCTAGATGTTGTTTTGTTGTATTGTACGTTTGCGATATCATCACGACACCAATCGATTTCCACTGGCGTCGAAGATATGTAGATCAGCATCGTCGAACGTAATGCCGACTTCCTGCCCGACCGTCATCGGTGACAATCCAGGACGGATAATGGTTAGTCCAGTCGCTTGTTCATGCTCCAGCCCGATCAAGGTTTCTGCACCAAGAAATTCGCTTTCACTGACACGACAGGTCATGCGCCCTGTGCCTTCGGGGGCTAGTACAATGTTCTCTGCCCGTAGGCCGATGCGCTTACTCGGCCCAAATCCGGCAAGCGCCTCTGACGCAATCAGCGCCATTGGGGGCGCACCAATAAACTCTGCAACGAAGGTGTTGTTCGGCTTGTTATAAAGGTCGCTCGGTGTTCCAACTTGCTGGATATGGCCGTCCTTCATGAGGACGATTTTATCAGCCATGCTCATAGCTTCGGTCTGGTCATGGGTGACGTAGATGACCGTAATGCCCAGATCTTGTTGCAATTTTTTGATATCTTTGCGCACCGATGTCCGTAGCTTCGCATCAAGATTTGAGAGCGGTTCATCCATCAAGCAGAGCCGCTGCCCCGCCACGATAGCCCGCGCAAGGGCCACGCGCTGTCGCTGGCCACCGGATAGCTCGCCCGGTTTGCGGACTTCGTAGCCGATTAGCCCCGTGATCGTCAGCGCACGGGTCAATTTCTCGCGTCGCTCAGCCCGTGGCACGCGGCGGACTTTCAATCCAAACACCACGTTCTCTGCAACCGAGAGGTGTGGAAAAAGAGCATAGGATTGAAACACCATCGAGAGATTTCGATCCGAGGCTGCGCTAGTCGTCACGTCGCGTCCGTCGATGAGAATACGTCCCTCATCCGCCGTCTCTAACCCCGCCAATAGGCGCAAAGTGGTTGATTTCCCGCAACCTGACGGCCCAAGCAAGGCAACGAAAGCACCTTCTTCAATGTCCAGCGATACATGCTCGACACCAAGCTGGCCATTCCATCGCTTTGCTACATTATCCAAAACGACGAAAGGTTGCTCGCTCATGCCGCGACTCCTTCCGCGAGAGTGAGTCGATCACCGACCTGTTCTATCAAAGGTGCAAAAGTCCCGTTTGGCGGGCGATCCAGCACCACATAATCAGCCTCGGCGATATGACCGCCAAGCGCAGGTGCAAGCCGCCCAAATTTCGAGCTATCAGTTACGAGAATTGAAGTCTGGGCGTTCTCGCGCATCTTCTCGCGCACTTGTACTTCTGCGCTGTGAAAGTCGAGCAAACCGCCATCTTCCGCCACGCCCGCCACGCCGAATATCGCAAATTCGGCGCGGTATTGTCCCATCATATCAAGCACTTCACTACCTAGAATATCGCGGTCGGGTAGGCGCAACTCGCCGCCCGGCAGGATGATGCGGTTCGAGATTTCCTCGCTCAAGGCCATGGCTGCGCTCAAATTATTGGTGATGACGGTCAATTCCTTGCGCCGCAGCAGCGCCTTCGCCACACTCAACGGGGTGGAGCCGATGGACAGAAACAATGTTGCCCCATCGGGCACCAACCGAGCAGCCACTTCGCCAATCGCGTTCTTTCCTTCAGCGTTGGTGTCAGCGCGTTGATCAAAGGGCGTATTCAACCGCTTCCTGTTCAACTCGACGCGCCCATGTTGACGACGCAGCCCTTCATTCTCGCAGAGTGCATCAATATCGCGACGGATCGTCTGCATTGAGACATCGAGCAAATCGGCAAGGGCGCCGACGCTGACCGCTCCGCGCTCGCTAACGAGAGCAGCAATGGTTTCTCGTCTTTTTCGCTTCTTTGATGACATTCTGATCCCGGCTAAAGCGAATTGCGATTATCCTGAATCACTAAGCGCCATATTTTGCGCGGCTCTTGGCGTGAAATATGGCTCAGGTGTATCGCAAATCGCTACGATATGTCGTCAAGACTAGCCAGAAAAATCGCCAAAACAACAAAAATATGTCATTTTGAACGTATGCCTAAAGCGAATTGCGATTATTCTGAATCACCAAACGCCATATTTTGCGCGGCTCTTGGCGCAAAATATGGCTCAGGTTTATCGCAAATCGCTATAACATAACGACTGGGTAGATTCAGGAATGAAGTGCAACGGTTGGATAGAAGCGCAGGCTGACGGATTTGCCAAGCTCCTTGAGGAAGGCTTCGACGGGGGATTTGAAGCCGAGGCATTTACGGGGTGTTGTGTTGATGGTCATGGCGATTTC
>CALFVD010000062.1 GCA_937928005.1 uncultured Neomegalonema sp. | reverse complement strand
AAATCGCCATGACCATCAACACAACACCCCGTAAATGCCTCGGCTTCAAATCCCCCGTCGAAGCCTTCCTCAAGGAGCTTGGCAAATCCGTCAGCCTGCGCTTCTATCCAACCGTTGCACTTCATTCCTGAATCTACCCCCGCAATCCGTGACGCACAATCGAAGCCAAAGAAAAACTTGACGCAGCGACCTCATGTAGAGAACCAAGGGCTGAGATCGACGACACTTTTCACCGCTGCTCCGGGCGAAGATCCGGGGCAGCGCCTGAAAAGGTCCGCAATTACCTCCGCTGGTATGATACGCCACTACACGCCCTCTTCTGCAAACCGACCTATCGCGTTTCGATAGCGATCTGGCGTACCACTGGCTCCGGGTCGTGCCGGGTTAAATCAATCTGGAGCAATCCATCGGTCAGGCTCGCCCCGGCCACTTCCACGCCGTCGGCCAGCACGAAGCTGCGCCGAAAGGCCCGTGCCGCAATGCCCCGGTGCAGGAACTCGCGCTCCCTTCCCCCATCAGGTTGCGTCCCCGTAACCGTTAGCACCCGCGCCTCCACAATCACCGACAGTGTTTCAGGCGCAAAGCCCGCCACCGCTAACGTAATGCGATAGGCATTCGCCGCTACTTCCTCAATGTTATAAGGCGGATACCCCTCTGTCTCGCCCTTTGCCGCGCGCTCCAGCAATCGTTCGATGTCCCCGAACCCCAGCAGAAACGGGTTGTTAGAAAACGGATTCCGCGTCGTCATTGATATCGCTCCGTCGGCTACACCCCACGACCGTGAGCAGAAATGTGGCGAGATAAAGATGCTCGCTTACCCCATGTATTTCGTCATAATAACGCAAGCTTGACCTCATAATGTTTCATGCATTCATAATTCTGCACTACATATGCTGGAAACCAGTAGGACGGACTACGCTCATGAAACGCCTTCTCGCGCTCCTAACCCTCCTCCTCATGCCAACGCTGGCGCAAGCCGAGCCAGACGCCCTTGCCCGCGTGGATACAGAGTTTGTGCGTGTGGGGCTTCATGCCGAGGATTCGGTCATAGCGCCCGGCACCCCCTCACGCCTCGCGCTCGACATGCGGATCAATCCGGGCTGGCACACCTATTGGAAGAATTCTGGCGACAGTGGACAACCGGTCGAAATCGAATGGACCTTGCCCGAAGGTGTTAAAGTCGGCGAATTCGCGTGGCCAGCCCCGCACCGGCAACCCTTCCCACCGATGATGAATTACGGTTATTCCGACCACGCCATCTTTACGATGCCAGTCGAATTGTCCGCAAACTGGCCCGCCGGAAAGCCCGTCGATCTTAAAGCTGAAATCTACTGGCTTGTCTGTGAAATGGTCTGCATCCCCGAACGCGGGGAAGCCAGTTTCTCCATCCCCACTGGCAACACCGCCACCCCCAATATCGCCACCAAAGACCTATTCATACAGGCCGAAGAAAGCCGCGCCACCTCCAGCCCTTATGCCGCACGCTATCAATATGACGGCACCCATCTCAGCTTACGCTTCGAGGGCACCGATTTTAATGCAGGTACGTTTCAGGAAGCTTATTTTTATCCTGCCGAATGGGGCGTCATTGACCACGCAGCCGAGCAAGTCGTCACCACAGATCCGGGCGGCCTCACTCTCGTAATTCCCAAATCAACCGAGAATGAACCTGCGCTGACGGGCGAAGTTCCCGGAATTCTCGAGATTGTCGAGAGAAGCGACGGGGAGGAGACGATAACCCTCTCCCTCGCCGTTGCGCCAACTGAGGGTATTGTTACCGCTGGTGCCGCCGGGTTTAAGGGTATGGCGGGCACGGGCATGACCCTGCCCTTTGCCATTGCCTTTGCTTTTATTGGCGGATTAATCCTCAATCTTATGCCCTGCGTCTTTCCTGTATTGGCGCTAAAGGCCATCGGCTTCGCCTCTACTGCGCATGAGAGTGCGAGCAAGCGCCTGACCCACGCCGTTGCCTACACGGCGGGCGTCTTGACCTTGTTCGTCATCCTAGCCGGGGCACTCATCACGCTCAAATCAGCGGGTGCAGCGGTCGGTTGGGGATTTCAGCTTCAAAACCCCCTCATCGTCGCAGGTCTGGCCTATCTCCTCCTCCTTGTCGGCCTCAACCTCTCCGGCGTTTTCGAGGTTGAAACATCGATGGCGGGGTCCGGCGAGGATATGACGTCAAGCGGCGGCATGCGCGGAGCCTACTTTACCGGCGCGCTTGCGGCGGTGGTCGCAACCCCCTGTACAGCCCCCTTCATGGCCACCGCTTTAGGGGCCGCCCTTACCATGAGCGCCCCGGCCACAATGACCGTCTTCATTGCCCTAGGGCTTGGTCTTGCGGCTCCGTTCGTCCTCCTCAGTATGATCCCTGCCGTAGCTCGCCGGATGCCAAAGCCCGGCATGTGGATGGTTCGACTCAAAGAGCTTCTGGCATTTCCGATGTATGCAAGTGCGGCATGGCTGTTGACCGTATTGGCGACCCTCGCCGGTCCCGGGTCAATGCTCGTTGCCTTGATTGGTGCCGTTCTTATCGGCCTCGCCGCATGGGCCTTTGGTGCAGCCCAGAAAAGCGGGCGACGCGGTCAACTCCTCGGCTACACCACCGCCGTTGCATCACTGGCCGCTGTCATCGCTCTCAGCCTGCAATTTACGGCCATACAATCTGAATCATCGAGCAATGGAACAGTTATCGCAGGCCATGCTGGACCTGTAGAGCCGTTTTCCACCGCCCGTCTTGATGTTTTGCTCGCCGAAAACAAGCCCGTCTTCATCAACATGACCGCAGATTGGTGCATCACCTGTAAGGTCAACGAGAAGATTGCGTTCGGAGAGGATTTTCAGGCGGCGCTCGAAGACAATGGCGTCACATATCTGGTCGGTGACTGGACCGCGCGCGACCCGGAGATCACGGGGCTGTTGCAGAAATTTGGGCGCGTCGGCGTGCCGCTCTATGCCGTCTTCCC
>CALFVD010000061.1 GCA_937928005.1 uncultured Neomegalonema sp. | reverse complement strand
CCTTGTGGTCGTGAACCAGTCCAAGGGGCTTTTTCTGGCTATGGGCGGTGTCTTTCTGGCCATTTCGCTAGCAGACAGCATATCAATCCATAAAGGGATAAGGATCAGGACTTTTGGGGCAACTGTCTTTGCCATTTTTCTTATTATCGTCGCTGCCAATATCGGCTCCGTTCTGGAACTCATATCCGAGAGGGCATCCGGCAATACGGGGCGGTATCTGCAGATTACCGTGCTTTGGAACGATCTCACCTTTTTCGGCCACGGCCTTGGCGCAGAAGTGCCGGGGGCCGCAGAGTTGCGCGGCGGGCGATCCCTTGGAAACAACGAAGAAGACAAACTCTACGGCGTGGAGATGATCTATCTCAACATCTTCCACAAGTTCGGTATCTTTGCCCTGTGGATTATCTATTCATATCTGTATGTATGGGTTCGGGCCATTTCCATGATCGTGAAGGCCAAGACTGACCTAGAGCGTGGTTTCGGCATCGCGGCCCTTGCCATGATGGGATACACGATCGTTGGTCTTGGCAATCCGCTGCTCTTTGGGCCTGGGGCGATCCTGTTGCATATCTTTGCTCTTCGCCTGCTCGCACGGGTTTAACAGTCACGAAAACCTCGCATTGTTTCGCCGGTTTGTGGGGCTGGTCCCGGATGGTGAGACGTAGACATTCGACAAGAATGCAAGCCTTGGCCAAGACACCCGGAGCTACCAGTCATCGATAAGGTGCGGTGCAGCTATCAGATTCTGGGCCAACACCGCATCACTGCATGCTGCAGAGCATCCAAGCTGGCAAAAGCGAATTACGACTATCCTGAATCACCAAGGGCCATATTTCGCGTGGCTCTTGGCGTGAAATATGGCTCAGGTTTATCGCAAATCATTATAGTTCCGAGTACTGATGATACAGATGGATCAAATCTACCTCCGTATACTGAGTATATAGTTAGAAGGGCATTTAAATGACCTACTCAATAAAAAATATTCAGAATAAATAACTCACAATTTGATAACGTCTAGTTTTATTGTGTGTGATGCAGATATCACTATTTATGTTTCCAGCACAGCAATCATGTAATTCACTTTTGATGATGCGCTAAAAAACTGTGTACCACATTAAACAGCTTTAAACTCAAAGTACAGGAACGACAAAATGAAAACGATCAAACAAATGGCTATCGCAACAACCGCAGCTATGGTCTTCGCAGGTGGTTTTTCTCTATCCGCTTCGGCAGCAGTTGTTGAAACGAAAGCCGTTCCCGTGAGCAATATCGCTATTGCGCTCGATAGCGTTAAAATCGAAAAAGCTTCCGAAAACTTTGAAGTTGCACAGGCATCGAACGCAGACCGCGCCGCTGCTCGCGCGGCTCGTCAGGCCGCTAATCAGGCTGCTCGCGCTGAGCGCGCTGCCGCTCGTGATGCTGGCAATGCTGCCCGCGCCGCCGCCCGCGCTGCACGTCCTGCCCCAAGTTCGCGTGTGCGTGCGGTTACAAACCGTCGCTAATACGCCTGTCGCGTAATTCGTTTCGCGACTTTACGGCATCAGGATGCATGCTAAGAACCGTATGAAACCTGAGCCTTGTATCCCATGGATACACCTAAACGTCCCCATGACCGCAGCAATATTTGAATATTGCTGCGGTTTATATACGACCGAGATTATGGATGAGGCAGGGTGTTTTGCTGACGATAGTGAGTTTGGTTTTGCCGATGGCTTAGGCGATGAAGCATGAGAAGATGTAGCGAATGCATTGGTGGGTAGTCGATGTCTTATGTGCCCCCAAACTCATATCTTGCTTGAGGGTCTCGAAGACGTTTTTGACAAGAAAGCATGTAATTACCCACCGCCTTGCGTTGAGGAACGAAAAGTGATTCACGATTGCGATGCAACGGGATGATCTTGAGACGCTGAGCAAAGACGAGCTGGTTGATCTGGTGCTGAAGCTCCAGCGGCTTGCGAAGACGTCGCGGATCTCGTCGAAGCCGCCGTCCACTGATCGCAAAGAGAAGCGAGAGCACTCGATCCGTGTGTCGCAAAGCCCGGCCACAGAATCATTCGCGGTCTCTGACGAGAACCCTGACCAGACGACGAATCGCCGCCCTGAGTTCTGCACGGGCTACGGGCATGTGTTCGGGGACGAAGCACGGTCGATGTTCCATCGGCCATGGGAGTGGGGCAGGTCGATCTCATAACCAAGTGAAGAGAACAAGGACGCTAGCTTTATTGTCCGCTTACCGGTTCAAAACCTCCGTCTTCCAGACGGAAAAGAAAACTCAAGAGTGCGCCGGAGGCGCTCATTTAAGAAAAGGCGATTTCAATCGCCTCTTGAGAACCCACCAGCTTTAGCCGGTGGTGGTTCAGTGTAAAGCTTGATCGAGTGCGCCAGAAGCGTAGAGCGTGGCTAGTAATATCAGCATGGCAATGGCGCCGAAGACGACCGCTGCGACGATTTTCCAGATACTATAAGGCCGCTCGCCAAAGATCCGTCCGCTACGCCCATTGATGGCAAATCGGTAGGTGCGGTCGCGGTAACGGTAGGCCGCAATCCATAGCGGCAGCAGGACATGCTTGAATGTTACATCACCAAATTCGGTATCGACGATATCCACCCGCTGTTGGTCGCCACCGATATCAAAACGTACATCGCGCCTGATCTGCAAATCCATCTCGCCGCGTGCGGCGGCGAAGCCGTCACGTAGGTCGATGGTGTAGCCCTCAGCGCGAAATCCGGCCAGATAGCTTTTTGTATAAGGGACGAGCGCATGTAGATCCCATGGCTCTAGCGCATCGGCGGCCTGTTTTGGCAGGGCTTTGGAGGCCGTCACCAGCACATCGTCAAAGAACCGGCGTACCCGACCTGAAACGCGGGTCCATCGCACTTGTGGAATGCGCTGTAACTGTCGGCGTGGCCCTTTATCGGTCATTACAGTGACGTAGCGATCAACGTAATAGACGTCGCCGCGTTGACCTTGATACGCGCTCGCCGTATCGGCATCGAAGGTCCAATAGGGGGTGTAGATGCCGTTCAGTTCCTGACCTGCCCGCGCATATTTCTTTAGCCCTGAAGGCGCGAACCAGCGTGAGCCAAGCCAGTCTGACAGCATGTGTTGCGCATCTTTTTGTGGTACGGCAAATGGTAGAATTCCGGCGGGTTTGAAATGCCGGTGCGCGCCCGTATCCGTAACCAACACCGAATCGCAAAACGGGCAGTTATCCGCGTGGATATTTGCCTCGAACTGTACCTGCGCTCCGCAGGTTCTACATTTTGCAACTTCGGTTGTTTCGATCTGTTCGGAGGAAAGTTGATCCTCGACGCCTTTGCGGAAATCCAATTCCTGAATTGACGTGTGCTTGATGTCGATGATGTTTTCATGGCCGCAATAATCGCAGGCGAGATGATCCGTCCCCACGCTATAGCGCAAGTCGGCACCGCATTGTGCGCAGGGAAATTGCTGGTTCAACGCTTCGGCCATCATCTCGTCCCGTTCAGGTATCGCCAGTCGCGTCATCCGCAACCCGTATCAGCCAGATTTTTCCCTTACCATACCGCCGCTCATTGGCGAGGTGTAGGGCAGGGGGCAGGTCTAGCGACTCATCCGCCGCTGTTTCGACCACCAAGACCGCATCTGGCGTTAGCCATTCGCCCTCTGCGAGCATTGTAAGAACTGGCGCGGTCATGCCTTTGCCGTAAGGGGCATCGCAGAAAATGATGTCGAAGGGCGCACCGGTATTGGCCGTCAATCGCATGATATCTACCGCCATGATGCGCACCCGATCCTTGAGGCCAAGGCTGTTGGTGTTTTGGCGCAATAGGTCGCGCGCCTCGCGTCCGTTATCGATGAAAGTCGCTTCCCGTGCCCCCCGCGACAAGGCTTCGATCCCCATTGCGCCGGTCCCGGCAAAGATATCCAGCACGCGCGCATCATCGAGGGCGGGGTAGTCGCCATGGGCGAGGATATTGAAAATCGCCTCGCGCATTCGATCCGAAGTTGGGCGTAGGCGGGCCATGCCGCCGTCATCCTGTGGCCCGATTAGCCGCCGCCCGCGTAGATCACCCCCGACGACCCTCATCGCTTTGCACCATGGGCGCAGGCCACTGCGCGGCGGGCCAGCTCGACGGCTTCATCGGCGTCATCCAGCGCGCTTTCAGGTAAGCGCCAATAGGACATGGAAACGGGTTTACCTTTGCCTTCATAGACGAAGGGCGACGATCCCAACGCCTTTAGATCATCAACGAAATCGCCCGTCGCTTTCAAGAATAACTCCTCATCCGCAATCAGCCCGAACATGACCCCATCGAGATAAAGGCCCGCGCCGCCAAACATTTTGCGGCTTGTAACCGGGCCTAGGTCATGCAGCAATTCCTTGGCCTGTTCGATGGCGCTGTCTAGGGCGGCCATTAGAGTAGGTCTTCCAGCGCGCCAATCAGCGCAGCAACCTCCGCCTCGCTCGAATAATGCGTCATCGACGCGCGAACCACGCCGGTCGCCGGATCAATCCCTAGTGCCTCAATCAGCCGATACGCATAGAAATCACTCGCCCCGACGATAAACCCGCGATCCGCCAAGGCTTTCTCAAGCGCCTGTGGTGACATCTTTTCCGGTAGGAATGCCACCGTTGGCGCACGGCGCGCGCCGCATGTTTTCGGCCCGATTAATCGCACGCGGGGATGGTTCGCCAAAAACGTCAGCAATGGCGAAGCAATGGCGATTTCCTGCGTCCGCCACATCGCACTGACCGCCCGCGTGCGTCCGCCCAGATCGTTTGCTTTGACCCCGTGATGCTCGGCCAATGCTTCGATATAATCCAGCGTTCCGGCGGAAGCGGCGACCTGTGCGTGGTCAGGCCCAGCGGGGGAGAGCTTTTTCGAGAGATAATCGCTGTTGAAGAAATGGTTTTGATTTGGCAGGCGTTCTAGCAACGGGCGGCGCACGGCCATGATGCCTTGATGCACGCCATAGACCTTGTAGAGGCTGAACATATAGACATCTGCGCCTAGCGCCTCGACATCCGCAATCTCATGTGGTGCCCAGCTTACGCCATCCACCACGGAATATGCGCCCGCCGCCTTAGCCTTGGCGGTCAGCGCGGCGACCGGATTTTCCTCTCCCGCGATGTTCGAGCAATGGGGGAAGCAGACTAGCCGTGTACGCGCCGATAACAGCGCGTCGAAATCCGCTGGGTCGAGCTGTCCCGTTACCGGGTCCGCTTTCCAGTCGCGTAGGGTGAAACCGCGCTCCTCGGCCATGCGCCGCCATGCGCCGGAATTGGCCTCATGGTCCTGTTGCGTGACGATGACCTCGTCGCCCGCCCCTAGCATTGTGCCAAATGCCTGCGCCATGACGTAGGTATTCTGTGACGTGGATGGCCCGAATACCACCTCATCGGGCGTCACGTTCATTGCCTCGGCCCAGCGGGCACGGGCGTCATCCATCGCATTACCGGCGGCGGCGGTCGGCCCCGCCTGTCCATAGGGTTGCACTTTGGTCTTCGTGTAGAATTCCGTCAGCGCCTTGATCGACTGTGCGGCGGCATAGGAACCACCCGCATTCTCGAAATGCGCCCAGCCTTCCAACGCGGGATCACTGAATGCGGGAAATTGGGAGCGAGTGAAGTCTAGATCGAGAGGGGGCAGGGTGGGCATGATATCCTCCGAGAATGGGGCGTACTTATCCATACTCCGGCAAGGGCGCGTCCGCCACCTTCGCCTCTGGTCCGCGCACGGTTAGGGTTACGCCATCTTCTGTATAGGCGCGGTCAAGCACCGTCAGGCCAAGTGCGGTCATTCGCTGTTCGAGGTTGGAGGCGTCGGCGAAGGAAGCATTGACACTGCGCGTGACGATGCGATGCCACGGCACCAATCGCGCCTCTTCGATGGCTAATGCCGCTGCGCCAGAATACGCCCGTGCGAGGCCACCTGTGCCTAGCTTTGTGCCGCCGAAATATCGGGTCACGATCATACCCGCATCGACGATCTTCGCACCCATCAGCGTTTTGAGCGTTGGCATCCCGGATGTGCCCGCCGGTTCACCGTCATCGCTGGCATGGTCTTCGATTGTGTTGGCGTCGCTCATGCGGCGGGTGGCGGTTACGTGGTGCGATGCTTTGCGGTGGGTGATGCGGATTTCAGCCAACCGCGTGTCGTATTTGACTAGCGGCACGAGAACGGCGATGAAGCGCGATCCCTTCACCTCCAATTCGGCGCTCGCTTCTGTTTTTACGGTGAGCCAATCCATATTGCATGGATGCTTTGCTGGGCGGGTAAGGCAAGAAAAAACCGCCCGGAGGATGTCCGGGCGGTGCTATTTTCAGGATTATGCTCGGATCAGTTTCGGGCGATACGCGATCAAGTCGGGTCAGCAATCACGCCAGATCGAAGCGGTCCAATTCCATCACCTTTGTCCATGCGGCAACGAAATCGCGCGTGAATTTTGGGCCTGAATCCGAGCAGCCATAGACCTCGGCAATCGCCCGAAGCTGCGAGTTTGACCCACAGATCAGATCGACGCGGGTAGCCGTCCATTTTTGCTCGCCTGAGGTACGATCCGTGCCGATAAATTCATGCTCCTCCGGTGAGACTTCCTTCCAGCTCGTGCGCATGTCGAGCAGGTTGAGGAAGAAATCGTTGGTCAGCACGCCGGGACGGTCGGTGAAGACGCCTTGTTTTGAACCGCCTGTATTGGCATCCAGAGCGCGCATCCCGCCGAGCAGTACGACCATCTCGGGGGCAGTTAGCGTCATCAACTGGGCCTTATCAATCAGCAATTCTTCCGCCGCGATGGTGTAGTCGCGGGTTTTAGACCAGTTGCGGAAGCCATCCGCCGGAGGCTCCATTGGCTCAAAGGAGGCCGCGTCGGTCATCTCCTGCGTTGCGTCGGTGCGACCGGGGGTGAAAGGTACGTCGATTGCGTTGCCGCCATCCTTCGCCGCTTTCTCGACCGCCGCACAACCGCCAAGAACGATCAGATCAGCCATTGATACACGTTTGCCGCCCGCCTCGAACGCGGTCTTCACGCCTTCGATTGCGGCAATGGCCTTTGATAGCTGTTCCGGTTCGTTGACAGCCCAGTCTTTCTGAGGCGCAAGGCGAATACGCGCACCGTTTGCACCGCCGCGTTTATCCGACCCCCGGAACGAGGAGGCCGAAGCCCATGCGGTGGAAACGAGCTGCGTGACGCTCAAACCGCAATCGAGCAGTTTGGTTTTCAGGTCGGCGATATCCGTATCGTTGATCAATTCGTGGTCAACCGCTGGGACCGGATCCTGCCAGATCAGCACTTCTTCGGGCACATGACTGCCAAGATAGCAGGCGCGTGGCCCCATATCGCGGTGAGTCAGCTTGAACCATGCGCGCGCGAAGGCATCGGCGAATTCGTCAGGGTTCGCATGGAAGCGGCGCGAAATCTTTTCGTAGATCGGGTCGACGCGCATTGCCATATCGGCGGTGGTCATCATTGGTGCGTGGCGCTTGTTCGGGTCATGCGCATCAGGCACCAGATTGTCAGAATTGCGGTCGGTGGGCCGCCATTGTTCCGCTCCGGCGGGGCTGGTGGTCAACTCCCACTCATAGCCGAACAACATGTCAAAATAACCCATGTCCCATTCGGTCGGCTTGGGCGTCCATGCGCCCTCTATGCCAGACGTCGTGGTATGCACGCCTACGCCGCTCTCAAAGTTGTTCTTCCAACCTAGTCCTTGCTCCACGATGCTTGCGCCTTCTGGCTCGCGGCCCATCAGTGATGGATCGCCAGCGCCGTGACACTTGCCGAAGGTATGGCCCCCGGCGGTTAGCGCGACGGTTTCTTCGTCGTTCATCGCCATGCGACCGAAGGTTTCGCGAATATCGCGCGCAGACCCCATCGGATCGGGTTTGCCGTTCGGACCTTCTGGGTTCACGTAGATCAGGCCCATCTGCACAGCGGCCAGCGGGTTCTCAAGCTCACGATCACCAGAATAGCGTTTATCGCCGAGCCATTCTGTCTCTGCGCCCCAATAGACGTCTTCTTCTGGTTCCCAGATATCCACACGACCGCCGCCAAAGCCAAAGGTCTTAAAGCCCATATCTTCTAGCGCGCAGTTACCAGTGATGATTAGGAGGTCAGCCCAGGAAATTTTCTTCCCGTATTTCTGCTTGATCGGCCATAGCAAGCGACGTGCTTTGTCGAGGTTTCCGTTATCTGGCCATGAGTTCAACGGCGCAAACCGCTGATTGCCTGCGGTCGAGCCGCCACGGCCATCCGCCGTGCGATAGGTGCCCGCGCTGTGCCATGCCATACGGATGAAGAATGGGCCGTAATGGCCGTAATCCGCAGGCCACCAGTCCTGAGAATCCTTCATCAGGGCGAAGATATCGGCTTTCAGCGCGTCAAGATCTAAGGTTTTAAAAGCCTCGGCATAATCGAAATCGCGATCCATTGGATTAGATGCAGGGCTGTTTTGATGAAGCATCTTTAGGTTGATCTGATTCGGCCACCAATCACGGTTCGTTAAGTTTGCCCGGCCTGTGAAGGGGCACCCAAGGTTTTCACCGTCCATCGATCTCTCCTATGTCGTCGATCAAGGCTATTTTGATGGTCCCAACTTAGGGTGGTGGTTGGTAGAGTAAAATCGAAAGTGGCAGAGATGACGATAGTTTGTGTCTATCGTTGAGTCAGGCATTGCGGGTCCGCCTTTTTTAAAGTTTCAACCAGCATCGCCGCTTCTTCTCGTCGAGGGTCTGCGCGCCGCGCAATTAGGCGGATTGGGCGGCTTGCGGGCGGTGACAAAGGTAGCAAAACGATATCATTTTCGACTTCGCGGCGCGCGAGGGCGGGAATTAATGTCACCCCTTGCCCTGCTGCGACAAGGCCGCGCAGTGTCTCTAAACTCGTTGCCTGAATGTCATCACCCCTTTGAACCGGGGCATTGCATAACAGACGAGTCTGGTCGCGTAGGCAATGGCCTTCGCCCAACACCAACACCCGCTCCAAGCATAACGAAAGCTGCGCCATTTTCTCCTGTGCCGCGAGTGGATGATCCAGAGGGAGGGCGGCGAAGAGTGGCTCATCGAACAATAGATGGCTGGCGAGTGCCGGATCATGGGTATGTTCTGCAATCAATCCGTAATCAAGTTCCCGCGCCTTGACCGCCGAAATCACTGCATTTGTCATCGCCTCGCGGCATATCAGATCAAGACGTGGATATGTTGCCTTGAGCGCAGGTAATGCCCAAGGCAGCAGATACGGACAGAGCGTTGGGATGATCCCAATACGGCGTGGCCCGGCCAGTGGTTCTTCACCCCTGCGGGCGATACTCGCGATCTCATCCGCTTCCTTCAAAATCCCGCGTGCCCGCTCTACCACCGACCGGCCCAAAGACGTCAGGTCGATTGTCGTGCCGCGTTCGATCAGGGCGGCGTGCAGTTCATCCTCTAATTTACGAAGCTGGGCCGATAGCGTTGGCTGGCTGATGGCGCATGCCTCTGCCGCCCGCCCAAAATGTCGGTGATCCGCAAGCGCGACGAGATAGCGAAGTTGGGTCAATGTCATCTGGTATGTGTACCCGAGACATCTTGCAGCGCACAAGATGGATAGGTAAGCACAGGCAAAGCACTATGACAGGGCAGGGGATACCGATGCGCGACGTACTCGAACAGCTTGAAAATCGGCGGCAAGACGCTCGGATGGGTGGCGGTGCTGACCGTATCGCAAAGCAGCACAGCAAGGGCAAGCTGACGGCACGCGAGCGAATCGAACTGCTACTGGATGAGGGCAGCTTTGAGGAATACGACATGTTCGTTGCCCATCGCTGTACCGATTTTGGGATGGAGCAATCGAAACCGGCGGGCGATGGGGTCGTCACTGGCTGGGGCACGATCAACGGACGTATGACCTATGTGTTTTCGCAAGATTTCACCGTCTTTGGCGGCTCCCTGTCGGAGACTCATGCGCAGAAGATATGCAAGATCATGGATATGGCCGTGCAAAACGGCGCGCCGGTTATCGGGCTGAACGATTCCGGAGGCGCACGTATTCAGGAGGGCGTTGCCTCGCTTGCAGGTTATGCCGATGTATTCCTACGCAACGTCAAAGCCTCCGGCGTTGTGCCGCAGATTAGCCTGATCATGGGGCCATGCGCGGGGGGCGCGGTCTATTCGCCCGCCATGACCGACTTTATCTTCATGGTCGAGGATTCGAGCTATATGTTTGTCACCGGCCCGGATGTGGTGAAGACGGTGACGAACGAGATCGTCACGGCAGAAGAGCTGGGCGGTGCCCGCACGCATACGACCAAATCAGCGGTTGCGGATGGCAGCTTTGAGAATGATGTCATCGCGCTGGAGCAGATGCGCCGCTTCTTTGATTATCTGCCGCTGAATGCCCGCGAGGGTGCGCCCGTGCGCCCATTCCACGATGACGCAAACCGTATTGAGAGCAGCCTCGATACGCTGATCCCCGATAATCCGAACCAACCCTATGACATGCATGAGGTGATCCTCAAGATTTCGGATGAGAACGATTTCTTTGAGGTGAAAGCGAATTTTGCGAAGAACATGCTGACCGGTTTTATCCGGCTAGAAGGGCGCACGGTTGGGGTGGTCGCGAACCAGCCGATGGTGCTGGCCGGGTGTCTTGATATTGATTCTGCGCGTAAGGCGGCGCGGTTCGTGCGGTTCTGCGATGCTTTTGATATCCCGCTGCTGACATTGGTGGATGTGCCAGGCTTCCTGCCCGGTACAGCGCAGGAATATAACGGCATCATCTCTCACGGTGCAAAACTGTTATTCGCATTCAGTCAAGCGACGGTGCCGATGGTTACGGTCATCACGCGCAAAGCCTATGGTGGCGCTTATGACGTGATGGCGTCGAAGCATATCGGTGCGGATGTCAACTACGCATGGCCAACGGCGGAGATTGCGGTGATGGGCGCGAAAGGGGCGACCGAAATCTTGTATCGCAGCGAGTTGGGCGACCCCGATAAAATTGCTGCGCGGACGAAAGAATATGAAGATCGCTTCGCCAATCCCTTTGTCGCCGCAGAGCGCGGCTTTATTGATGAAGTCATCATGCCCCACAGCACCCGTCGTCGTATCTGCCGCGCCTTTGCCGCATTGAAGAACAAGCGGGTGGAAGTGCCGTATAAAAAGCACGACAATATCCCGCTCTGATCGCTATCCCCCGCGATATATGTCGCGCGGGGCAGGCTTAGTTCGTCATGCTATAAATGTGCGTTGCTTGGCATTGGGCAAATATTGCCGGTTTGTGCCATCCAATGCGTCCCGCTTTCGACATGCTGGAGAATCGTGCAGGCGAGGGTGCCGGGGTCGATCAAACCTGATAGGCGGGTGTGAATCTCACCATCCACGAACAGAATTGCCGAGGGCAGAGTGGTGATTTGATATATTTGCGCCAGCTCAGGCGATATATCGAGATCAACCGACTCAAAGCGCGCGAAACTGCCTTTTAAATCGGTTGCGAGGCGGTGTAAGTATTTATTCTGCGTTCCACAGGCGCCTTTGGCGCAAGCGCCATTATAAAAGCTAATCATTACTGGGCCTTGCCCATCTGAAATCATTAACTCGAGACGTTTTGATTGATGAGTATTGAGCATTGCGAAAGCTCCTTGTTCATTAGTTTTCATTCTCCGTCTGCATTGACTGAGATGTTCCTAAAATGCGCCGAGGCAATAAATTGTTTCAGCGCCTCAATCGAACGTCATTAAGCGTGCGCAGTGATATCGGCACTTGTCAGCTTTGCTATTCAACGGGTTTGAAAGCCGCCATTTCGCTATTGAACAAGTCAAGAACGCCGATTGCGCCATGCAAGAAGCCGGGATAATATGGCGGAATGTCAGACCCGTTCGCCGATGAAGGATTCGCCGCCGACACGCGCCCGCTTTCTGCGCGGGCGATGCCTGTTGCGCCGCAATCCGCGCCCCAAACGCCGTATCTCGATACGCTAAACCCCGCGCAGAGGGAGGCGGTGGAGACGCTGGATGGGCCGTTACTGGTGTTGGCAGGGGCGGGGACGGGGAAGACGCGCGTGCTGACCACCCGCATCGCGCATCTGTTTCAGACGGGCAGGGTGCGGCCCAACGAGATTCTCTGCGTCACCTTCACCAATAAGGCGGCACGAGAGATGCGCGAGCGGATTGGCTCGCTCGTCGGCCATGCGGTCGAGGGGATGCCGTGGCTTGGGACATTTCATTCCGTTAGCGCCAAGATCCTGCGCCGCCATGCCGAACTCGTGGATTTGCAATCCAATTTTACGATTCTTGATACCGACGATCAGATCAGGCTGCTGAAGCAGCTTATCCGCGCCGATAATATCGACGAAAAACGCTGGCCACCCCGAATGTTGGCCGGGATGATTGATGATTGGAAGAACCGGGGGCTAACGCCCGAAAAGGTGCCCGCCAAGGAAGCGGAGCAATATGCAAACGGGAAGGGCGGCGTGCTCTATCTCGAATATCAGAAACGATTGAAAACGCTGAATGCCGCCGATTTTGGCGATTTGCTGCTGCATACGTTGGTGATTTTTCAGAAGCACCCGGACGTGCTGGACCGCTATCAATCGTGGTTTCGCTACATCCTTGTGGACGAATATCAAGATACGAATGTCGCGCAGTATCTTTGGTTGCGGCTATTGGCGCAGAAGAACCGCAATATCTGTTGCGTTGGCGATGATGATCAGTCGATCTATGGCTGGCGCGGGGCGGAGGTGGGCAACATCCTGCGTTTTGAGAAGGATTTCGAGGGTGCGACGGTGGTGCGGCTGGAGCAAAATTACCGCTCGACGCCCCATATCCTCGCCGCCGCGTCGAAGATTATCACGGGCAACGAAGAACGCCTCGGCAAGACGCTCTGGACCGATAAGGGTGAGGGCGAGAAGGTCCGCCTGATGGGCGTTTGGGACGGTGACGAGGAGGCGCGCTGGATTGGCGAGGAGGTTGAGGCGCTACAAAAAGGCTCGCGCGGGCTGGACCCGGTTAACCTAGATGATATCGCCGTGTTGGTCCGGGCCACGCATCAGATGCGCAGTTTTGAGGATCGATTCCTTAGCATTGGGATGCCGTATCGCGTAATCGGCGGTCCGCGTTTCTATGAGCGGCAAGAGATCCGCGATGCCATCGCCTATATCCGCGTGGTGGCGCAGCCGGATGATGGGCTGGCCTTTGAGCGGATCGTCAATACGCCGCGCCGAGGGTTGGGCGATAAGGCGGTTGCGACGATGAATGCCGCCGCGAGGGCGATGGATACATCGCTGGCGCGCGGGGCAGCGGCGCTTATTGAGGCAGATGATAAGGCGCTTCCGGCGCGCGCGCGAAATAGTCTTGGTCGGTTGCTCGCCGATTTTGCGCGTTGGCGTAGCGTGATGCTGGATGAAAATTCCAAGGTTCAGCCGTGGGAGTTGGTTCAGACCATCCTCGATGAAAGCGGCTATACCGAGATGTGGAAAAACGAGCGGTCGGCGGATGCACCGGGGCGGCTCGAAAACCTCAAGGAACTGGTGCGCTCGGTCGCCGAATTCGACACTTTGGGCGGCTTTCTCGAACATGTCTCGCTGGTCATGGAAAACGCGCAGGACAAGGGGATGCCGTCTGTCTCGATCATGACGCTGCATGGCGCAAAGGGTCTTGAATTTGATGTCGTATTCCTGCCGGGATGGGAGGATGGGTTGTTTCCCTCGCAACGGTCGATGGACGAGTTGGGCCGCAAGGGGCTGGAGGAGGAGCGCCGCCTCGCCTATGTCGGCGTAACGCGCGCACGTAAGCTGTCGACCATTACATTCAGCGCGAATCGGCGCATCTATAACCAATGGCAATCGGCCATGCCGTCGCGATTCGTGGATGAATTACCGGCGGAGCATGTGGACGTTCTGACCGCGCCGGGGCTTTATGGTGGCGGCATGGGCGCGGCAAGCACCTATGGAAACGCATCGTCGGAGATGGAAACGCGGGTATCGAGCGCCGACAGCTATAATTCCCCCGGCTGGAAGCGGATGCAGGAAAATGCTGCCCGTACCGCCAAGCGCATCCCAACCGTGATCGACGCGAAAGCCATCCCCGATTTTGAGATCGGGGACCGGGTCTTTCACCAGAAATTCGGCTATGGCGAGGTGATGGAAATCGATGAGGACAAGGTGTCCGTTGAGTTTTCGACCGGCTCCAAGCGCGTTGTCGCGACCTATCTGGAAAAGACCAACAAGGCCGATGACGGTATACCGTTCTGAACCTTTCGATCCATCGCTTGGCCATGGACGATAAAAGTGGGCTTGCAATGCCGCTCGCGATATGTATTTAATTTATTGAATGTATAACAGGGCCACGACGGCCACGGCATTACGGGAGGAATGCGCCATGACGATTCGGCTTTCACGACGGGAGGCCCTTGCTTTTGGAGCGGCGGGTATGGCGATCTTTACCGCCGGAGCGCCCGCCTTTGCCAGCATGACGGATGATGCGGTTTCGGCATTTGCCGGTGACGCCAAGGTCAAAGAAGGCATGGTCTCGGTCGATGCCCCCGAAATCGCCGAGAATGGCAATTCCGTTCCCATCGAAGTATCGGTCGATAGCGCGATGGAAGGCGACGACATGGTCGAGGAAATTATGATCCTCGCCGATGGTAATCCAAACCCCGATGTTGCGACCTTTAAGTTCTCGGCGTTGAGCGGTGAGGCGCGTGCATCCACCCGCATCCGGCTGGCCAAGACGCAGAATGTTGTTGCGGTTGCGCGGATGAAAGACGGGTCGATCTATCGCGCTTCCCGCGCGGTGAAAGTCACCATCGGCGGCTGTGGCGGTTGAGGAGGAAAGAACAATGGCAAAAATCAAACCCCGCGTGAAAGTACCCAAAAAGGCGAAAGCCGGGGAAATCGTTACGATCAAGTCGCTGATCTCGCACCCCATGGAATCGGGTCAGCGCAAGGACAAGAAGACTGGTGAGACAATCCCTGTGGATATCGTCAACAGCTTCAAAGCGTCGTTCAACGGCGAGATGGTGTTCGAGGCCGATATCGACCCCGCCGTCTCCACGAACCCCTATATCGAATTTACGCTCAAAGTACCCGAAAGCGGTACGCTCAAGTTTGAGTGGAATACCGATAATGACGGCAAGTTCGAGGCCGAGAAAAAAATCACAGTAAGCTGATGAGGTGCCCCCATGCGGGGCATCACATTCCTTGATTGCGCTCGGCACCCATCGGTGCCGTCCCTTTTTGCGTGCCCGGAGGCATCCCGATGATTACCCGGCGAGATTTCGTACAGGCTGGCATGGCCGCGACCGCGCTGACGGGCCTGTCCGGCGGATGGTCGCGGGTGGCGGCACAACAAAGCGTAACGGAAGATATGCTGATCGACATGCCGCCCGTTGGCAATGTCACGTTGATGCATGTCACAGATATCCATGCGCAGCTTAAACCCGTGTATTTCCGCGAACCATCGGTCAATATCGGTGTTGGCGAAGCGAAAGGCGAGCCGCCGCATTTGACCGGAACCGACTTTCTGAAAAGATTCGGTGTCGATGCAGATAGCCGCGCTGCCTACGCGCTGACCTCGGAAGATTTTATCGGGCTGGCCGAAGAATATGGTCGTATGGGCGGCCTAGATCGGATCGGCACGATCCTCAACCGGATTCGCGCGGAACGCCCCGGCGCATTACTGCTTGATGGTGGCGATACATGGCAGGGCAGCTATACCGCCAACGCGACCAAGGGTCAGGACATGATCAAGGTCATGAACGCCCTCAAACCCGATGCGATGACCTCGCATTGGGAATTTACCTATGGTGGCGATTATATTCGCGAGGTGATCGAGGATCTTCCCTTCCCATTCCTCGGTGCGAATATTTTTGACACGGAATGGGATGAACCTGCTTTCGAGCCGACCTTGATGACAGAATCGGGCGGTGTCTCGGTCGCGGTCATCGGGCAGGCCTTCCCTTACATGCCAATCGCTAACCCCGGTTGGATGTTCCCTGATCTCAGCTTTGGCATTCGCGAAAAGCGGGTGCAGGAAGTTGTAGACGAGGCGCGCGAAAATGGGGCCGAACTCGTCGTTCTACTCTCCCATAACGGGTTCGATGTTGATCGTAAGTTGGCGAGCCGCGTCAAAGGCATTGATGTGATCTTGACCGGGCATACCCATGACGCCCTGCCGGTTCCCGTAAAGGTGGGTAAGACGCTTTTGATCGCGTCAGGGTCGCATGGTAAATTTGTCACACGCCTCGACCTCGATGTGCAAGGTGGGACGGTGCGCGATGTTGGGCATCGGCTGATCCCCGTTTTCTCGGATGTTATTACGCCCGATGCGGAGATTGCCGCCCTGATCGACGAAGTGCGCGCCCCTTACGAGGAAGAGCTGGCGCGTGTTTTGGGGCGAACCGATGACACATTGTTTCGCCGGGGCAATTTCAACGGTACGTGGGACGACCTGATCTGCGATGCGTTGCTGGAGCAACGGGATGCCGAGATTGCCCTGTCTCCGGGCTTTCGCTGGGGCGCGAGCTTGCTGCCGGGGCAGGATATCACCGTCGAGGCGCTGCATAACTGCACCGCCATGACCTATCCAGAAGCCTACCGCTCCCCCATGACCGGCGAGTTCCTGAAAGTCATTCTCGAAGACGTATCCGACAACATCTTCAACCCCGATCCCTATTACCAACAGGGCGGCGATATGGTTCGTGTCGGTGGCCTTGGCTATCGGATTGATGTGAATGCGCCCGCTGGTGAACGTATATCAGATATGACTCTGCTTGCGACTGGTGAAGCCATTGATCCAAAAAGGGAATATGTTGTCGCGGGCTGGGCATCGGTCAACCCCGATACCGAAGGCCCGCCGATATGGGATGTCGTCGAAGCCCATCTGACCGAACATGAGACGGTCTCTCCACGCGGCGAAACCGCCATTGATGTGGTTCTGTAAAACACTGAAAACCGGGAAGGAGCCAAACATGGCCAACTCCGACAATCCAACCCTTTCCCGTCGGGCGATGCTTGGCGGCGTAGCGGGTAGTGCGGCGCTTGCGACTGTGGCACGGGCGAATGATCCCGCAATTACCGAAATGCAGGAATGGACCCAGTATCTAGGCGACGGCGTCGATGCCGCGCCCTATGGGGTGCCGTCTGAATATGAGGCCGATGCGGTTCGCCGTGATGTGCCATGGCTGACCGCTGATCCGGTTTCCTCGGTTAATTTTACGCCGCTGCATAAGCTGGAGGGCATCATAACGCCTAACGGCTTGTGCTTTGAGCGTCACCATGGCGGCGTTGCGCAGATCGATCCCGCCATGCATCGCCTGATGATCAACGGCCTTGTTGACAAGCCCCTTGTGTTCACGATGGAGGATATTAAGCGGTTTCCACGCGAGAACCGCATCTATTTCCTCGAATGTGCGGCGAATACAGGCATGGAATGGCGTGGGGCGCAGCTCAATGGCTGTCAGTTTACCCACGGAATGGTGCATTGCGTCATGTATACTGGCGTCCCGCTACGCTATCTGCTTGAAGAAGCAGGCGTGAAGACCAACGCAAAATGGATTATGCCCGAAGGCGCGGATGCCTCGGCCATGACCCGCTCGATCCCGCTAGATAAGGCGCTTGACGATTGCCTTATTGCCTTTGCGATGAATGGCGAGGCGCTGCGCCCGGAACAGGGATATCCACTGCGTATCGTCGTTCCCGGTTGGGAGGGCAATATGTGGGTTAAATGGCTGCGCCGTATCGAAGTGGGCGATGAGCCGTGGCATCACCGCGAGGAAACCTCGAAATATACAGACTTGCTCGAAGGTGGGAAAGCACGCCGGTTTACGTGGGAAATGGACGTTAAATCGGTTATCACCAACCCCAGCCCGCAAGCCCCGATCACACATGAAAAGGGGCATACGGTCCTTAGTGGGCTTGCATGGTCTGGGCGCGGCAATATCAAGCGTGTGGATGTGAGCATTGATGGTGGGCGCAATTGGCGGCCCGCCCGGATTGATGGCCCTAGCCACGACAAGGCGCTGCACCGCTTTTATCACGAGTTCGATTGGGACGGTTCGCCCCTCCTGCTGCAATCGCGGGCGGTCGATTCCGAAGGTTGGGTTCAGCCGACGAAGGATGCCCTGCGTGATGTGCGCGGCACCGAGTCAATTTATCATAATAACAGCATCCAGACTTGGCATGTGCGCAAGGGCGGTGAGGTCGAAAATGTCGAAGTGGGTTGATACTGCGCTCTGTACTGCTGCGTTCGTAATGTGCGCAGGACCATCTTTTGCCGATGCTTTCGGTCTTGGCCGTCCTGCGACGCCCGCCGAGATTGCCGCATGGGATATCGATATTCGGCCTGATGGCGCCGGACTGCCCATAGGGCAGGGCACCGCCGCCGAGGGCGAGGAAGTTTATTCCGAGCAATGCGCAGTGTGCCACGGTGATTTTGGAGAAGGCATTGACCGTTGGCCCATTCTCGTCGGTGGTGGCGATACGCTAGAGAATGACCGCCCGGTCAAGACAATCGGCTCCTATTGGCCTTATGCCTCTACGATCTGGGATTATGTCCATCGCGCCATGCCTTTCGGTGAAGCGCAATCATTGGAAGATGACGAGGTATACGCGATCACGGCCTATCTGCTCTACATGAACGATATTCTCGAAGACGATGAAGCCGTCCTCTCCAATGAGACGTTTTCTGATATTGTCATGCCGAATGTAGATGGCTTCATTGAAGATGGTCGCGTTGAAATCGATGGCATGAAAGGTGTAGAGCCTTGCATGAACGATTGTACGGACGGCCCGGTCAGCGTGACGATGCGAGCCCGCGTTCTTGACGTGACACCTGATGCTGAAAACTGATATCAATGGCTCTTATTACTGACTTCTGTACCATAATCGTCAGACTTGTTCTGACGATCCTTATTTCAGTGAAATCAGATAGATAGACCTTCGGGATAATTCCGAGGATGAAAGGTGTAAAACGATCAATATTTCATTTTATCGGTATGGCTTGACTGCAATGGATTGCGACTGTCTTATACCAATTGCATGATACTTGCGCTTTGCGCGCTTGGCTGTGATACGAAGGGTTTCGGATCGTATTGGCGAGGGTGAACAGTGCTGGTTCCCGAAGCGGTGCAGCCTTTTGTGGCCCTTGGCGTGCTTGCGTTTATGTTCGCTGGCTTTGTCTGGGAGAAATTCCCCCCTGACGTGGTGGCGATCTTTGCTGTCGCCGTGCTTTTGGCACTGGGTATCCTATCATCCGAGGATTTCGTTGGAGTTTTCGCCAATGGTGCGCCCATTGCCATCGGTGCGCTGTTCATCTTATCGGGAGCATTGGTGAGAACCGGCGCACTCGAACGATTGGGCGAAATCGTAGTGGGGTCGGCGGAGATGCGGCCCGTTGTGACCCTCGCCGTAACGGGCATCCTCGTCCTTTTCGCTTCGGCATTTCTGAACAATACGCCGGTCGTTATGGTGATGATTCCGGTAGTTCTACAATTCGCCGTCGCCGCCCGCTGGCCTGCCTCGCGCCTGTTAATCCCTTTATCCTACGCCTCGATCCTCGGCGGTGGCTGTACCCTGATCGGCACGTCCACCAACCTGCTGGTCGATGGGGTTGCGCGGGCGAATGGGCTGGAACGGTTCGGCATTTTCGAGATTACCCCCGTGGGAATCGCAGCGGCGTTGTCGGGGATGATCTTTATGGCGTTGGCGGGGCGCTTTTTATTGCCTGACAGGCCGACAATGGCCGAATTTACAAATACCCAGCGCAAGCAGTCACGCTTTTTCACCGAACTCGTTATCCCGGTTGATTCTCCCCTTATCGGCGAGAATCCGCGCGAGGCTGATGTCCTTCAATACGGTGATACGAAGGTGATCGATGTTGTTCGGGGTGATGCTTCTCTGCGTGATGACATGGATGCGGTCGCGCTTGCTGTCGGAGATCGCGTCGTCCTGCGCATCACGGCACAGGAGGTGGTCGATCTACGCGAAATGGGCCTTTCTATTGCCGGAACGGTCGATGCGCTGTCCTCCACCGATGCGATTACAGTCGAGGCACTTGTTCCACCCGGTTCGCGTCTGGTGGGCAAGGTATTGGGCCGGTTGCGCCTTAGGCGACGCTACGGCGTCTATCCGCTGGCGGTTCACCGGCGAGGTGAGGCAACGGCGGCCAAGTTGGCCGAAGTGCGGCTACAGATTGGTGATACCCTGCTGTTGGAAGGGAATGCGGAGGATATCTATCGCTTCATTGATGATTCTCAACTCGTTAATCTGACCCGTGGGGGTGGTGCGCAACCCATTCGCCGTTCCCATGCGCGAACCGCCATCACCATCATGCTTGGCGTCGTCCTGCTGGCGGGGACGGGTTTGATGCCCATCGTCGGCGCGGCGGCCATAGGTGTGGGATTGGTGCTGGCAACCGGCATCTTGACGGCAGAGGAGGCGTTTGCCGCCGTCGATGCCCGCCTGCTTGCCTTGATCGTCGGGATGCTGGCGGTGGGGCAGGCGTTGCAGGGCGCAGGTTCCATCGATCTGATCGTCGATGCCCTGACGCCGCTCTTGATGGATGCGGGGCCGCTCGTTGCTCTAATCGCGCTATTCGTCCTGACCACCATCTTAACCGAACTCGTCAGCAACAACGCCGTTGCCGTCGTCGTCACGCCGCTGGCTATCGGGCTGGCGCATTCGTTGGGCCATGATCCCCGCGCCTTCGTCGTCGCGGTTATGGCTGCGGCCAATGCCAGTTTTGCAACCCCTATCGGATATCAGACCAACATGCTTGTCTATGCACCGGGCGGATACCGCTTTGCCGACTATCTGCGCCTTGGCATCCCGCTCAAACTGGTGACGGGCACGACGGCCATTGTGATGATTGCATGGCTTTGGCCCCTGACGGCCAGCGCATGATCGCCGGAGCCGCAACCCGATCCAGCCCTGCCGAGCGGCGGCGCGGCTATCTCATCACTATCCTTGGTGTGATGTGGCTATCGCCTGATGCGCTGATGCAGCGGTTGATTGACAGTGACCCCATCGGCGTTATCGGTTGGCGAGGGGGGCTGTCGATCATTACGCTGGCGCTCTATCTGCTATGGCGTGACCGGGGTGAGGCGGTGGGGCGCGTGCTGCGTGGTGGTTGGCGGTTGCTGGTCCTCGCGATATTCTACGCGATTAATAGTAGCGCGTTTGTCCTCGCCATTGACCTGTCATCTGTTGCCGATGTCCTCGTGATCCTCGCCGCGACACCGCTCTGTGCCGCCGTGATGGCATGGTTTATCCTGCGTGAAGCGCCCGACACTCGTACCTCCATCGCTATACTTCTCGGCGGGGCAGGGGTGCTTGTTGCCGCTTTGGGTGGTGCTATGACTGGCTCGCCATTGGGTATTACATTGGCTATCATCACGACTATCAACCTCGCAGCACAATTCACGATGCTTCGCCGCTGGCCGCAGGTGGATAACGTTGCCGCTGTCTTCGTTGGCTCGATCCTTATGGCGATATTCAGCTTTACCTTCGGTGATCCGCTGGCCATCGAGGGTACGTCTCGCCTCTGGGCTATCCTTCTCGGCCTTGCGCTAACGCCTGTCGCCTTTACGCTGGTCACGGTTGGGCCTCGGTATCTGGGTTCGGCGGAGGTCAGCCTTTTATTGTTGCTGGAAACCGCTTTTGGCCCGTTATGGGTGTGGCTTGTAATGGGCGAGAAACCGGCGGGAACGGCCCTGATTGGCGGGGCCATCATCGTATTGGCGGTGATGGTTTCTGCTTCATCTGCATTTTGGAGAACCCGATGACATATACGAATAATATGCAGGTGATCGAACAGATCTTTGCTCCTCTAGAGGGCCGCTCGATCCTCGATATTGGTTGTGGTCGAGGCAGGTTGCTACGCGCTCTGATCCGCCGGGATGCAAAGGCAACGGGTGTAGACCCAAGCGCCGACCTGCTTGTAAAAGCGCGCGATATGGCCCCGGATGCGCCCTTGCACCAAGCGGGCGGTGAGGCCATGCCTTTTGCGGATAACAGTTTCGACGGTGCGATTTTCCTCAATAGTCTGCACCACGTCCCGCAAGACCTCATCCGCCCTGCCTTGGTGGAGGCTCTGCGCGTGATCTGCCCCGGCGCGCCGCTGCTCGTTATCGAGCCGCTGGCACGCGGTGGCTATCAGGAGGTTTTCGCCCCTCTCGATGATGAAACCGAGGTTCGCGCGGTCGCGCTCGCCCATCTGGCGGCGTTCCGGGCGGCGGCATCTGTCGAAACCATCCTCGATACCGAATACGACACCGACCTACATGAAGTCAGCGCCGATGACATGCTTGGCTATGCCCTCGCCATAGATCCGTCGCGTGCGGCAAAGATCGATACGGTTCGTGACGAAGTGGTAAGGCTTTTTTCGGATCATGCACGGGAAACCGACGGGGGTTTCCTGCTTGACCAACCAATGATTGCGGTTGCGATGCGCAAGACGGCCCCCGCCTGACAGCTCAGAGGCAAAACCATGCGCAAATCCCTTCTGATTCCCGCCCTCCTAGCCCTTGCCGGATGCGGCGGTTCTGACAAGGCTGCGACCAGCCCGTCGCTCTTGAAAAGTGTTAGCCATGCTGTGGTCGGCAGCGGCCATTCTTGCCCGCAACCCGTACCCAGTGGTAGCGCGGAACAGGTGGCCTGTCATCAGGCTGCCAAGGCTGCTTGCCCCGAAGGCACCGCTCCGAGTCGCGTTGATTTTGCCCAAGCCGAATCGGGCCGCTACGCGGGTCAGTTCGTCGTGCGCGGCTATTCCTGCGTCTGAAGGCTAAAGGCCATAAGTGGCGCATCCGCCCGCACGTAGAGCGGATGCCGGGGCGCACCCGTCGTTGTTAAGCCGAGACAATGCAGCGGGCGAGTGCATAGCCGCGCCACCGCGTCGCCCCGCTCTATTGCCGCTGGATTCGCGCCCCATGCCGCAATGATCGGTCCTTCGCATTCGGCCACTGCCTTGCGGATCAATGCCGTCGTGCGTGGCCCCACGATATCCTCTCCCGCATCACGCGCCGCGATCAGATCACGCGGAGCCGTCGCCCGCCATGCGAACAGGTTCACCGTCCGAACCGCTCCGCACCCCTCGCGTTGCGCAAATCCGATGCAGCGGCGCAGGGTGGGGTCATCCACCTCCGCATCCGCCGTTGACGGATTGAGCATCACGAACAACGCCTCCGCCCCTTCTCCCCACCGCCGCCCCAGCGCATAGCGATACCGCCCGCAGCGGGAGAGGGTGGCCCAGCGTTCGGTGATGGTAGAATCTGATTGCACTGCGTTTTCTCTGTGTTTCATGCTCTTGCGCAGAGAAGATATCGTATCTGCCGAGTAAAACCACATGCATCGCCCATGCGTATCGCCCATTGACCCATCGCCCCTTGCTCGCGATGCTGGCGTGACTAAACCCACGCCATACCGAAAGATCGCGCCATGAACCGTCAGGCCTTGACCGCCAACCATTGGGGCACCTATCGCGTGCGCAGCGAGAATGGGCGCGTCGTCGCGATGGAGCCGTTTGAGCATGACCCCGATCCGTCGCCCATCGGCTCCGGCATTATCGACGTGCAGGATGGCCCTACCCGCGTTACCGCGCCGATGGTGCGTGAAAGCTGGCTGGATGGTGGCCCCGGTGCGCGGCGCGAGCGGCGTGGTGTCGACCGTTTTGTCGCCCTGACATGGGAGGAGTTGGAACCTTTGTTGGCGGATGAGCTGTCCCGTGTCATCCGTGACCACGGCAATAACGCGATCTACGCTGGTTCCTATGGCTGGGCCAGCGCGGGGCGCTTCCACCATGCCCAAAGCCAGATGAAACGCTTCCTCAACTGTATCGGCGGGTTCACATCTTCGGTCCATACCTACAGTTTCGCCGCCGCCGAGGCGATGGTGCCGCATATCCTTGGCGATTTCCGTAGCTTTCTGAACACGACGACGAGTTGGGATAGCATCGCTGGAAACACTGACCTCCTCGTCGCTTTCGGCGGTATTCCGGTCAAGAATGGCCAGATCGAAGCGGGCGGTATTGGCGAACACGTCCAGCGCGCGGGGCTGGCCAAGGCTCGCGCGGGCGGCACGGATTTCGTGAATGTCAGTCCCCTGCGCTCCGATATGGAAGACGATACCGGAGCCGAATGGCTGGCCGCGCGCCCCGGTACTGACGCCGCTATTTTGCTTGCCATCGCCCATACACTCCATACGGATGGCACCATCGACCGCGCGTTCCTCGACCGCTATACCACCGGCTACGACCGCTTCACACCTTATCTGACGGGCGATAGCGACGGCGAAGCTAAGGACGCGGACTGGGCCGCCATGATTAGCGGGCTAGACGCCGAGACCATCCGCACCCTCGCCCGCCGCATGGCGCAGGGGCGCACGATGATCTCGGTCGCATGGTCCCTGACACGGCAAGATCACGGCGAACAGGCCTATTGGGCCGCCATTACCGTCGCCGCGATGCTGGGGCAGATCGGCTTGCCGGGCGGCGGCTTTGGCTTTGGCTATAGCGCGGAAAACTCCATCGGTGGCCATTACAGCCAGATGCCCGGTGCGTCGTTGCCACAGGGCGATAAAGGCGTCGCCGATTTCATCCCCGTCGCCCGCGTCTCCGATATGCTGCTCCATCCGGGTGAGGAATTCGATTTCAACGGCCAACGCCTGACCTATCCTGATATCCGCCTCGTCTGGTGGGCGGGGGGTAATCCGTTCCATCACCATCAGGATATCGGGCGGATGCTGCGCGCGTGGCGTAAGCCCGAAACCATCATCGTCAATGATTGGTGCTGGAACGCGATGGCCAAGCATTCCGATATCGTCCTGCCCTGTACCACGCCGCTAGAGCGTACCGATCTGGCCATGGCCCAGCGCGATCCTTATGTCGTGGTGATGGATAAGGTTGCGGATGCCCCCGGTCTAGTGCGCGATGAATATCAGACTTTTAGCGCCCTCGCGGCGCATATGGGCGTGGGAGAAAGCTTCACCGAGGGACGCGACACGGAAGATTGGATCCGCTGGATCTACGATGTTACCCGCCAGCGCGTCGCCGAACAGGGGAGTGAGATGCCGGGGCTGGATGAGTTGCGCGAGAAAGGCTGGCATATCAATCCGCCCCCCGCCGAACCGACCGTCATGCTGCGCCCCTTCCGCGAAGACCCAACCGCCAATGCGCTAGGCACGCCTAGTGGTAAGATTGAGATATTCTCGGAGACCGTCGCGAGTTTTGGGTATGATGATTGCCCCGGCCATCCCGTCTGGCGCGCACCGCGCGAATGGCTAGGGGCTACGGGCAGCCGGGCGACGGGCAGCCGGGCGGTGGGCGATTGGCCGCTACACATGATCTCGAACCAGCCGACCCGTAAGCTGCATTCCCAACTCGACCACGGCGCATGGAGCCGGGGCGGCAAGGTACAAGGGCGCGAGCCGGTCATGCTGCACCCTGATGACGCAGCGGCGCGGGGCATAAGCGAGGGCGATATCATCCGCGTCTTTAATGGTCGCGGCGCGTGCCTCGGCGCGGCCACCTTGAGCGATACCATCCGCCCCGGCGTTATTCAGATGAGCACCGGCGCATGGTATGACCCGGAAGTGCCGGGCGACCCGAACAGTCTATGCAAACACGGCAACCCCAATGTCTTGACCCCCGACCGTGGAACATCCCGCCTCGCCCAAGGCCCAACCGCCCATAGCTGCCTCGTGGATGTGGCCCGCTTTGAGGGAACCCCGCCCCCCGTCACAGCCTTCGACCCACCAGAGATCGTAAAGCGTGGCGAGGCGTAGAGCCGGGCGTTTGGCAAGTAATCCGGTCTCCTGACGCAGTATGACCCTCGGACTTGTTCTGAGGGTCCATCTATCTGATATCGCTGAAACATGGATCGTCGGTAAGCGTAATCATCGCCCCACGGATAATCATTTTGCATTTTGGAAGTTCAATGAGAGCAGGTCATCGATGCGGCTTTGGGGTGGCCGCTTGCAATGGTTTTGAGTGTTGCCTTGATATAGGCGAAGGGCTCGACGTGGTTGATCTTGGCGGTTTCGATAAGGGATGCGGTGTGCCCTCATGCCTTCCTGCCCTTGTCATGGACGGCGAAGAGTGCATTTTTACGATACAAGCAATCGGACGGATTAGATTTTCGACGCCGTTGGAGTCGATCTCGACCTGGCCATCGCTCAGGAATGTCTGCAGGCCATCCCAGTGGCGGTGGATATAGCCGAGTTTTTCGCCAAGGCGGGACTTGGCGGAGATCCTTTGACGCTGTTTCTGCAACCATTCCCCGAAGGCCGCAACGAGCGGAGCGGTGCGGGTTTGCCGGGCCGAAAGACGCTGACCGGGAGCGCAGCCTTTGATATCAGCCTCGACTTCGTAGAATTCAGCGATGCGGCGTAAGCCCTCGGCGGCGAATAGATTTAAATCAATATCGCGCGCCCCGGATCGGAGTAGTCTCACCCCATCGTAGATATGAAGGAGGCAGGGATGAAACGGTTTGTTGTGGCGATTGCGATGATGCTCGTGCCGGGTGTTGCGTATGCTCAGGACATGAAGAGCTATGCGTTCGACGGAGAGTTCGACGATGCGGCTTTTGGCGTCGAGAATGCGATCATCGGCAAGAGGCTGGTGATCGATTACGTCAGTCATGTCGGTGAGATGCTCGCCCGGACGAAGGATGATGTGGGTGGCAGCAAAGACCTGTTCGGGCAGGCGAATGTCTACCTGTTCTGCTCCGCCGTATTGTCCCGCAAAATGATGGAGGCGGATGCGCAGAACATCGCATTCTGCCCCTATGGCGTTTTTGTGTCTGAGGGAGAAGATGGTGCGGTCGAGGTCGGCTATCGGACGATGCCCGTAGGACCGATGAAGGAGGTCGAAGCCTTGCTTGATTCTATCGCGCGCGAGGTGGTCGAGGAGTAGCGCGGCCCCGTTAGGAGCCGCGCCAGTGATTATGGGTTTTCCGCCGTGCCGAACTGAACACCCATGGCCGGATCGTCGGTCGGGGTGGACCAGTCGCGCTTGACGCCGAGCATCTGGAGGATCGGCGAGGCGATGTAGATTGATGAGTATGTACCCACGATCACGCCCCAGATCATCGCGAAGGTGAAGCCCTGTAGCACCGCACCGCCAAGGAAGTAGAGCGCCAGCAGCGCGAGCAGGGTGGTGATCGAGGTCATCAAGGTACGCGACAGGGTCTCGTTGAGCGATAGGTTCAACAGGTCTTCGAGCACCATCTTTTTGTATCGGCGCAGGTTTTCCCTCACGCGGTCAAACACGACCACGGTATCGTTGAGCGAGTACCCGACGATGGTGAGGATGGCCGCGATAATCGAGAGATTGAACTCCAACCCGATGAGCGAGAATACCCCGATGGTCAGCACCACGTCATGGGTTAGCGCCGCGACAGCACCGACCGAGAATTGCCACTCGAAGCGGAGCCAAATGTAGACGAGGACCGAACCAATGGCGAGGAGGATGGCCATGATCCCCGCCGTGACCAACTCGCCCGATACCTTGGCGCCCAGGCTTTCGACGCGGCGCATTTCGTAATCGCCGATGCCTTGGTCTAAGGTCGCGACGCGCTCGCCAGCCTCGCCCATCACCGTCAGGTCGAACGGTTTGTCGCCGAAAGTCTGCATCGCGGTGATGAGTTCGGCCATATTCGGGGCGGTTTCTGGGTTGGAATCGAGATCGACGGCGGAGATGTCGCCGATACGGGTGATCGTATCGCCGGTATTCAGGCCAGCTTGCGCCGCCGGGGAGCCATCGAAAACTTCACCGATTTTGACCTCGAAGATATTATCGCCGATTTCATCAACGGCCAACACGGCACCGAGGGTGAGGTTGCCATAGACGCGGTCAGCGAGACCTTGGCGGGCTTCGTCACCCCCTTTGACGTCCTCGACGCGGATCAGTGAGTCGTTTGGTGAGCCAAAGCCCTGAACCTGCACGTCGCCAAGATCCATCGCTTCGAGTTTGCCGCGAATTTCGCCTAGATCGGTTTCGCCAGTGGTGCGGCCTTCGATCAATGTACCGCCTTTGAAGTCGATACCATAGTTCAGGCCATTCACTGCGAAGAGGCCGAGGGAGGCGACCATGGCGATGGAAGAAAGGGCGAGCGCGATCTTGCGACCACCAAGGAAGTTGATCTTGGTGCCGTTGCGAACGAGTTCGATCAGGTTGATTTTGAACGTCTTCGGGCGTTTCCACTCGAACCATTGCACAACGAACAGGCGCGTCACGAAAAAGGCCGTGAAAACGGAGGTGATGATACCGATGCCGAGCGTGACCGCGAAGCCCTTCACGGGACCAGAACCCATCGCGTAGAGAATGATGGCGGCGATTAGGGTTGTGATGTTGGCGTCGATGATGGCCGTCAGAGCCTTTTCATAGCCTGTTTCGATGGCTCGCGCGGCCCCCTTCGATGCCTCGTTCTCCTCGCGTATTCGCTCGAAGATCAGCACGTTCGCATCGACCGCCATGCCGATGGTCAGCACGATCCCGGCGATACCGGGGAGCGTAAGCGTCGCTCCGAGCGCGGACAGCACGCCGAGAATGAGGGCGAGGTTCACGAGCAGAGCAACATTCGCGTAGAGGCCGAATTTGCCATAGACGACCATCATAAAGGCGATGACCAGCAACAGACCGATCACGCAGGCGATGGCACCCGCCGCAATGGAATCCGCGCCGAGTTCGGGGCCGACGGTGCGGGTTTCCAAGGGGACGAGCTTGGCTGGTAAGGCACCAGAGGCGATCTGGACAGCAAGGCGGGTCGAGCTTTCGACTGTGAAGCTACCGCTGATTTGACCCGAACCACCCAAGATCGGCTCGCGGATGGAGGGGGCCGAGATGACCTTGCCGTCCACGACGATGGCAAAGAGTTCGCCGACATTGTTGAGGGTCCAATTGCCGAAGGCCTTGCCTGCGCGAGAATTGAAGCGGAAGCTAACAATCGGCTCGCCGGTGCGCTGGTCGAAGCCCGGGCCCGCATCGACGACATCTTCGCCAAGGATGAGGGGGACGCGGGAAATTGCCCATTTCTGGCCTTCTAGGATCGCATCATCAGCGACCTTGAAGCCAGCCGCAGCGCGACCCCGTGCAAGGTCATCTTGCCCGAATTCACGGTTGACGATGTGGAAGCCAAGGACGGCGGGATCTTTGAGAAGCCTGACGATCTCCGCTGCGCTTTCCGCGCCGGGCACCTGAATGAGAATGCGGTCATCGCCTTGGCGGGTGACGGATGCTTCTTTGATGCCTTCGGGATCGATACGGCGGCGGACGACTTCGAGGGAGCGCAGGATCGTTTGTTCGACGAGTTCGACGCGCGCACCCTCGGTCATGGTTAGGGTGAAGTTGCGGTTGACGGGGTTTTCCGTCACCTCGAAATCCATCGCGCCGACGCCGGTAAGGGCCGCGCTTTGCAGGAGCGTGGGGATGTCCTCAAATGCCTCACGGGCACGATCGACGTCCTCGGGGTTGGTCACGCGCATGGAGACGGAAAATGCGTCATTATCGATGACGGGGCGCGAGCGTTTGATATTGCCAGCTTCGCGTATCTTGTCGCGCATTTCCTGCGCCAGTAGCTCCAGACGGCTCTCGAAGACTGGACCCATCTCCGCCTCGACCAGCACATGCGCTCCGCCCTGAAGGTCAAGTCCCAGGTTGACTGTATCACTTGGCATCCAGCTTGGCAGCGCATTCCGCTGGGTTTCATTCAGGGCGTTTGGCAAGGCAAAGAACATGCCGACGATCACCATCAGGATGATCGCGATCTTCTTCCAGGGCGCGATATAGAGCATGGGAGGGAACCTCAGGTTCCGCGCGGGGGCGGGTTATTTGGTGTTGGCTGGTTCCGGTTTGGACAATACAGCCGTGATGGTCGATTTAATCGCCGTAACCTTGACATTGGTTGCGACTTCAAGCGTGATTTCGTCGGATTCTTCTGATCCAACAGCCGTCACTTTCCCGACCAGCCCCCCGGCGGTCACGACCTTATCCCCCCTTTTTAACGCTGTGATCATTGCGCGGTGTTCTTTGAGCCGTTTCTGCTGCGGACGGATGAGCAGGAAGTACATGATCACGAAGATCAGGATAAACGGCAAAAGGCTTGTGATCGGGTCCGGGCCAGCGGCTGCGGACTGCGCGTATGCGGGGGTAATGAACATAGCAATCGTCCCAAGTTACAGGATGCCCTGTTGCGGGCTTATCGTTTCAGGTCGCCTATATCGGTACTTATGCCACAGGCCACAAGGATAAAAGGGAGAGATATGCGAGTTCCAGAGGAGTTGTCGCACTTGTTACGTGAAATTCGCGAGCCGCTCGTCTGTGCGAAATGCGCGGATGAGGTGACGAGCGGGGCGGCGGGGGCGGTTTCGATGCGTGATTATGGGCGGCTGGAGGCGGGGTTTACGGCGCGCGGGTTGCAGGTGTGGTGCCTACGCCATGACCTGAATGTGGTGCATGTGGATTTTGCCGAGGCGAAGCCGGAGGCGGATTTTCGGTGTCTGGAGCGGCGGGTGAATTATAGCGATTTACGATAAACCTGAGCCATGTTTCGTGCCAAGAGCCGCGCAAAACATGGCGTTTCGTGCTTCAGTATAATCGCAATTCGCTTTAGAGCCAGCGTCGCACGCGGCGGGCGTAGTCGTCCCATTCTGCGCCCATTGCTTTACCGACATGCAGCTCCTCACCTTCGATGAAACGGCGCTGAAGCAGGAGCATGAAGAGCGGAACCAATATCAAGGCCGAGAGCGCGCCAAGCTGTAATCCCCAGCCGAGGGCGACTAGCGATATGCCGAGATAGATGGGGTTGCGCGAGAAGCCGAAAGGGCCATCCGTAATGAGTGCGGTTGGCTTGCGGCGGGGATGAATGGGCGTTTGTGCCTTACGGAAATGGCTGGCACTCCATAGGACGAGCGCGATTCCGGCCACGACGAACAAAATGCCGCCGGGTATGTCAAACCGAACGAGCGGCATGATCCACGCGATGAGGCTTTGCAGGATCAGCGTGCCGAGCAGCCAGACGGGCGGAATGTCGAATTGTTTGGCCGGAGGGACTGGGTTGCCGTGGCGGTCCTTCATATCAGTAGAAGCTGGTTGTTTGAGGGCGCTGAATCTGTTGCGGCAATCCGGTGATGGGGAGGATGCGGTTGTTGCCGAGTGGATCGGTCTGGATGCGGCACGTCTCGCCCGCATTGATCACACGGTCGCCGGGTAGAATTTCCTGCGCGAAGGTGATTTCGCGGTTGCCGGTGCTGAGGATCGAGTATTCGAGGCCGGGGCGTTGGTCTACCTGTGTGCCGATTTGGTCGCCGATGATGCCACCGAACAAGCTGCCCGCGAGACTACCGACGACGACGGCGACGGCCTGACCACTGCCCTCGCCAACTTGATTACCAAGTGCGCCACCCGTGACACCGCCAGCAATGCTGCCGACGACTTGGCCAATACCGCGCCCTTGATCACCCTGAATCGTTATGTTGCGCACGGCCAATACGCGGCATCGCTCAACGGTTTTTGCGATGCCGACTTCCTGCGCAGAGTAGAGATTCTGGCCCGAATTGGGGGCGCAGGCGGTCAATGTGACAAAGGCGAGGGGCAGGCAGAAGGTCTTGAACATGGCGGGTCTCCGCGTTTCGTATTGTGTGTCTTTATAGCACGCTTTCAGGCGAAAAAGCGACTTTTACCGCTGCAATGCAGCAATGGTGATGAGTAGCCAGCCGAGGAGAGCGATTCCGTGGGCGGAAAGGGTTGGGCGGTCTTGAAATGTCAAGATTTTGGCGATTTCAATGGGCGAGGGTGGAGAACTGATTACGGATTGGAGCGGCAGGCCGTCGAAAAGGGTAAGGTAATAGGCGTAGTAAACCTGTGGTGAGAGCCAGATGAACGCCGTTAGAACAGCGAATGCGATGAGCATCCGCAGGGGTAATCGCCGCCCGCGCATGATGCGGCGAGCAGCGAGGGCGGTGATCATCGTCAGCGTTAGGGACAGGAGCAGCAAGCCCGCCCTTCCGGCGAGAGACAGCGTATGGAAAGAGTCGCCGTCGTAGATGGCTATTCCTCCTGATGTTCTGGGGCGGGGTTCTCTCGGATCATGGACGTACATATAGCCCGGATTGTGCCGTTCGCTACTCCGCCGCCTCTGCCGTCCTCTGCGTGCGGATCAGGGAGAGGACGCCTTTGGCGGCGTCGGGGATGTTGGTGCCGGGGCCGAAGATGGCGGCGACTCCCGCTTCGGTCAGAAAATCGTAGTCCTGCGCGGGGATTACGCCGCCGCAAACGACAAGGATGTCGCCTGCGCCCGCTTCGCGCAGGGCGGCGATAAGGGCGGGGGCGAGGGTCTTGTGGCCCGCCGCCTGAGAGCTGACGCCGATGACATGGACATCGTTATCGACGGCGTCCTGCGCGACCTCTTCCGGGGTCTGGAATAGGGGACCGACATCAACGTCGAAACCCATATCGGCGAAGGCGGTGGCGATGACTTTGGCGCCCCGGTCGTGGCCGTCCTGGCCCATCTTGACGACGAGCATACGGGGGCGGCGGCCCTCTTCGACGGCAAAATCCTCGACGTCTTTTTGGATGGCAGCGAAGTCTTCGTCGCCCTCATAGGCGGAAGAATAGACGCCTGCGAGGGTCTTGACCTCGGCCTTGTGGCGACCAAAAGCGGCTTCCATTGCGTCGGAGATTTCGCCCACGGTGGCGCGGGCGCGGGCGGCATCGACAGCGGCGGCGAGGAGGTTGCCGTCGCCTTTGGCGGTCTCGGTGAGGGCGGCCAGAGCGGCATCGCAGGCAGGCTGGTCGCGATTGGCGCGGATATCGGCGAGGCGGGCAATCTGACTTTCGCGAACGGCGACATTGTCGATATCGAGGATTTCAACGGGGTCGGCCTTGGTGGGGCGAAAGCGGTTGACGCCGACGATAACCTCGTCGCCCTTGTCTACAGCGGCTTGACGGCGGGCGGCGGCTTCTTCGATGCGCAGTTTTGGCATGCCGGAAGCGACGGCCTTGGTCATACCGCCCAGATTCTCGACCTCCTGCATCAATTCCCATGCTTCGGTGATGAGGTTTTGGGTGAGACTTTCGACATAATAACTGCCCGCAAGCGGGTCGATGACGTTGGCGACGCCGGTTTCGTGCTGGAGAATAAGCTGAGTATTTCGGGCGATACGGGAGGAGAATTCAGTGGGCAGGGCCATGGCTTCATCGAAGCTGTTGGTATGTAGACTCTGGGTGCCACCAAGGACCGCCGCCATGGCTTCATAGGCGGTGCGAACAATGTTGTTGTAAGGGTCTTGCTCCTGCAATGAAACACCGCTGGTCTGGCAATGGGTGCGCAGCATCGAGGATTGGGGTTTTTTCGGCTGGAATTCATCCATCACCATCGACCATAAGACGCGGGCGGCGCGCAGTTTAGCGGCCTCCATGAAGAAATTCATGCCAATGGCGAAAAAGAACGACAAGCGGGGCGCAAAGGCATCGACATCCATGCCGCTGGCGATGGCAGTGCGCACGTATTCGCGGCCATCGGCGATGGTGAAGGCGAGCTCCTGTACCAGTGTCGCGCCCGCCTCCTGCATGTGATAGCCGGAGATCGAGATCGAGTTGAATTTCGGCATGTTTTCAGCAGTATAGCCGATGATGTTCGAGACGATCCGCATGGAAGCTTCGGGTGGGTAGATGTAGGTGTTGCGGACCATGAACTCCTTGAGAATATCATTCTGGATCGTGCCGGAAAGCTTTGAAATATCGACGCCTTGCTCTTCGCCCGCGACAATAAAATTGGCGAGAATTGGGATCACCGCGCCGTTCATGGTCATGGAGACGGACATTTCATCCAAGGGGATGCCGTCGAAGAGGATTTTCATGTCCTCAACGCTGTCGATGGCGACCCCGGCCTTGCCCACATCGCCCACGACGCGGGGGTGGTCGCTGTCATAGCCGCGATGGGTGGCCAGATCGAAGGCGACAGAAAGGCCGCGCTGGCCGCTTTCCAGAGCTTTGCGGTAGAAGGCGTTGGATTCTTCGGCGGTGGAGAAGCCCGCGTATTGGCGCACGGTCCAAGGGCGGCCTGCATACATCGTGGCTTTCGGGCCGCGCAGATAGGGCGGCTCACCGGGGAGGGAGATTGCCTCGTCGCCGCGTAGGTCTTCGGCGGTATAGAGCGGTTTGATGGCAATGCCTTCGGGGGTTTGCCACGTCAGGTCATCGAGGGGGCGATCCTTGAGTTCCTTGGTCGCGCGCGCCTTCCAGCCATCCATATCACCCGTGCCGCTCATCATTCGTCCTCTCATTTGTTGCACTGCGATAGTACGCCTTGTGTGGCAGGGCGGCAAGGAGCGGATCAAGCAGAATTTTCAAGATTAGGGTTGACATATATCTCTTTATGTTCTCATTTGTTCGCGTAATGTAGCGATGAGGAAGCATGGACGCGGCGTATTGGACCTTTGTGACGGAAGTAAACCGTAAGGTGCTGCTGCGGATTGTAGCGGGGCTTGTGGCAATGCTGCCCGATGAAACGGTTCCGGGGATCACGCGCGCGCTACACCTCGCGATCGTGGCAATCCTACGGCCCGCCGAAGCAGCGGCGCGGCGGTTGATTGTGGTTGCGTCGGTCGGAATTGTGGTAACGCCGCGCGCCAAGCGTGATTTGCCGATTGGCGGCGTTCCGAAAGGGAAGGGCAGGCGTAAAGCTGCGCCGGTTTTTGGGTTGTTCGATCCGCGCCGCAAGATTGGCCCTCCGCCACGGAAGAAAGCCAAGGGCTATGGGCCACAGATCATCGTGATCGGCATTGATGAGCCGGTTTTCGAGGCGCAACAGAAGGCGTCACCCGACGATATTGTCGATGCGGCGCGGCTACGCGGGCGACTGGCGGCGTTGATCGGGGCGTTGGAAGATGTACCGAAACAGGCGAAGCGGTTGGCGCGGGTTTTGGCGTCGAAGCGGGCGAAATACACGCGCCCGATGCGCCCCGGTAGGCCGCCGGGACATCGGGAGAGTGGGGCGCGGTCCGTGGATAAAGTGCTGGCCGATTGTCATATATTCGCGCTGGAAGTGCTTGATATCGCAGAGCGACCACCGCCCTATGCGTGACGTTTTGCAAGGGTGATGTTTTGCGCCTTCCCGGTTGGGGAGGATATCAGTGCTGGAATGCTTTCTTCACTTTTACAGCTAAGTCTTTGAGAGAGAAAGGTTTTGCGAGGAAGAAGAACTCCTCACCATCCATCATGTCCTCACGGAAGGCATCCTCGGCATAACCGGAGATAAAGATAAATTTCATCTCAGGGCGGATCGCGCGAACCGTACGCATCATTTCTGGCCCGGTCATTTCAGGCATCACCACGTCCGAGACGATCAGGTCGATGGCGTCGGGGTTTTCTTCAATCACATCCAAGGCTTCTTGTCCGCTTGCAGCCTGTGTGACGGTGTACCCGCGCAATTCAAGGGCGCGGACGGCGAAGCTACGCACCGAATCTTCGTCTTCAACCAGCAGCACGCGCCCCGTACCGCTGAGATCACGGGGGACGGTGGCGTCGGTCTTGGTGGTGTCGATCTCAGCTTCCATCGCGCCGAAATACCGGGGGAGAAAAATTTGGAAGGTCGTGCCTTTACCCAACTCGCTAACGCAGTAGATGAAGCCTTCCATCTGCTTGATGATACCATAGACAGTCGCGAGGCCGAGGCCGGTGCCTTTGCCGGTGGGTTTGGTCGTGAAGAACGGCTCGAATATGCTGCCAAGATCAGCTTTCGAGATGCCAGAGCCACTATCGGTGACTTCGATCAGCACGAAATCGGCTTTTGGAATAGGTTCATAGCCGAAGCTGGCCACCTCGTCAGGGGCGACGTTTCGGGTCGTGACCATCAGCGTGCCGCCGCCTTTCATGGCGTCGCAGGCATTGACGGCGAGATTCATAATGACGCGCTGAAATTCACCCCGGTCGATACGTACGAGGCCCAAATCACGGTCGTGATGCGAGCGGAACGTAACGCGCTCGGTAATATAGGTGTTCAGCATGAAACGCATTTCATCAAGCGTTTCAGAGAGTTGGGTGACTTGCCGCCGCATTGTCTGGCGACGCGAGAAGGCGAGAAGCTGGCTGATGGTGGAAGCAGCGCGGACAGTCTGACCCTGAATTTGGTAGAGGTGATCGAAATCGGGGTCGCCCTCGTGGTGACGCAGCATCAACAAGTCGCAATGGCCCCGGATCGCGGTGAGGACGTTGTTGACGTCATGGGCGATGCCGCCCGCGAGCTGACCGACGGATTGCATCTTGTCGGCCTGAGCCAGTTTGCGTTCGATGACTTTCTCGGCGCTGACATCCATGACATAGGTAAAGAGCATCTCGCCATGCTCGGTATCGACGCGGTGAGCGTGGAAATGGGCTTCATGCTCCTTGCCCGCCTCGCCGGTCAGTTTGATGTCGAGCGGGCGGTCGGGGGCGGCACCATTGGCCACGGCCTTGAGGCGCTCGTTGACATCCGGGCGGTCATCAAGGCGCACGGCGAGGGAGATTTCGGCACCCACGCGGGCCGCGCCGCCAGACATGGTGGCGAGGCGGTCATTGGCCTCCAGCACCAATCCGTCGAGATCGGTAACGGCCACGGCGACCGGGGCATCATCGAGGAGACGGACGAGGCGGCGGACCTCGATGCCGCTGTCGCTGACGGGGCGGCGGCGCGTGGGCACGACGAAGGATTGGGTGATGCCCTCATGGTGATCAAAGGTGCGAAACTTCTGGATCACACGAACGGATATTCTTTCGCCACCAGCAGACAGAAGAAAAAGCCGTTTTTCGATGGTATCATCTTCGCCCGCATTCGAGGGGACAAGAGCTTTGCCCTCGTCGCCGAACAGCTTGGCCAATGGGGGAAGGTCATTATCGGCGAGATCGGCGGAAACCCCGGCCAAACGACGCATTGCATCGTTCATCTCGACAAGATTACCCTGTCTATCGGCGCTGAAATAGGCGATTGGCGCGTCGGACATATCGAGGGAAAGCGCGTCTGGTTCGATGATTTCGATGGCCTTGGCGGTGAGGGAAATCGACCAAAGGAAATAGCGAGGATTATGCTGGCGCGATATCTCGATATGGGCATCCGCCGGTTTGTTGGAGGCGGTGACGGAGAATGTTTCAAAGGCCACGCCATCCTTTGCGGCGCGTCGCATCGCCCGGTAAATCGCCGCATCTGCATCGGCGCTATTGCCGAGGAGCGCGCGCATCTTGGACCCCGTGGAGATCGATGTGCCGAGGCTGACGACCAGTGCGCGGGCGCTGTCGTTATGTTCGACAACAACGCCGAGAGCGTCCGTGACAATAAAACTGCCCGGAGCGTGCTCGAGAATCGAGAAGTCGGGTGCTTCGCCTCCCACACGGTCGCGCGGACGACGTGTAAACAGGGCCATGGCCGCCATGCCAGCAACCCCCTTTGTAACGTCCGCAATTTCAAACAAAAACGACCCGACCATATCAACCCCTTGCCGCGACCCGGCATCTGCCAAGACTATCGCATAGGCATGGATGGTTAACAGCCTATTAATCTGCCCTGCTCAGGGTTGCGGCAAAGAAGCCATCACATCCATCGCGTGCGGGGTGAAGGCGGCGTTGGTCGAGGAGGTGGAAGTCTGTGTGGCAAGCAAGGAAGGCGGTAATGCGGGCCTCAGTCTCGACTGGAAGAATCGAGCATGTTGCATAGGTCAACGTGCCGCCGGGGCGGATATGCTGGGCCGCCATGTTGAGCGCGTCGTCCTGTGCGGCGGTCAGTTCGGCGAGGCGTTCGGGGGACAGCGCCCATTTTCCGGCGGGATCACGCCGCCACGAACCAGAGCCGGAGCAGGGGGCATCGACCAGAACTCGGTCGCAATCATCGGGCAATGCACCATCGGCGATAGGCCGGAGGCAGGTAACGCCTGCGCGTGTGGCGCGGGCGGGCAAAGCGGCCATGCGCGCGGGGTCAATGTCATGGGCGATGAGAATGCCGTCGTTTTGCATCATGGCGGCGAGAGCGAGGGTCTTGCCACCCGCACCTGCGCAAAAATCGAGGACAGTTTCGCCGGGTTGTGTGCCGGTCATGGCGGCGACGATCTGCGATCCGGCGTCCTGCAATTCGATAAGGCCGTTGGTGTAAGCTTCTGCACGAAAGACCGGGGAATTAGGGGGCAGACGCAGGGCGAGAGGGCCAACGGTTTCGGGCGCGAAATCATCGGCTTGCAGGGTAGATATGGCTTGTTCGACGGTTGTTTTGAGCGTGTTGACCCGCAAATCGACAGGGGCGCGCTGGCGGAGGGCGTCGAGTTCGGCGGGCGTATCGGTGCCAAAAGCATCGTTTGCATGATCCCACAGCCAAGCGGGCCAGTCGAGACGGGCCGCTTCGGAAGGATGATTGGGCGGGGAGGTCAGGGCGGCGCGTTCCGCTTCATCCAGCGGGGCCAATCCATAGCCGCCCGGACACAAAGCGTCGATTTCCAGTATCGTCAATTCATCCACGGCAACCAGAGAACCGAGAACCAGCGCACGGCCAGTTGTGGAACCCCCCTGTGCCGCACAGGTCAGCAGGTGGCGCAGAATTGTGTAGACCCGGTCGGCAATGGCCCGACGGTCTTTGGACCCCGCATAACGGTTGTCCCGCGCCCATGCCTTGAGTTGCGGCTCTACGGGACGTTTGGAAGCGAATCCATCGAGGATTTCGGCGGCGGCGGCAAGGCGGGCAGAAGGTCTCACCGGATTTTACGATCCCATGCGGTAGTTGGGCGATTCCCGCGTGATTGTTACGTCATGGGCGTGGCTTTCGCGCAGGCCCGCATTGGTGATGCGGACGAATTCGGCGTCCTTGCGCAGGGCGTCGATGGTCTCGGTGCCCGTATAGCCCATCGCGGCGCGCAGGCCGCCGACAAGCTGATGGATGACATTGCCGACCGGGCCTTTGAATGGAACCTGACCTTCGATGCCTTCGGGGACGAGTTTCATGGTGTCACGGACTTCTTTCTGGAAATATCGGTCGGCGGAACCACGCGCCATCGCGGCAACCGATCCCATGCCGCGATAGGATTTGTAGGCGCGGCCTTGGTAGGTGAAGACCTCGCCGGGGGATTCTTCGGTTCCGGCCAGCATCGAGCCAATCATGGCGCAATGGGCGCCCGCCGCGATGGCTTTGGCGAGATCGCCGGAGAATTTGATCCCACCATCCGCGATGACGGGCACACCGCTTTCGGCGGCGGCTTCGGCGCAGTCGATCAGGGCGGTAAGCTGCGGTACGCCGACGCCCGCGACGATACGGGTGGTGCAGATGGAGCCGGGGCCGATGCCTACCTTTACCGCATCCGCCCCTGCATCGATCAGGGCGCGAGTGGCGGCGGCAGTGGCGACATTGCCCGCGACGACCTGAACGGCATTGGAACGGGCTTTTACGCGCTCGACGGCGATAGCGACGCTCTTGGAGTGACCATGGGCCGTGTCGATAACCAAGAGATCCACACCCGCCTCGATCAGCGCAGCAGAGCGGTCAAAACCGGCATCGCCCACCGTGGAAGCGGCGGCAACGCGCAGACGCCCGGCGGCATCTTTGCAGGCATTGGGATTGAGTTTCGACTTCTCGATATCCTTGACCGTCAGCAGGCCGACGCAGCGATTTTCGGCATCGACGATGATGAGTTTTTCGATACGCCGTTCCTGAAGCTGCTTCTTCGCTGCCGCATGGTTGATCGGCTCGCGGATGGTGGCGAGATTTTCGCGAGTCATCAGGGCGCTAACGGGTGTGTTCGGATCATCGGCAAAGCGCATGTCGCGGTTAGTAAGGATACCCAGCAATCCGCGCGTTTTGGGATCGACAACCGGGAAGCCCGTGATGTGGCGTTCTTCCTGCAATACGCGGGCGTCGGCAATGGTCTGGTCAGGCGAGAGGGTGACGGGATTGTAGACGATGCCTTGCTCGAAACGTTTGACGCGGCCTACCTGTGCCGCCTGTTCCTCGATATCGAGGTTGCGGTGGATCACGCCCATACCGCCCGCCTGAGCCATGGCGATGGCCATGTCGTATTCTGTGACGGTATCCATCGCCGAAGACAGCAGAGGAATGTTGAGCGAGATTTCCTTCGTGACCCGCGTGCGTGTATCGGCCTCCGCCGGAATAATCGCGCTTTGGGCGGGAACAAGAAGGACATCGTCGAAGGTGAGGGCTTCGCGGATAATCATGGGTGCAGGCTCCCGTCAGAGTATGAGCGTTGCCGTGTTCCTATTTCACGAGATGGGCGGGAAAAAAAGGGGATTCGTCGTTTTCTTTTACCCTGCGTCACCGAGAACCGCTTTTGGTTAGGGATACCGCCGCTGAATATCCTTGAGACGACGACGCAAGACATCGACAAAGGCCGAGGATGTGGTTGGCTTCTTCGAGCAAGTAATAGGCTTCGGGAACGGGATGTAGCCGCCCGCCGTCACGGGTGAAGAGTTTGAGGCCAATATCGGCTTCCAACCCGGATATAAGGCCGCTGATTGCGGGTTGGCTGCGTGAGAGATTTCGTGCCGCCGCCGACATGATGCCTGTGCGCATGACTTCACGAAAGGCAGCAATCTGATTAAAGCGAATTGCGATTATCCTGAATCATCAAGCGCCATATTTTGCGCGGCTCTTGGCGCAAAATATGGCTCAGGTTTATCGCAAATCGCTATAAGCTTCATAGTAATCGAACCTGTCAGATAATCCGATAGATAAGAAATAAATAGATGTATTGACCTTATATAGCTGCGCCGTAGTCTATCCGAGCCTTCCGCTCCAAACCGGGCGGGCCAATGATGAAAAAATGATGGGAGACTCACGGTATGGGAATGATGAAAACACTTACGGGAACGGCCCTTGCGGCGGCGGTTCTGTTCGCGGGCGTGGCGACGGCGCAGGAAATGAAGTTCTTCCGCATCGGTACGGGCGGCGCAGGCGGCACGTATTTCCCCATCGGTGGGGCGATTGCTAACGCGATTTCCAACCCTCCCGGCTCGCGCGAATGCGACAAAGGTGGCTCCTGTGGCGTACCGGGTCTGGTGGCCATTGCACAATCGACCAATGCTTCGGCGCATAATGTAACCGCGATTCAGGCGGGCCAGATGGAAGCGGGCCTTACGGGCGCAGCGACGCTGTATTTCGCCTATCATGGTGAAGCGAAGTTCAAGGACAACGCCAAGCCTGATCTGCGCGTCATTGCGAACCTATTCCCCGAAGACCTGCACCTCGTGCTGCCTAAGGGTGGCAAGCTGAACGGTATCAAAGACCTGAAAGGTAAGCGCGTCGGTATCGCACAGGCCGGATCGGGAACGCAGATCGCTGTGGAATTGATCCTTGAAGCGCATGGTTTGACCCGTGACGATTATGATGAGGCGGAATTGAACAACTCGCAGAGTGCCGAGCGCCTCGCGGATGGTCAGCTCGACGCCTATTTCTACGCCGCCGGTACGCCGGTTGCCGCGATGATTCAGCTCGATAATACTAAGGGCATGGACCTTTATTCGTTCACGGACGAGGAAATCACCACTGGCAACAAGGCGGTTCCTTACTACATCCGCTCGGTTATTCCGTCGGGTACTTATCCCGGTGTCACGCATGATACGCACACCCTCGCGGTGAGTGGCATCCTCGCCACCAGCGCCAAGCAAGACGAGCAGTTGATCTACGACATCACCAAAGCGTTGTGGAACAAGAATACCCGTAAGTTGCTAGATAACGGCCATGCTAAGGGCAAAGTCATCACGCCCGATACTGCGCTCGACGGTATTGCTGCGCTCAATGTGCCGCTGCATCCGGGTGCAGAGAAATTCTACAAGGAAGCAGGTCTGCTGAAGTAAAGCATCTTGTTCTTCATACCCGCCAAGGCGGGTATCTCTTGCATTCTGAGAGGCCCCCGCTTTGGCGGGGGTGATTTTTTCCCTTTTCAAGACGAGGCTTCCTATGAGCGCCGATCCTGACCGGACATTGACTGCCGATGAATTGGCCGAAATCGAGAAGAAATACGATACTGCGCTCAATACCCGCGATAATGGACCTATTCTGAAGCGGGTTTTATATTTTATTTCAATTGCTTTTGCGCTCTATCACTTGTGGACCGCCGGGTTTGGGACGCCGGTGGATCACGAACATATGGGAATACACCTCGCGGGCTTGTTCATCCTGATTTTTGCCGGGTTTCCGCTGTTGCGAACGGCGGGCGCGCTGGAGCGCAAGCCGGATCGGTGGTGGCGCTATGGCTCGGTGCCGCTCTATGACTGGGCCTTTATGGTCATCGGGATCATGGCGGCGTTTTTCTTGACACTCTCTTGGCGGGGTCTTGATGTCTTTGGGTATAAGATAGCGGAACAGGCGCTACGGCAAGGCAACCCATCTACGCCTGATATCATTCTTGGCTCTGCGCTCGTGTTGCTGGCGCTGGAGATTGCGCGCCGTACGCTGGGGCCGGTCTTGCCGCTGATCATCAGTGTCTTCATCGTCTACGCCTTGTTTGGCCCGTATATGCCTGCGCAAATTTTGCAGCATCCCGGTGTCGATTGGCGGCAGTTCATAAACAATATGTATTTCCCATCCGAAGGCATTTTCGGGGTCACGCTCTGGATCGTCTCGACGGTTGTGTTCCACTTCGTGTTGTTTGGCGTCGTGGCGCAACGGATGGGGCTGGGGCAGTTTTTCGTCGATAATGCGATGATGGCGGCGGGGCGCTTTACCGGCGGGCCAGCAAAGGTTTCGGTGGTGTCCTCGGCGTTCTTCGGGACGATTTCCGGTTCTTCCATCGCCAATACTGTCTCAACCGGGTCGCTAACAATCCCGAACATGAAGAAGATGGGCTATCCGGGGCATTTCGCCGGGGGCGTAGAGGCCGCCGCAAGCGCAGGTGGGCAGATTACGCCGCCTATCATGGGCGCGGCCAGCTTCCTGATGGCTGAGTTCTTGGAGGTGCCTTATACGACCATCGTGGTCGCCGCGATTATCCCTGCGCTGATGCATTATGTCGGTGTGATGTCGATTGTGCATTTCACGGCGCTGCGGCTTGGGTTGCCGAGTTATTCCAAGGATGAATTGCCCCGTTTCTTTGCCGTCTGGCGCGAAGGGTGGCCGACAATCATTCCTCTGGTTGCGCTGCTATTCGTGCTGTTCAGCGGCTATACGCCGAATATGGCGGCGTTCTGCGGATTGATCCTGTGTGTGATTGTTGGATTTTGCGGGTTTTCGAGGCCACTAACGCTGGTCATACCGGCGGGTTTCATCTGGTTCATCCTGTGGAAAGCGTCGAACGGTGGGTTCGAGCCTGTTATGGCGGGCGTACTGCTTGGCTTGACAGCACTGGGGCTGTTGCATCGGCGTGAGCGGGAGCCATTTGAATCGCTTTTCGATAGCCTGAATGTTGGGGTGCAATATGCGCTTGCGGTGGGCGCGGCGGCGGCGGCGGTGGGGATCGTTATCGGGGTCATCAATACGACCGGAGTGGCCTTTCGGGTTGGATTTATGGTGACGAATGGCGCCGCACAGATGGCCGAAGGGCTTTATAATTCAATTGCTTTCCTGCCCTTCGAGATCGTGGAGCAGGCGGCGCTGCAACAGTTTCTGTCGCTTGTGCTAATCGCGATGGCGTGCATTTTGATGGGCGCGGGGCTACCGACGACGGCGCTCTACATCATGCTGGTTTCAGTGGCACAGCCTGCGCTGGCACAACTTGGCGTGCCCGCGCTCGCGACGCATATGTTTGTGCTTTATTACGGGGTAATTTCCGAGATCACGCCACCCGTTTGTGCCTCGGCCTATGCGGCAGCGGGGATTGCGGGGGCGAATCCGTTCCGCACGGGAGTTTCGGCGTTTATGTTGGGTATTGGCAAGCTGATGGTGCCGATGGTGTTCGTCTACGCGCCAACAATGCTGATCGTTCTCGATGAATACTTCACGATTGGATCGTTTTTGCAGGTGTCGATCACTTGTGCGGTTGGTGTTTGCCTGATTGGGGCAGCATTTAGCGCCTATATGTTGCGTCCATTGAATGGATTGTGGCGATTGTTGCTGGCCGTTGCGGGCGTCGCGTTGGTCGCGCCCGGCTGGCAAAGCGATATTGTCGGGCTGCTTCTTGCAGCGCCCGTGATGTTATCGCAATTGGCGGCGAAACGCGCAGTCACAGCCGGTTAGGCTGTGAGGCTGCGCTCGCTGCGTGCTCGTTTGGTGCCGAGCTGGCTGAGGAGATCAGCGGCGTCAGAGAAGCGGTCTTCGCTGGCAAGCTGCGCCAGATTGGCCCGTGCTGCACTAACATAGCGTTTGCGCAGTACCGCAACGCGCTGGGCGCAAAAGCCAGTAATCTCGGCAGGTACATCCGACAGGTCAACGAACAGGGCGTTTAGTGGTCCCGATACCGCCGCTGCACCCTTGCCAAACATCAGGGCGTGCAGTTCTTCCGCTGTCTGGGCCACGACCACCGTGATTGGGGCGGCACCCACAGCCTGACCAACCGAGCGTTCCAGCTTGATCGACTCATCTTTGGCGGGGCCAAAGCTACCCACTGTTACGGTGTAAGAAGGATCGGCGCATAGCGTTGCCGCAACCTGCTCGAATCGTTCCCCTGCACCGATTACCGCGACGCGCTGCACCGGATTGTCATTGGCCGGTGCTCCATCCATTCCATCAGGCATTTGCGAGATAACCATGCATTGCTCGTGTGTTATTATCCGCGCGATAGAATTTCATAACGCGGCGTGCGCTGTCATAGATATAGGTTGGCGTTGGTATGGTAGCGGCAACCTTCGTACCATTGGTGGCCGCTGCGGTAGCGGCGGTGCCCATCGAAGGCAACAGGGTAGGCACGGCGGCGAGGGCGGCGGACGTTTTAAGAAAATCGCGCTTATTCATGGTATTTAGTCACTCCAGTATGTCAGGGTGTCGCACCCTGATTGACTCGTAGATGGTAATCGTCAACCAAAAAGCAACCTCTGACGACAAATTCGGTTGTAACGGTCTGCCTAAAAGTGTCGAATCGGCTTGATTTTTTCCGACCTTGGACTGACGCTGCCATGTTGCCATCAAGGACACAGACATGACTTACCAGAATACCGGTATTGATGCAGCCGCCGAACTCCGGGCAAATGTCGCGCGCCCTTTTGCTGAGGCAAAAGCGATGCCGCGTAGTGTGTACACATCCGAAGCATTCTGTGAGCAGGAGGTCGAGGCGATCTTTCGCCATGAATGGGTTTGTGTGGGGCGCGGTGATGGCCTGAGCGAGCCGGGCGATTACATCACGTATGAACTCGCTGGACAGCCAATTATGGTTCTGCGTGATTCGGAAGGGAATTTGCGGGCGCAATCCAATGTGTGCTTGCACCGGATGTCGACCCTGCTGGAAGGGGAAGGACAGACACGGGCGATTACCTGTCCGTACCATGGTTGGACCTATAATCTCGACGGCACCCTACGCGGTGCGCCCGCAATGGCGCAGAATGAAGGGTTCTGTAAGGCAGGGTATAAACTGCCGCAAATCCGGTGTGAGGAATGGCTCGGCTGGATTATGATTACGCTTAATCCCGATGCGGAGCCGCTGGGCGCGCAATTGGCGGAGGTCGAGAACCTCGTCGGGGATTTTGGGATGGAGGATTATAAGCAGCTTTTCCGTGAGGAGCATTTCTGGAACACGAACTGGAAAGTTCTGGCCGAGAATTTTATGGAAAGCTATCATCTGCCCGTTTGCCATGGTGCGACCATCGGGGGGGTGTCCAAGCTTGAAGAGATGGAATGTCCGCCTAGCCATCCGGCGTTCAACTACCATTGGATATTGAAAGATCCGAGCTTTACGATTGGCGTGGCCCATCCGAAGAATACACGGTTGGTGGGGGAGCGACGGCGGCATACATATTTGCTGACAATCTATCCGTCACTGATGATTACGCTAACGCCGGGGTATTTTTGGTATCTGTCACTCCACCCTGAAGGACCGGACCATGTGCGCATCATCTATGGCGGCGGGCTGTCGCCAGATTTTGCGTCTGACCCAGAGGCGCAGCAGCATTTCGACAAGGTGAAAGCCTTGCTCGATGAGGTGAATGAGGAAGACAAGGGCTGTACGGAGCGGGTGTTCAAAGGGTTATCGTCGGGGCTGACTGATCCCGGCCATCTATCGCATCTGGAACGGCCCAATTACGATTTTGCGAAATGGATATCGGATAAAGTCGGGTAACTGCCCTAATCTTCGTTGCCAGCGTTTTTTACTTTGATTTTCCTGATATGACAGAGGCGCTTATCCGTGCATATCGTCTGAAATGTGCTTTGGGCGATTGCCGCATCTAGATTTGTGAGCCGATGTTGTGGCGCTGTTTGGTCCGGCTACTATCTGGAATAGTAATGAGAGATTTGAGCCGCTTTATCACGCTTGGCTCTGGCGTTGTTAGCGCGCAGCGGTACTATCGTTCGACTCGCAAGGGAGCGATGATGAAGGAGGCGGCATGACTGACGGGACTGATCTGAACCTTCCGACATTCGATGATGTGGTTGCGGCGCATGAGCGGATTGCACCGCATATCCACCGCACACCGATCCTGACCTCGGAATATTTCAACGGTCTAACCGGAGCGGAATTATTCTTCAAATGCGAGAATTTCCAGAAGGCTGGGGCGTTCAAGGCGCGGGGAGCGTCGAATGCCGTCTTCGGGCTGTCGGATGAGCAAGCGGCAAAGGGGGTGGCGACGCATTCGTCGGGCAACCATGGATTGTCGTTAAGCTATGCCGCCGGTCGCCGAGGTATTCCCGTAACCGTAGTGACGCCGCGCACGGCTCCACAGGCGAAGAAGGATGCGATGAAGGGCTATGGCGCAAGGGTGGTGGAATGCGAGCCATCGACCTCATCGCGTGAAGCGGTCTTTGCGGAGGTTGTCGCCGAAACGGGGGCGGATTTCGTGCATCCCTATAACGATCCGCGCGTCATTGCCGGGCAGGCCACCTGTTCGCGTGAGATGATGGAGCAGGTCGATGGACTGGATGCCGTGATTGCGCCCATTGGTGGCGGGGGAATGATTTCGGGGACGTGCCTGACGCTGTCGAATATCGCGCCAGATGTCGAAATCTATGCAGCAGAGCCGGAGCAGGCCGATGATGCGTATCGCTCGTTCAAGGCGGGCCATATCATCGCCGATGATGCACCGGTAACGGTTGCAGATGGCTTGAAAGTTCCGCTCAAGGAACGAACATGGCATTTCGTGTCAAAACATGTCACCGATATCTTACTGGCCAGTGAGCAGGAGATTATCGACGCGATGCTGTTGACGTGGCAGCGTATGAAAATCGTGATTGAACCGAGCTGCGCCGTACCGCTGGCGACGATCCTCAAGAACCGCGATATCTTTGAGGGTAAGCGGGTTGGGGTGGTGATTACCGGCGGCAATGTGGACCTGAAGTCCCTGCCTTGGATGAATGATTGATTTGATGGGAGCGACGATATGAATGCCTATAGCAAGATTACCGACGAGTACGAGGTCGGCTACAACATTCCCGCCGCTATCGGTATGGACGAGGCAGATATTCAGACGCCATGCCTTGTTGTCGATCTTGATGCGATGGAGCGCAATATCAAGAAAATGGGCGATTTCGCGAAGAATGCGGGTATGCGCCATCGTAGCCATGGCAAGATGCATAAATCCGTGGATGTGCAGCTTATCCAGCAAGAGCTGGGCGGAGCGTGCGGCGTATGCTGCCAGAAAGTTTCCGAAGCAGAGGCGTTTGCACGGGGCGGCGTCAAGGATGTGCTGGTTTCTAATCAGGTGCGTGATCCGGCCAAGATTGACCGTCTGGCGCGTATTCCTAAGTTGGGCGCGCGGACGATCTGTTGCGTCGATGATATTATGAATGTGCCGGACCTGTCGGACGCCGCCTCTAAGCATGAAACCGAGATTGAATGTCTGGTGGAGATTGACTGTGGCGCGGGCCGCTGCGGCGTGACGACAACACCGGAAGTGGTGGCCATTGCGAAGGCGATTGATTTTGCACCGGGCCTTAAATTTGCGGGTATTCAAGCGTATCAGGGCGCGATGCAGCATCTTGACAGCTATGAGGAGCGTAAAGGCAAGACCGATATCGCCATTGCGATGGTTAAGGACGCCGTTGACGCGCTGAAAGCTGAAGGGCTGGAATGCGACATCGTTGGGGGCGGGGGGACCGGCTCCTATTATTTCGAGGGTAGCTCTGGCGTTTATAACGAACTGCAATGCGGGTCATATGCGTTCATGGATGCAGATTATGGGCGTATCCTCGATAAAGATGGCAACCGGATCGACGAGGGAGAATGGGAGAATGCGCTGTTCATTCTGACCTCGGTGATGAGTCATGCGAAGGCCGATAAGGCGATTTGCGATGCGGGCCTAAAGGCGCAGTCAGTGGATAGCGGGCTACCATTCATCTACGGTCGCAAGGACGTAGAATACGTGAAATGCTCGGATGAGCACGGCGTTATCGCGGACCCGGACGGCGTATTGAAGGTCAATGATAAGCTCAAGCTGGTGCCGGGGCATTGTGATCCGACCTGTAACGTCCATGACTGGTATGTGGGCGTGAGGGGCGGAAAGGTCGAGACGCTGTGGCCGGTGACGGCGCGTGGGTTGGCTTACTGAGACGCCAAACCGTACCCCGGCCTTGCGCCGGGGCCACGATAATCAATGCAAAACACTTAGAGACCCCGGATCAAGTCTGGGGTTGAACGGTTCGGTCAAAAGGATTTCCCCATGCTCATCGTCTCCGAAGAGGTCTGCAAGGCCGTCATCGACCGCAAAGCCGCTTTTACTGCCGTCGAGAATGTCTTTGGTGCGATGGCGCGGGGGGATGCGTATAATTTTCCAGTGATCCGTGAAGCGATTGGATATGCGGATGCGCTTTATGGGTTTAAGTCTGGCTTTGACAAGGCGGGCAAGGCGCTGGGCGTGAAATCGGGCGGGTATTGGCCGGGTAATGCCGATAAAGGACTGACGAACCATCAATCGACGATCTTTCTATTTGACCCGGATACGGGGCAACTGGCCGCGTTGGTGGGGGGGAATTATCTGACAGCGGTGCGCACGGCGGCGTCTTCATCGGTATCCATCGCCCATCTGGCGCGGAAAGATTCGAAGGTTCTGGGCATGGTCGGGGCGGGGCATCAGGCGCAGTTTCAAATGCGCGCCGCCGCAGAACAGCGCGATTTTGAGAAGGTTGTAGCGTGGAATTTTCATCCCGATATGCTGCCCGCGCTGGGCAAGGTGGCGGAAGAGATCGGACTACCTTTTGAGGCGGTTGAGCGTGAACAGCTTGGGGCGGAAGCGGATGTTATCATCACGATCACCTCGGCCCATGACAGCCTGATCATGCGCGATTGGATTAAGCCCGGCACGCATATCGCCTGTATGGGCACGGATACGAAGGGTAAGCAGGAGGTTGATCCGGCATTGATTGCCGCCGCGACCCTGTTCACCGACGAGGTGGCGCAGTCGATCAGCATTGGCGAGACACAGCATGCGATTGCGTCTGGTATGGTGCAGGAAAGTGCGATTACGCCGATTGGTGCGGTTATCAATGGTGACCATGCGGGGCGTATGTCGGATGACGAGATTACGCTGTTCGATGGGACGGGGGTTGGCTTGCAAGATTTGGCCGTTGCCTCCGTTGCCGCGAAGCTGGCCGAAGAACAGGGCAAGGCGCAAGTCGTTGATCTTTAGCTGAACCGCGCCTTGAGTTCGGCGACGTCCTCGTCGGAGAGATAGCGTTTGCGGGTTTGCTTGAGGATGACGAGCAGTTTGGCTGTTTCCTCCAGTTCTTCCGCCGCGTAGACCGCTGAGAGCAGGTCTTGGCCACTTACGACCGGGCCGTGATTGCCGAGCAAGACGGCGGCGCAATCGCCGTTTAATGCACGGATCAGGTCGCCCGTTTTTGGATCGCCCGGTGTCGCGTAGGGGACCATCTTCACCGTGCCAACGCGCATGACGACATAAGGTGTTAGCGGCGGAATACAGTCATCCGGGTCGGTCGTTTCGAGACAAGAGAGCGCCGTCGCATAGGTCGAGTGAAGGTGAACGACTGCGCCGGTGCCGGGGCGGGTCTTATAAAACGCACGGTGGAGGAAGACTTCCTTGGACGGCTTGTCGCCGCCAATATGGTTCCAATCAGCGTCAAGGCGGCTGATCCGGTCGGGATCGAGATTGCCGAGTGAGGAATTGGTCGGAGTCATCAGGAAACCGCCATCGACAGCGGCGGAGATGTTGCCCGCACTACCGACCGAGAAACCACGGTCGAATAGGGATTTGGCGAGGCGGACCATCTCGCTGCGTAATGTCGCCTCATCCATTATGTGAACCTCCCAACACGTTGAGCGCCTTGGCGAAGAAGTCTGGTGCGCCGAAATTACCTGATTTCAAAGCCAGCGTGACTGGATCGCTGCTGGTTGAGACGAGGGCAGGGACGCCGGGGTCGATTTCTGCGCCGAGCGTCAGCGCGCCCAGATCGAGGGCGGAAACGACCGCGCCGGAAGTCTCGCCCCCCGCCACAACCAGCCTACGAATACCGCGCTCCAATAAGATACGAGCAGTGTCGCCGAAGAGAGTATCGAGTGTTTCAGAGACGTGTTCGCGACCGTATTTGTCTTGTAATGCGCGTACCTGTTCGGGGGTGCCGGAGGAATAGGCGAGGGGGGCTTTGCCAGTATTGGAGATGATGAAATCGGCGATTTGGGCGGCGGTAACGCTATTCGCCATGACGCCATCAACATCAATGGGCAGCGTGGGATGCGCTTTGGCGTGTAGGTCAACTTGCCCCCGCGTTGCGCCCGAACAACTGCCCGCGAGGATGGCTTCTGGCCCGTCTATGCGAGGGGCAGAGACGGGTGTGGGCGTGGCCAACCCCATCGCAAAGAAGTTGTCGGGCAGGCCGAGCGCAATGCCCGATCCGCCGGTGAGCAAAGGTGCGCCTGCGACGGCCTTGCCGATAGTCGTTAGGTCGTCATCGGATACGGCATCGACGATCACGAGCGTCTCCCCCGCATCGGCGCAATCCGCGAGCCGTTCGCGCAGGGCGACCGATCCTGCTTTTAGCGTATCGGTATCGGCCAAGCCCACCGGCGCGCTGCACTGGCGGGTAAGCCAGCGGCGTAGGTCTGGGTCAGTCATGGGGTTTAGGGGGTGGTTCTCTAGCCCCGATTCGTTCAATAGACGGTCATGGACGAACAGATGTCCACGATAGACCGTGCGGCCAACGGTCGGAAAGGCGGGGCAGGCGATGACGCCTTTGACGCCTAGCGCATCGGCGAGGGCTTCGCCCACGGGACCGATATTGCCCTCCGGCGTCGAATCAAATGTTGAGCAGTATTTGAAGACGATCTGCATACAACCTTGTACCCGCAACCAATCGAGCGCAGCCAGTGATTGGGTGATGGCATTGGTAGCAGGAATCGACCGGCTCTTGAGTGCGACAACCCCGGCGATGACATCATCAGGCGCATCAGTCGAGGGCACGCCGAGGAATTGCGCGGTACGCAATCCGCCCTTGGCCAATGTATTGCCAATATCGCTGGCACCAGTGAAATCATCTGCGATGACGCCAAGAAGCATAAGACGGTCTCCAGTCAATGCACCATAGTAGGAAGTCGGGCTGGATAGGCGCAAGAGAGGTGTTTTTGTGCCTATTAAACCCGCCTTTGCTGAAGGTAGGTTATGGCGATTTGCGATAAATCTGAGCCATATTTCGCGCCAAGGGCCGCGCAAAATATGGCGCTTGATGGTTCAGTATTACTTACAAGACATATCGGCTCAGATCGACATCGCGTACCATGTCACCGATGCTCGTTTCTACATAGGTCGCATCGATCACTTGTGTCTCGCCGCTTCGCTCGGGGGCTTCATAGGATAATTCATCCAAAACGCGCTCCAAGACCGTATGTAATCGGCGCGCTCCAATGTTTTCGACCGAGGCGTTTATCTCCGCCGAAAGCCGCGCAATCGCATCGATTCCGTCATCGGTGAAGTCGAGTGTGACGCCTTCGGCCCCCATCAAGGCCACATATTGCCGGATCAGCGAATTGTCTGGCTCAGTCAAAATCTGCCGGAAGTCATCGCGGGTTAATGCAGTCAATTCAACCCGGATCGGCAACCGCCCTTGTAATTCAGGCAGTAGGTCGGATGGCTTTGAGACGTGAAACGCCCCCGATGCGATAAACAGAATATGGTCGGTTTTTACTGGCCCATGCTTGGTTGAAACGGTTGCACCTTCGATCAGCGGCAGCAGGTCGCGCTGTACCCCTTCACGGCTCACATCCGCGCCACCCGCATCACGGCGCGCCGCAATCTTGTCGATCTCGTCGATGAAAACGATTCCGTCCTCCTCGACCGCCGTGATCGCATCGCGCGTCAGGCTCTCGGTATCGAGTAGCTTATCGGCTTCCTCGCTAATCAGCATATCGTGTGAGTCGCGCACCATCACTTTGCGCGTGCGCGTGCGTCCCCCCATCGCCTTGCCGAGCATTTCGCCCAGATCCATCATGCCCATCGAGGCACCGGGCTGGCCGGGGATATCCATCATCCCCATAGGGTTTGAGGTATCGGCGACCTCGATCTCAATCTCTTTGTCGTCAAGCACTCCGTCGCGTAGCCGCTGGCGAAAGCTTTCGCGCGTCGCAACGCTGGCCGTTTCTCCGACCAGCGCATCCAGTACCCGCTCCTCGGCGGCGGCATGGGCTTTCGCTTTGACCTCCTCACGCCGTTTTTCACGGGTCAGTAGGATCGCGGCCTCCACCAGATCGCGGATAATCTGCTCAACATCGCGGCCCACATAGCCGACTTCGGTGAACTTCGTTGCCTCAACCTTGGTGAAGGGGGCTTCGACTAGTTTGGCCAACCGCCGCGAAATCTCGGTCTTGCCCACCCCTGTCGGTCCAATCATCAGGATGTTTTTTGGCAGTACCTCGTCGCGGATATCATCGGGCAATTGCTGTCGCCGCCAACGATTGCGCAGCGCCACGGCAACCGCCCGCTTGGCGGCCTTTTGCCCGATGATAAAGCGGTCGAGTTCAGCGACGATCTGTGCGGGGGTCAGCGATGACATGGGCTACCTGTATCTAATCGGCGGGCGGAAAGCGGAACGGAAAGGCACGATGCGCAATAACACAGCGCGTGCATGATCCCACCCTACGCCGAGCAAGATCACAAGAATACCGATGGTCAGGGGCACGATAGCGGCGGCTGTGCTAATGCCCATACCGCTACGGAAGGTGGCATAGGTCAGAATCGCGGCAAGATAGAGGAGCGTGGAGGCGACAAGGCTACGCCGGTCCAACAGCAACCCCAACAACGCGAATCCGGCGGCTAATGCGGTTACGGTCCAGATTAACCCTTCGAGGTCCAGCCGAATGAATTCGTTGAAACTGCGCGTTCCTGTCGCCGCAAGCTGCTCTCCGATTAGGCCGAGAAAGATGGGATGCACTGTGAGCGGCGAGCCAAGCACAAACAGCCATAATGCCCATTCGTGATAGATGCCCGTTCGCGCCCGGTCCCGCATATCCAGAATGAAACCGACGATTAGAAATGCGATACCACATCCCGCCAGAACCATCCGCGCAGGCGTCTCCGCCATATGCTCCCGCGCCAGTGCAAAGGCGAGCAGCGTTGCGCATAGCCCCAGTCCCAACACGATAATCGGTTGGCGAAAGCGTAACAATGCGAGGAACAAGGCGGCGGTAACGACCGCCAGATGCTCAACACTGCGAATTTCGCTTTCGATACCCGCAAAGTATCCGAACGCTATGCCCGTAAGCGAAATATCACCCAACCACAGTCCCGCTATCTTGTGGGCCGACATGACGAATAATACTATGGCGACAACAGCGGGGAACTTGCGCCGTGCGCTGAATACGAAGAACTCCGCGATCAGCCAGAACAGTACTGCAAACCCGACATACACCCATAGCACCGGCACATCCGCCAACAGCAGAAACGCGCTCTGTGACCAATAGACGAATAACAGGCCGATACACAGGAACACATCGCCGAAATTGCTGACCAGCTTGAACGGTTCATCATTTTCCGCCCGCTTTGCGCGAATGGCGGCGGCTTGTTCGGGCGTGATGATCCCCTCGGCAATCGACGTATCCAGATCGTCGCGCTCAAGCATGGGGGGCATCGTCGGCAACCATCAGCGGCGCGAGCATCGTATGCACATAATCCGCGATAATCTTATGCCCGCCGGAGCCGGGGTCGATGCCGTGTGCATCCTCGATAGATGCCTCAAATGCCGTCCCTTTTGCCATTTCGGTGTAAAGATTGAGGAACAGGATACCCCTTTCCTCGGCAATCACGGCCATGCGGCGCGAAACAGCGGCAATCATCGTGTTGGAGTATCGTACCATCTCGCCCGTAACAGGGCAGGGTAGAGCCTCCTCGCGTTCCACCACCGGCGTTGGCCCGACCAAAACGATGGGTGCAAGCGCGTCGAGTAAGTCCATCGTCATGCTCAGATGCGCCTCGAAGGTTGTCGCATCCGTCCGTCTACGCCCGTCGCGTAGAATCGCGAGATCGGCATGGCCCGGTTCAAGAAAGATCAGCGCATCTTCGACCGGCTCCAATCGTGCCCGTGCCTCGCGTTCGGCTCGTTTGGACAGAATCGGCAATGTCTCATCCGGGATGCCAAGATTGTAATGCGTTACTGCGTGCTGCTCGCGGATCAACTGCCGTGTTACGCGTCCCGGCCATCCAAGGGCATCGCGGTCTTTCGCCCCATAGGTCAAGGTCGTGCCGATGAAGCACAGGGTCTTCATGCCTCGATCTTCTCCAAGGTTACGGAGGTGTTGGTGTAGACACATATTTCGGCGGCAATCGCGAGGGCTTTGCGCACGATAGCCTCCGCATCAGTCTCGGTATCATAGAGCGCACGGGCGGCGGCGAGAGCGTAGTTGCCGCCCGATCCAATAGCGGTCACGCCGTATTCGGGCTCCAGCACATCGCCCTGACCGGTTAAAACCAGCGTCACATCGGCATCAGCAACGATCAACATCGCTTCGAGACGGCGGAGATAGCGGTCTGTGCGCCAATCCTTTGCCAGTTCGACAGCGGCGCGCATAAGTTGACCGGGATGCGCCTCCAGCTTCGTCTCCAGTCGCTCGAACAGGGTGAAAGCATCGGCGGTCGCACCAGCAAATCCGGCGATGATCGTATGGCCGCCGACAACAAGACGACGCACCTTGCGCGCATTGCCTTTCATTACCGTTGGGCCGATTGAAACCTGCCCGTCGCCCGCAATCGCAATAACACCATCCTTACGGGCGGCGACAATGGTCGTGGCGTGCCACGTATTGCTGTCTGTCTGGTCTACCATAGGTCGGATTTCAATGGACGCGCCCAAAATGTCAAGCATTGCGACGAGCAGTGCCACATTCGGAATCACGTGACCGTTATGTTCTTGACGTCACCGGTTGATCCTTTTCGTTTTGTCTTTGTGTGCCGCAATTCTATGGATTTCTCGCTTTTGCTTATCTATGGAATATGTTTCATATTCCATAGATAAGCAAAAATTTGCAAGCATGAAAGCGAATTGCGTAAACGATGACCGACAAAGCCTCAGGCTTCGCAGTAGTTTTGGTAGAAAACCTGATACAATGGATGCGCAAATCGTTACAGCACGAGCGTTTGATTGTAGGGCGGTGCAGCGCGCGGTGTGCCTTACCATCCCTCAGTTTATCCAGATTTTCCAGAGTTGGGGCAGGTCGGTTCCGTTGTGGAGACATCGGAGGATGGCGCGGAGGCCGCGTTTGAAGAAGGATGTCAGGGATCGGGCGACCTTCTTCGGCCTGTCCTGTGGGTCTTTTTTCGGCGGGCGTCGGGTTGGTATGGGCGTCCCACATGCCTGTGGAGACGGCCCAGTAGAGCGCGACGGCCATGACGAGGATCAGCCGTTCCACGCGGTCCGGGTAGTGCAGTTTGGTGTCCTCGATACCGAAGCCACGGGTCTTGAAGTCGGAGAACATCGCCTCGATGCTCCAGCGCATCCCGTAGTCGAGCGCT
>CALFVD010000060.1 GCA_937928005.1 uncultured Neomegalonema sp. | reverse complement strand
CCCTTTTTCCAGGCGACGGTCCCCAAACCGCCCCAGCCCGATCACCGACATCGCTCCCTCCATCCATATAAAGACAGGCACAAGGAGAATCAGGATGAAACCCCGGTTTCAATACAAAACCAGATGTGTGCATGTAGTAGGATCAGGTCCGGGGCAGCGCCTGAAAAGGTCGGCAATTACCTCCGCTGGTATTAGCTTTTCTTTGAGGGCACCGGCAATACGGGGTCAAATGCCCCCATCAGCGAGACCAGAACCATCGATACCATCGATGTACCGACACCCAGTAGTATCGTGCCGGAAAATAGGCTGTAACCACCTAGAATCAGGCTCGCGATAGACACTGCACCACCGATTATTATGCCCGCCAATGCCCCGGTCGCCGTTGCCCTCGGCCAGAACAAGCCCAGTATCAGCGGCGCGAGCAGCACGGAACCAGCAAGCATCATCAGCGCCAGAAATGCGGTCACAGGCTCGACCGTCACAGTCATAGCAAGAAGCGCGGCGAAGCTGATCGTAATCGTTATGCCCCAACGTAACCGCATCAACATCCCCCCTGCCGTTTCGCGCCCCATATCCTCAACCAAGCCGCAGGTCGCAAGCAAAGCCGCACCACAGGTCGATGCCACAATAGCGGCTAGCCCCGCCATTCCCAGCGCCGCATGCAACCATCCGGGCGGATCGAGAATGCGCATCATCGCCGTAATGGCGGCGGCGGGTGTATCAAGAACATCCGGCGTTGTAAGCGTGGCAAGGGCAGGAACCAATGCCACGGCACGGGCCGCAATCGCGAATAGCGGCAAGGCGGCGACCACCACAACCACCATCACCACCGTCCGCTGGGTGAAATACCTCGCGATGGCAGCCCCGCGCTCCATCGGCCAACGCATTAGCGTATGCGGCATCGCCATTGTACCTAGCAGGCCAGTCATCCCAAGCATTGTCGCGCGTAAGGGATCATGTGTGACGAATCCATCGCTGATATCAAGCCGCGCTTCCGCTACGCCAATCTCATGCAACAACGCACCGGGCGCAAGCCAAGGCAGCACGATCCCAGTCTCCAACCCCCCAAGCCAGATCGCGGAGACCAAGACCCCTGTGCAAAGCACAACAAAAAGCACCGCCTGCGCCGGAACCATCGTCACCATACCTCCTGCAAGCACGCAAAGAAGCACGAGAATAGCAACGACCAACACACCGGCAAACCCGGGTATCCCGAACGCCACCTCCATCAGCATGGCCGCAAAAGAGAACTGCACCCAGATCACCATCACGCCAAACACCGCGAACAATAGCACCGCCGCCATCCGTGCTTTCGCCCCATACCGCCACGCCACCCAATCTGGCAGGGTCCGCGCACCTGAGGCAGCAAGGGCAGGAGCAATCAGCCCACCAGAAAGCACCAATCCCCCGACCATCCCGACAACCAGCGCAAATCCGTCGATACCGATCATCAACATCAGCACGACCGTTCCGACCGTCCCCAAACCAGAAATCCATTCAACGGCGACGCTCGGTGGTGTCAAAATACTTGGCCCTTCACGAAAAGGAGCCAGAAATGCCTGCGCCTCGCGAACGGTAGTCTTGCACGCGATCATCACCAGAATCACGGCGGTAACTGCAATATTTAGCAGCAGTAGCAGCGAAGCCGATATACCGAATCTACTCAGGGCAGCACTAAAGGCCAGCCATCCAAAAATCGCGGCTAACCACATCACCATCGTCTTACCGGAGAGCATCGTCATGTCTCGCGTTCGCCTTGGTCCATGTCATCGGCCTCCGTGCCGATCCCGGCCAATACCCCAAACAAAATCGGGCCAAGCAACAACAACAAAAATCCCGTCACCGGAAACCCAAAAAGGCTACTCTTCGTCCAAATCGCGGCAATCCACGGTAAACCCGCAACAACGGCAATGACTGATCCGGCAAGAAAAATGCTGCGACGGCGATTGCCTGTCATGGCTTCTCCAACCCTATGGGTCAATCAGGTGCGAGCATATAGCCCGCGCCTCGAACGGTTTGCAGATAGCGCGGCGCTTTCGGATCTTCTTCGATCTTACGGCGCAGGCGCGTGACCTGCACATCCACAGCCCGCTCCTGCGCGCCGCCTTCATCATCGCCAGCGCCATCACCAAGCAAGGCCGTACGCGAAACCGGCTCACCCGGCTGTTTCGACAGAATGCGCATCATCGCTGCCTCAGCAGTCGTCAGCCGGATCGGCTCCCCATCGCGCCACAACTCGCCCCGCACCATGTCGTATCGACATGCCCCCAGCGACAGCGTTTTTGGCACATCGGCACTTTCGGTTACAGTTGCAGGTTCGACAACCCGGCGCAAAATAGCGGCGATACGTAGCAACAATTCGCGCGGCTCAAAAGGCTTGGGCAAGTAATCATCAGCACCTGATTCCAGCCCATCGATTCGATCCCCTGACTCACTCTTTGCTGTCAGCAACAGGATCGGCGTATCCAGCGTCTCGCGTAGGCTGCGCGTCAAGCTCAACCCATCCTCCCCCGGCATCATCACATCAATGACCAAAAGATCAAAGGCCAACAGATCAAGCAAACGGCGCGCATGGGCCGCATCACGCGCAGCGGTCACGGCATAACCGTTGCGGGAGAGATATTTCTTCAGCAGCGCACGGATGCGTTCATCGTCATCGACGACGAGAATATGGGAAGCGTCGCTCATTCGGGCCTATCCGGTGCGCCATACACCATGTCCAGAATACCATCACGCGCGTCCTCGTCAATCATCAGCGCAGTCACAGCACGAAAACCGGCCACCGCCTCCGACCCGGCTTCGCGAAACGCCCGCGATAGACGCTCTCGCTGCACCCGCGACAGGTCACTTTCCAGTGCCCGGCCCAATGCCGTCAAGGTCAACAGGCGCTGTCGCCGGTCTTCCTCACCGGGAATGGAATCAACCAGCCCATCCTCGACTAACGGTTTGAGCACCCGCGCCAGCGATTGCTTGGTAATTCCTAGGATTTCAAGCAACCCCGCTACGCTGATCCCCGGCCTACGCCCGATAAAGTGCAATGCCCGGTGATGTGCGCGCCCATAATTACGCGCATGCAGCAGACGGTCAGGATCTTGCGTAAAGGCGCGATAGGCGAAAAACATCAACTCCGCACCCTCCCGCAATTTACGCTCGGTCAGAAACAAACGATCATCGCCCCGCCGGGGTGATTTCTTCGGGTTAGGGCGCAAAGTCGGTGTGGCCATGTTAGTTTTCACAGTTTATGACAGTGTCGTTGACATAAAACTATCGTACTGCTAGCTCTCACGCAACATAAGAAGCGAATTGGGTCATTTGACGCAATGACCCTTTCAAAATAGGCGGAAATTCCGATGGCTGCGATCCCTTTTGACGACCGTGACGGTTATATTTGGCAGGATGGTGAGCTGGTGGCGTGGCGCGATGCGAAGGTGCATGTCCTCACCCATGGCCTGCATTATGCATCATCGGTCTTCGAGGGCGAGCGTTGTTATTCTGGCGAGATTTTCAAGAGCCGCGAGCATACCGAGCGCCTGCATAATTCCGCCCGCATCATGGGGTTCGAGATCCCTTACACCGTCGATGAAATCGAGGCCGCCAAGCGCGCCACCCTCGACGCCAACGGCCTAACCGACGCCTATGTCCGCCCGGTTGCGTGGCGCGGGTCTGAGATGATGGCGGTTTCGGCGCAGGCGAACCGCATTCACCTCGCCATTGCCACATGGGAATGGCCCAACCTCTTCGGCGAGGCCAGCGTTGCGGGCGTGCGTCTTGACATGGCCGATTGGAAGCGCCCCTCCCCCGAAAGCGCCCCCTGCAATGCCAAGGCGGCGGGTCTTTACATGATCTGCACCTTGTCGAAACATGCAGCGGAAGCAAAGGGTTACACCGATGCGCTGATGCTCGATTACCGGGGTCGCGTGGCCGAGGCGACGGGCGCGAACGTCTTCTTCTACAAGGATGGCGTGGTCCACACGCCAGACCCCGATTGCTTCCTCGACGGCATCACCCGCCGCACGGTGATCGCGATGCTGAAAGACCGGCAAATCCCCGTCCAAGAGCGCGCGATTATGCCCGATGAACTGAGCGGGTTCGAGCAATGCTTCCTCTGCGGCACCGCCGCCGAAGTCACCCCCGTCGCCGAGATCGGCCCCCACACCTATGAGGTCGGCGATTTCGTGAAGGGTTTGGCGCAGGATTACAACGACTTGGTGAACTGTGAATCCCGGAGACAAACTGGTCCACGGAAGCGGTCAGATATTCTGACCGTCGCGGAGTAAAATTCCGCCACTTTACGCCTGATGCAACGAGCTGAAGGCGGGGAGATGTATTCTGTGGATTTATATGCTCGGGTACG
>CALFVD010000059.1 GCA_937928005.1 uncultured Neomegalonema sp. | reverse complement strand
GGCAGAAAAGGGGGATCGAGAATGCCAATGGCCGCATCCAGCGATGGCTGCCCCGTGGCATCGACCTCAACGACATTAGTGACGAGGACATTCAGGAAATCGCCATGACCATCAACACAACACCCCGTAAATGCCTCGGCTGCAAGTCACCCGTCGAAACCTTCCTCGAGGAACTTGGCAAATCCGTCACTCTACGCTTCTATCCAACCGTTACGCTTCAAACCTGAATCTACCGGGTCGTCCATCGTTTTGTACAAAATCGAGATTAATGCGATTTGCGATTATCCTGAATCACCAAGCGCCATGTTTCGTGCAGGTCTTGGCGCGAAACATGGCTCAGGTTTATTGCAAATGACTTTAGCGCAGCGATATCATTGCTCGCTCCTGTCACAGGTATAGGAAAATTACCCATTTGTCCGGGATCAAGGACGGAGTTCACGCTCAACGGTCCTGCTCGAAGAACTTCTGCGGCGCTGTGTTTGTGGATGTTACGGCGGCATTACGTCCGTCCATGACGCCTGAGACAATCTTGCGTAGGAAGCCCGGTGCGATAGCCGATAAGGGATTGACCCATACGTTGGGATCGTCGGTTTTGCCGCGCACGGCGAAGGTCACGCCGAACACGCCCTCACCTTCACCACCCGTCAAAAGCCCACCAAGTAGCGGCACTGCACCCAAAGCGCCATTAATGGCGTAGGCTGGAGAGACGGTTCCTGATAGATCGACAAGCTCTTGATCAATATCATAAGTACCATCAAGCGTCAGACCCAGCGCATTGCCATACACAACGCCTTCGGCAATCGACCAGCGTCCGCCAATACCAGAAAACGGCAATTCAACCTTGGTAAAGGTCAGCCCTCCAGACAACATTTGTTGCACCAACGAGCCAATGGCACCGTTAGAAAGAATTTCGCGCATCGTTTCAGAGTTTCGTACAGTAATACCAGTGATCAGGGCTTTACCGGCGACCCGCGATGGTAATGTCGCATCCTTGGTGCGCGCATCCAATCGAAGCTGTCCCCCGGTTGCCCCCTCAAATACCGAAGCCGCATCCAAAAATGCCCCCGCATCGGATGATGTTAGCCGTAGAGCCAATCCATCTTCGCGTCGTTCAGCGAGGATTTGCGCCGGTCCAGTGCCATTTACACGGCCTTCGATCTTAGCCGCATCAATCCGCTTGCCTTGTAACTTGATCCCACCGCGAAGACCAGATATCGCAAGATCATCGCGTAGGCGAACATTGGCAATATTCGTCACAATTTCAATGATCTCACCCTGACCCGAAGGGGGCAGAGCTTCTGTTTCTCCGCTCGCATCAATTGCTTTCTTAAAAGGCGCGCGAAGATCGAGGTACTCGCCCGATAACTCGATCCGTTTGCCTGCTTCGCCAATGCCATTACTGTAACGCAGGCTAGTATCGAGGGTTTCCGCCAAAGCAAAGCGATCGAATTCGACCAACCGTACAGCCCTGTTTTTATCGTAACTGACCCGCCCATCGGCGGCCATCCCTGTACCGCGCAACGTAATAGTTTCAACTTGTCCTGCCCCATTGGGGTTTCTAAAACCGTTCAACTTAACGGTTACAGGAACGCCATCGCTTTTATTCCAGCCAAGCGCCCCGATATGTAAAGATGAACCCGTCAAATCTGCATCCGCAGCAAAGCGGGCGCCACCACCGGGGAACAAGTCTATTTTTGCGTCAACCACTGCGACACCATCGAAGTGGTCGCTGATATCGACCCCCGCCCGTTGTGCAAAATCCTCACGGGTGAGATAAGATTGCAGCGTTAGCGCGCCTTCTGGCTCGCCCGGCGCGGGTTTTGCGAAGCCTTGCGCGTAATTTAGTCGTGCAGCCAAACCATCTATACGTGCATCGGATCGAAACTTCAATCCATCTGGCGTTACCGCAATCGCCATCTTATCGCCAGTAATCGGCACCCCAGTATGTGGTTCAAACAGCGAAAATTCGCGCACTTCGGCATTAGCGCGAAAATCTACATCATCCACAAGCAAGTCAGCGGCAAGCGGAAGTTTTACCTGTACTTTACCCGAAACATCACCATTTGCGGTTGATATATCAAAGCCTGATTTCGATATTAATGCTAATGGTTGGTGATCAAGGAAGTGCAAAATTGCTTGCACTGGACCATCAACGTTTAACTTAATGTGGCCATCTGGTATCCGGGGTTTAAAATCAATAATCGAAAACCGCGAATCTGTAAGCTCGTATCCTGTTGATCCAGGAACCAAAACCTGCCCATGATCGAGAAATACATCAAGCCGATCCAGCGATACTTGCCCCCTGCCCCGTCCATTACGAATAGGGGGTAAGTCGGGTACTGCGCTGACAAGGCCATTCTCGAAATCAAAGGTAAGCAACAGAGCATCTGCTGCGGGGTTGGCGGTATCCACTTCCGCATTGAGTGACAGTCCCGTCACCGTACCGGTATGGACGTTCTTTGAAACCCATTTATAGCCGCCGGGCGCGACTCCCTTGGGCCATAGCGCAGGAATTCGCGCAAAATCGGTTACAGCAATCGCACTTGCAGCCTTGGCGCGTATTCCTTCGGGTCGAAATGCGATATTCGCTTCTGCGGTCATGGGTAGGCCATCGACCGTCGCATCCAACCGAGGAATCGCAATACTAAGCCCCTGCCCCTCGTGCGTAATTGAGGACGCGAGCGACATTGTCTCAATGTTGAGCGGCACATCATAGAATTGTGGCAAAATCAGCCGGACACCGCTTGCACTCAGGTTATCCAGCAGCACACGGATAATTGCGCCATTGGTTTGCCCCCGTGCGCTTCCCGCTGACTGCACGCTATCGACGGTTACGCTATTTCCATCGGATAGTAGCGCAGAGAGATTGCGCGCCTCGATCGTCTTTATCGTAATCGCCGGTGTATCGATATCGATCCGCGCCGCCATTCTGGCATCGGCAAGGGTGATGGGTTGCCCTTCAACCTCCGTCGATAGATCCGTCATAGTAACGGGCGAGAGCGTGACGATACGTCGTTTCGTATCGATGGTTGCCATACCCGATAATGATTTCGCGCGAACCGGCGTATCCGATAGATCGACTACGAGCTTATGAGCTTCGAGCCGATCTAGTTCGAGAAAACCGGAGACGATTCCATAATTCCCTGAAGCATTGATATCGCCAAGATACAAATGCCGTTTTTTGCCGGGTAGCGTCAGGATGGGTGCTTCAATTTTCAGCGCCTCGAACCGAATATTCCCTTCGCTGACCCTTACATTGGCGCTTACCGCCTCAGTTCTCAGGGATTGCCCCGTGCTTTCATCCGTATAGGCCAATGCGGGCACGAGTGCTTCGATGGTCCAGCGTTTTGCGCTTTCTTGCCTGATTTTCGCTATGCCCTCGAAAATCAGCCCTGCATCTGCAATGGCGATATCGCTGATCTGCGCAGTGACCAACCCGCGCACATAGGAAATCGTGCCCGCAAGTCGTTCGATTTTGCGCCTTTGTCCTTCTATCGTAACGGCCCCACCATGGGGCGCGTGCAGCTTAGCAGAAAGGTTCTCAACGGTCGTATCCGCCGCCACATTGGCGCGCACGGTGCCGTTTAGGATCATATTGATGTCAGTCAGAGGCGCGAGCAATGGGTCAAGTGCGACGAGCGACGCGGGATCGAGATCGTCGAATGCCACATCGAGGATAACGGCCCCATCCGTGCTCCGTGTCGCATCGACCGCGAGCATCAGGGGGGCGTGATCCGCGAGCGTAACCATTGCGTCAAAGACCGCTTCACCCGCCGGATCGAGCATCATCTTAGAACTGCGCGCCGTCAGGTCGATATCGCGGACTTCATCACGATACCGAAGCGTTGCATCTTGGATTTGCAGCTTTGGTAAGCTGGTTAAATCGCCTGTGCCACCGCCTTCAATCTCCGGCAAGGCTGGTAATCCGCCCATGCCGAGGGAAAATGTACCATCTTTGCGCCGCAATACATCAATGGTTGCCCCGCTGAGCCGCACGCCATGTACCGCAACTGCTTCTTCCAGATCGTCAGTCGGGGACAGCGTCATCGACAGGCCGAGCATCGGCACAGTCGCCGCCTCATTCCCAGCCCCATCTATCAGGCGCACATCGCGCAGCTTTAATCCCGTCAGCCCCTCTTTGCCAAAAAGGTCGAACTCCGCACCGGATGTCTTCAACTGCCATCCGGGGGCTGCGCGTGCCATCAATGCCTCGACCGCGCTTTGAGGAACGGGTACATCGACCGGGCCAACCGCAAGCCGTACAAACAGGGCAATCGTAAGAACGAGCATGATTTTTACGGGCCAGAGGATAATCCCCAACCCATAACGCAATCCCGTTTTTGCCCGATTGACCAAGAAAGGCGACTCCAACGTCTATTAGGAGTGACAAAGCACCCCGATATTTCATTCCATCGCCGCCTAAAATGGATGATACACCATGAAGGCTTATTTCAGCGTAAATGTTTCACACCCGAATGATCATTTGGGTACAGGGCGAAGGGGAAACGCATGACAGACGGCAATATGATCATAGAAGGCGCGGTTGCGCCTGCGTTCAGCGCACCACGCGATGGCGGCGCAACCGTATCATTAGCCGATTACGCAGGAAAATCAGTCGTTCTCTACTTCTATCCCAGAGACGATACGCCGGGTTGCACCACCGAAGCGCAGGAATTTACCGCCCTTGCGGAAGATTTTGCCGCAGTGAATACCGTCCTCATCGGCATCTCCAAGGATAGCGTGAAAAAGCACGATAAATTCCGCAACAAACATGACCTCAGCGTCATTCTCGTATCTGACGAAGAAAGCGATATCGCCGAGAATTATGGCGTTTGGAAGGAGAAAAGCATGTACGGGAAGACATTTATGGGCATTGAGCGCACCACGTTTCTGATTGCACCAGATGGCACAGTCGCCCAAATCTGGCACAAGGTGAAACCGAAAGGCCATGCCACAGCGGTCCTTGAAGCCATAAAGACGCTTACCTAATCACGATTCAGGCTGAGGAATCCTCAAGCGGTTCTTGATTTGCAACAGCGGATCGTTCAGCATTGCGGAAATGGTGGTGGAGTGCCCTTTCGATACAGAAGGGCGAACAAGCCATCCACTCATAAGGGGCGACAACAGATGTTCCAGAAATCCAAAATAAATGAACCGATAGACCCGCGCGCCGGTGGGAAACCCGCGCCCCCTACGAATGATCGTCAACAGCTTCCCGAACGCCCTGTGGCTGCGGGGCGCACCGTAAGCGCGCCTGCCCGCCCCGCAACGCCCTCCTCTCCTTCGGTGATTGCACCCGATCTAAAAGTCGTCGGCAACCTTATCACCGATGGCGACCTACAGATCGAAGGCCAAGTTGAAGGCGATATCCACGCCAATACACTAATTGTTGGTCAAGGTGCTGAGGTCAAAGGTGAAATTCGCTCGAATGACGTGACAGTCAATGGTCGGGTTGCTGGTCGGATAAAAGGCCGCAAGGTTCGCTTGACCGAAACGGCGAATGTCGATGGTGATATTCTTCATGCAAGCATTTCCATCGAAGCGGGTGCGCATTTCGAGGGTTCTATCCACCGTGCCGAGGACCCATTAAAAGATGCGGGCACTTCGTCATCGAAGGTAATGGAACTCACCAATCCCGAAAAAAAGACGTAGCGCATCGCTACGAATAGCTATGCAGAGTATCGCATAGCCTTTTTGGTATATTTTTGGTTCGATTTTGGTTTTCACCATGGTAGTATATAACTGCGCTACATGATCCTATGGGGCGTCAGTCGTCCCATGAGGGTTCCTACGATGCTCGACCAACCCGATCTTCCTGAAACCATTGCACGCAAAGTCTCGGCGTCAGAACTCATCACAAACCTGCGCGCCCGCATCGCTGGCGGTGAGTACGGTCACAATGAGCGCCTGCCCTCTGAACGCGACCTTGCCGAACGCTTTGGCGTGGCGCGCGGCACCTTGCGCGAGGCTTTGCGTCAGCTTGAAGAAACCGGATATGTCGAACGCCGCGCAGGCAGCGGCACCTATGTCGTCTATGTCGATGAAGACACCCCCCAAGCTGTCGTCGAAAACACCCGCCCCCTCGATCTCGTCGATGCCCGTTTTGCGCTGGAGCCACATATCTGCCGCCTCGCCGTGCTCCAGGCCACCGTGCGTGACTTCGACCGAGCTGAGCAGGTATTGCGACGCATGGAGACTTGCGGCAAAGACATCGACGCTTTCGCCGAGGGTGATGAAGCATTCCACATGCTCCTCGCCGAGATTACGGGCAACGCCATGATAAAATGGATGATGACGCAGGTCTGCAAAGTGCGCGCGCATACACAATGGGAGCAAGTGCGCTCCTTAACTCTCGATACCGAGATGATGGCGCGCTACAACCGCGAACACCGCGCCATTTTAGACGCCATCCGTGCCCGCGACCCCGAAAAAGCCGCCGAAATGATGAAGGCGCATCTGGGCGAAGCCCGGCAATCACTGATGCAGGTTACGCAGACATAACAATAAACCGAATTGCGATTATCCTGAACCACCAAGCGCCATGTTTGGCGCGAAACATGGCTCAGGTTTATCGCAAATGGCTATAAGCTACGCCTTCGCCGCCGCCTGCAACCACTTCATATACAGGCGCTCCGCCAAGCGGCTCATTTCGGGTAGGGCATCGGCGGTGGCGGCGCGCAAAGTCTCCACCCCTCCCTCCCCCATCGCCGCCTTGAGCGCATCGCGATATTCGGGGATCGCGGCCCAGTTATCGACGGTATCGCCTTCCACCTCGATATGAAACTGACACGAAAACGCCCGTGTCCCCCAGCTCATCGCCTGTACGGCACAATCGGGCGATGTCGCATGGACGCGAAAGCCTTCGGGCAGCGTCTTTATCTCCGCGCTATGCCATTGCAGCGTATGGAAATGATCGGGAAAATCATCGAGAAAGATCGACTGCGCGCCAATTTCGGTCATTTGCACTGGTAGCACCCCGATTTCCGGCGTCTCCGATGGCCCAACGGTGCCACCCAACGCCTCGGCCAGAAGCTGGTGCCCAAGACATAGGCCAAGGAACGGCATCCCCCGTTCGGCCACCGCCTCCCGGATCAACGCTTTCTCGCCTGCCAACCAAGGATGCGCTTCTTCCTGCCACACATCCATTGGCCCGCCCAATACCCATAACGCATCGAATCCATCCAATGCGGGGGGCGCTTCCCCCTCATCCATCTCGACCGCCGTCCACGTATGGCCGTCTTCCTCAAGAAAACTACGGAAAATACCGGGATGTTCGACGCGGGCATGCTGCAAAACGAGGATATTCATGGGTCAGCTCTTCGACAAAGTATCATTCAGGGCGGCTAGGATATCGCGGCGCTTGCCGTCGTTGGAATCGTCTTCCATCGCATTGCCAAGGGCAAGCATGAAAGCGGCATAGTCATTATACCAATCCCGCTCCAGCGCATCTTGCTCAATACGCGGGGCTACCCTACCCTTCGATTTCGGTGTGCCAGCGGTCAAATCGAAACTCTCATCGAATTCCGGCATCAGGATCGTCGCCGTATCCATGCCCCGCTTACCCAGCAATTGGCGCAATTCTCCGCGCGCGTCATTATCACCATGGTTCAGGAACAAGCCGCCAGCGACGGGCGCGCGCTCCATGATCCAGTCGAGCAATTCACTTTGGTCTGCATGGGCCGAGTAGTTCCCTATGGTGCGGATCGCGGCGCTAACCTTGAATTCCTTACCATGGATGCGCACGTCCGATTTGCCGGACTGGATGATACTGCCCAGCGAGCCATGTGCCTGATATCCAACGAACAACACCGTGGATTCCTTGCGCCAGATATTGTTCTTCAAATGGTGCAATACGCGCCCGGCATCGGCCATTCCGCTGGCTGAGATAATAATCGCACCGCCCTTGATCGTGTTGATCGCCTTGCTTTCATCAACGCTGCGGGTAATGCGGAAATTCGGATCACGGAACAGGTCGCCATTCGGCACCGCCACATCTTCCAGATGCGCGGCGTGTTTTACGAAAACATCCGTCACCTTGCTCGCCAAAGGGCTATCGAGAAAGACAGTCGCCTTCGGGATTTCCCCATTCGCCAAAAGCACACCGATATCATGCAACAATTCCTGACTGCGCTCGACGGCGAAGCTGGGGATCACGATATTCCCGCCACGCTCTAACCCGGCCACGAGTTCCTTGCGCAGAGCCTCACGCCGCGCTTCGAGCGTGTAGTCATCGCGTTCCCGATCACCATAGGTGCTTTCACAAATTATATAATCAAAGCCCTGCTCGCCGCCCGGTTCAGGGTGAAATACCTTTTCATCCGGTCCCAGATCCCCGGAGAACAGCAGCCGCATCGTATTGCCCCCGTTCTCCTCCTCAAACTTCACTTCGATTGAGGCCGAGCCAAGGATATGACCCGCATTCCAGTACCGTGCGTGAAATCCGGCAACAGGTTCGATCCATTCGCCGTACTCGACCGCCACCATCCGCTCCAAAGCCGCTTTTGCATCCGCTTCGTTGTAGAGTGGCTCAACGGGTGGTTTATTGCGCCGTTGCCGCCAGCGGTTTGTGCGTTCGGCATCGGATTCCTGAATCCGCGCTGAATCAGGCAGCATGAAGGTCAACAGATCAATCGTCGCCTGCGTGGCATAGATTGGCCCCCCAAACCCCTGCTTAATAAGCTTTGGGATCAATCCAGTATGATCCGTATGCGCATGGGTCAGCAGCATAAAGTCGGGTGCTTTCGCCGCAAAAGGAAACGGCGCATCATTCAATGCCCGCACCGTCTTATTGCCCTGAAACAGGCCACAATCCACAAGGCAAGTATTCCGCCCCGTCTCCAGAAGAGAGCATGAGCCAGTAACCGTTCCCGCCGCGCCATAGAATGATAAAGTGCTCATAGCCGTCTCCCATTTGCCAAAGCGAATTGTGATTATCCTGAATCATCAAGCGCCATGTTTCGTGCAGGTCTTGGCGCGAAACATGGCTCAGGTTTATCTCAAATCGCCATAGTGACGCATAGAGTGGGGATAGCGCATGAAATGCAAGGAGCGTTGACACGAACAATCGCCATAGTTGCAAGACTTACAAATTTTTCGCGATAAAGTGATGCAATTTCGTACAAGTTGATGCAATTTCGTACAAGTTGATGACTTTAACACGGCAATCGCTTGAAGATTATTGAGCGCTATTTTTGATGGCGTCGTAGAGGGCGTCTTCGCTCCATCCGAGTGCCTTTCTCTTGACCTTGAGGCTGTCCTTTCCGGGGATTGCCTTGATGATATTGATGGCTGTGTGGCGCATGGTGGCCATGTTGGCGGGTCCGTGCCGGGTTCTCAGGCGCATA